>CAZMSA010000154.1:0-8819 GCA_964568825.1 uncultured Rhizobiaceae bacterium | reverse complement strand
TGGTGCGCCGCGTGCCGTCGTTGCGGCGCGGGCCGGCCTCGATGGTGATGGCCTGGGCCGGGCAGATCGCCTCGCACAGCTTGCAGGCGATGCAGCGTTCCTCGCCGTTGGGATAACGCCGCAAGGCATGCTCGCCCCGAAAGCGCGGCGATAGCGGGCCTTTCTCGTAGGGATAGTTGATGGTCGCCTTGGGGGCGAAGAAATAGCGCATCGACATGAAGAAGGCCGAGACGAACTCGGACAGAAACAGCGAGCGGGCAGCTTGTTCCAGTCTCATGTTGGCCTCCTCACGACGACAGCAGCGGCCTGAGGACCGCATCGCCAAGCAGCAACCCGACCGCCGGGAACACCACCAGATTGACCGCCTTGAAGACAGCCATGATCACATTGGGCTCGATGCCCTGGCGGCCGGTGACCTTGGCTTCCTCGTGCCGGCGGCGCAGGGCCGGATAGACGGCGGTGCGCATCATGGCGAGGTCGACGACGCCGATGATCAGCATCACCAAGCCGCCGATCAGGCTGTAGACGCTAAATGCCATATCCTCCAGCCCCTTTCTCATGGTGCCCAGCCGAAAGCCGTCAGGACACCGGCCGTCAACGCCACCCAGAAGATCGAAATCGGCAGGAACACCTTCCAGCCCAACCGCA
This sequence comes from uncultured Rhizobiaceae bacterium, assembly GCA_964568825.1. Classification (GTDB taxonomy): domain Bacteria; phylum Pseudomonadota; class Alphaproteobacteria; order Rhizobiales; family Aestuariivirgaceae; genus CAVVDT01. The sequence continues at coordinate 8,171 of CAZMSA010000154.1, read as the reverse complement.
TCAACTGGTCGTAGCGATAGCGCGGCACGAACGCCTTCACCATGGCGAACATGAAGAAGACGAAGCACAGCTTCAAGACGAACCACACCACCCCCGGTATCCAGGTAAAGGGGGCCACATCGATCGGCGGCAACCAGCCGCCGAGGAACAGGATCGAGGTCATGGCGCACATCAAGGTGATCGCTACGTATTCGCCGAGCATGAACAACAGATAGGGGGTGGAGGAATATTCCACCATGAAGCCTGCCACTAGCTCGGATTCAGCCTCCACCAGATCGAAGGGCGGCCGGTTGGTTTCGGCCAGCGCGGAGACAAAGAAGATGACGAACATCGGCAACAGCGGCAGCCAGTACCAGTCGAGGAACGAGCCCGGCAGGCCGATGGCGGTGCCGAGGCCGGTCTTCTGGGCCAGCACGATGTCAGTCAGGTTGAGCGAGCCGGCGCACAACAAGACGGTGATGATGACGAAGCCGATGGAGACCTCGTAGGAGACCATCTGTGCCGCCGAGCGCAGGGCGCTGAGGAAGGGATATTTCGAGTTCGACGCCCAGCCGCCCATGATGACGCCGTAGACACCGAGCGAGGACAGGGCGAACAGATAGAGGATGCCGACATTGATGTCGGCGACCGCCCAGCCCTTGGCGACCGGCACCACCGCCCAGGCCGACAGCGACAGGATCCCCGTCACCAGCGGGGCGATGATGAAGACGCCCTTGTTGGCGCCGTCGGGAATGACGACTTCCTTGAACACGAACTTCAACAGATCGGCAAACGTCTGCAAGAGGCCCCAGGGGCCGACCACGTTGGGCCCGCGCCGCATCTGCACCGCCGCCCAGATCTTGCGGTCGGCATAGATCAGGTAGGCAACGACGATGAGCACCGCCACCAGCAGGGCGACCGACTGAATGGCAATGATGGCGAGTGTCCAGATAAGTTCCTTCATCGCCCTACTCCGCCGCCTGACGCTCGCCGCCACCGGCACGCAGGGCCGAGCATTCGGCCATGATGCGCGAGGCGCGGGCGATCGGGTTGGTGAGATAGAAATCGCTGACCGGGCTTGCAAAAGCCGCCTTGCGCAGGGAGCCCGCCGGTTTGGCCAGGTCTTCGATTCCGGCAGGATCGGCCGGCTCGATCCAGTCAATTCGCGCCAGATGCGGCACCTGGACATAGACGGCGGCGCGCAGTTCATCGAGTGAGTTGAATTGCAGCGTCACCCCCATAGCCTGCGACAAGGCGCGGATGATTGCCCAGTCCTCGCGGGCATCGCCGGGCGGGAAATGGGCACGGTCGGCCATTTGCACGCGGCCTTCGGTATTCACCCAGGTGCCCGATTTTTCGGTATAGGCCGAGCCCGGCAGGATGACGTCGGCGCGATGGGCCCCGGCGTCGCCGTGGGTGCCCTGATAGACGACGAAGGCTCCACCGAGGCTCTTCATGTCGATCTCGTCAGCGCCCAGCAGGTAGACGAAATCGATGTCGCCGGCCTTGGCGCTTTTGAGGATGTCGGCCGTTGCCTTGCCGCCGTCACTACCCGGGAGGGCGCAGATTTCGAGGCCGCCGACCCGCCCGGCTGCCGTGTGGAGCACCGAAAAGCCGTTCCAGCCGGTCTTGACGGCACCCGAGGCGATGGCCACACGGGCCGCCGCCGACAGTACCGCTGCCCCGTCCGGGCGGGCGATGGCGCCCTGCCCGATGATGATGAGCGGCCGTTCGGCAGCCTTGAGCGCACGCACGAATTTGCCTTTGGCCTTGCTCGAAGCAAGTTCGGAAAGAGAATCCGGTCCTTCGCCCAAGTGCTCGTAATCATAGGTCAAATCGGCTTTCTCGCCGATCACGCCGATGGCCACGCCGCGGGCACGCCAGGCTTTTCGGATGCGCGCATTGAGGACGGCGGCCTCATGGCGCGGATTGCTGGCGATGATGAGGATGGCGTCGGCCTCATCGATGCCGGCGATGGTGGCGTTGAACAGATAGCCGGCGCGGCCGCCCTTTTCGCCGAGCCTTGAATGGGGCTCGCGGCAATCGACATTCGTGACACCCAGGCCAGTCATCAGGGCCTTCAGGGCGAACATGTCCTCGAGCGGATTGAGATCGCCCATTAGCGCGGCCATCTTCTCAGGGCCCGAGGCCTTGGCCTTTTCGGCGATCAGGGCGAACGCCGCGTCCCAGGTGGCCGGCTTCAGCTTGCCACCCTCACGGATATAGGGCCTGTCGAGGCGCTGGGTCTTCAGGCCGTCCCACACGAAGCGGGTCTTGTCGGAGATCCATTCCTCGTTCACGTTGTCATTGGTGCGCGGCAGGATGCGCATGACCTCGCGGCCGCGGCTGTCGACGCGGATGGCCGAACCGACGGCATCCATGGCATCAATGGTTTCGGTCTTGCGGAGTTCCCACGGCCTTGCCTTGAACTCGTAAGGCGCCGAGGTGAGAGCGCCTACCGGGCACAGGTCGATGACGTTGCCCTGAAGCTCCGACGTCATCGCCTTTTCCAGATAGGTGGTGATTTCCATGTCTTCGCCGCGGCCGATGGCGCCCAGTTCCTCCACGCCCCCCACCTCGGTGGTGAAGCGCACGCAGCGGGTGCACTGGATGCAGCGAGTCATTTCGGTCTTGACCAGCGGGCCGATGTACTTTTCCTCGACGGCGCGCTTGTTCTCGGCAAAGCGGTTCTTGTCGATGCCATAGGCCATGGCCTGGTCCTGCAGATCGCATTCGCCGCCCTGGTCGCAGATCGGGCAGTCGAGCGGATGGTTGATCAGCAGGAATTCCATGACGCCCTCGCGGGCCTTCTTCACCATGGGCGACTTGGTGGAGATGACCGGCGGTTCGCCGTTGGGGCCGGGGCGCAGGTCATTGACGGCAAGGGCACAAGAGGCCTGCGGCTTGGGCGGTCCGCCCTTTACCTCGACCAAGCACATGCGGCAGTTGCCGGCGATCGAGAGGCGCTCGTGATAGCAAAAACGCGGGATTTCCGCGCCGGCCATCTCGCAGGCTTGCAACAGCGTCATGCCGTTCTCGGCGTCGACCTCAATGCCGTCGATGATGAGCTTAGGCATATGTCGCGTCCCCCGACCTCATCATGCACACCGCTGGGCGAGCCAGCGCTCCTTGTCGATCACCTCGGCCCAGCCGAAGGCGCGTTCGCTTGCACCGTTGGCGCGGTAGTCCTCAAGCCGATCCATCGCCTCATCGAGGCTGGGCACATGACCTTCCGGTATCCGCCAAAAGACCATGTGGGCCTCATCCAGCGCGTTGAACCATTCGCCCCGGCGGCGGTAGAACTGCGCGTGAACAGTGCGAAACACGAAGGCTTCCAGCGCCTCAGGCGTCTCCCATACCGAGAGATTCACCGCATAGTCGTCGCCCACCCGGGTGTTGGTCGCATTACCGGTCTCGTCCTTGAACCGCCAGACAAAGCCTTGCGAGCGCTCGGCCAAGGCATTGACGCGGTCCAGGTTGTCCATGAACTCCGCCATACGCGCATCGTCGGTGGGATAGCGAAAGCGGCCGATATTGAGCTGTGCCAGATGCATCGTCCCTACTCCGCCGCCACTTGCCGGGCCACCGATCCATCGGCATCGGCGCGGGCGGTGAATTCGTCGATCCGCGCCTCGATTTCGTGGCGGAAATGGGTGATGAGGCCCTGCACCGGCCAGGCCGCCGCATCGCCGAGGGCACAAATGGTATGGCCCTCGATCTGCTTGGAGACATCGAGCAGCATGTCGATCTCGCGCTTTTCGGCGCGGCCCTCGACCATCCGGGTCAGCACCCGCCACATCCACCCGGTTCCCTCGCGGCAGGGCGTGCACTGGCCGCAACTCTCGTGCTTGTAGAAGGCCGCCAGCCGGGCGATCGCCTTGATCATGTCGGTGGACTTGTCCATGACGATCACCGCCGCCGTGCCGAGGCCCGACTTGAGCGCCGCCAGGTTGTCGAAGCACATGGGGCAGTCGATGATCTGGTCGGCGGGCACGCAGCGCACCGACGAGCCGCCGGGAATCACGGCTTTCAAATTCTTCCAGCCGCCGCGTATGCCGCCGGCGTGCCTGTCGATCAATTCGCGGAAAGGTATGCCCATGGCCTCTTCCACGTTGCACGGCTTGTTGACGTGCCCGGAGATGCAGAACAGCTTGGTGCCGGAGTTGTTCTTGGGACCGATCCCGACAAACCACGCCGCTCCGCGCCTCAGGATGGTCGGGATGACGGCGATCGATTCGACGTTGTTGACGGTGGTGGGCGCGCCGTAGAGCCCGACATTGGCCGGGAACGGCGGCTTCATGCGCGGCTGGCCTTTCTTGCCCTCGAGGCTTTCGAGAAGCGCGGTTTCCTCGCCGCAGATATAGGCGCCGGCGCCGTGGTGGATGAAGATGTCGAAATCCCAGCCGTGGATGTTGTTCTTGCCGATGAGCTTGGCGTCGTAGGCCTCCTCGACGGCGCGCTGCAACGCCTCGCGCTCGCGGATGAACTCGCCGCGCACATAGATATAGGCCACATGGGCGCCCATGCCGAAGCCGGCGACAAGGCAGCCCTCGACCAACAGATGCGGGTCGTGGCGCATGATGTCGCGGTCCTTGCAGGTGCCGGGCTCGGACTCATCGGCATTGACCACCAGATAGTGCGGCCGCTCGCCGATCACCTTGGGCATGAACGACATTTTCAACCCCGTCGGGAAACCCGCGCCACCGCGCCCGCGCAAGCCCGACTGCTTGACGGCATCGACCACGCCGTCGCGACCCTTCTCCAGCAACTTCCTGGTGCCGTCCCAGGCGCCGCGTGCCCGCGCGCCCTTGAGGCCTGGATCGTGCAAGCCGTAGAGGTTGGTGAAAATGCGGTCCTTGTCAGCGAGCATGGCCGTTCCTTACTTCGCCTTGGGCTTCTTGGCCGCGGCCGGTTTGGCCTTCGCCGTCGTCTTAGGGGCCGTCTTGCCCGCCGGTTTGGCCGTCTTGGCCGCCGGTTTGGCGGTCTTGGCCGCCGACTTGGGCTTGGCCGCCTTGCCGTTATAGAGCGCCGGGTCGGTCAGCGATGTGAGGTCGCCTTCAGGCGCCGAGGTGCGGCGACCGCTCTGCGGGCCGGGTTTGGGCTGCTTGCCGGTGGCCAGGTCGTCGAGGATGCGCTCGAAGATTTCCGGCGTCAGGTCCTCGTAGGTGTCCTTGAAGACCTGCACCATCGGCGCATTGACGCAGGCCCCGAGGCACTCCACCTCCTCCCACGACAGATTACCGTCGGCCGATAGCTCATGGGGATGAGCGGCGATCTTCTTCCTGCACACCGCGATCAGGTCTTCTGCCCCGCGCAGCATGCACGGTGTCGTTCCGCAGACCTGCACATGGGCCTTTGCGCCCACCGGGGAGAGCTGGAACATGGTGTAGAAGGTGGCGACTTCGTAGACGCGGATGAACGACATATCGAGCATCTTGCCGACGTATTCCATGGCCGGCCTGGTCAGCCAGCCTTCCTGCTCGTGGGCGCGCCACAGGATCGGCAGGACGGCAGATGCCTGCTTGCCTTGAGGGTACTTCTTGATGGTTTGCCTCGCCCACTTCAAATTCTCAGGTGAGAACTTGAAGCTCTTGGGCTGGTTGGGATCGAGACGGCGTACGCTCACCGGTCCACCTCATTGCTGCTCCCTCCCCCCGAAAGGGGGAGGGTCGGGGTGGGGGTTGATGCGGCGCGCGCCATGACACACGTCCGTATCATCTCCAGCACACCTTCGAGATTATCCATTAAGTCCACATTCCAGAACCGCTGCACCGCGATTCCCTGCTGCGCCAGCAGCGCGGTGCGCGCCGCTTCCCGCGCCGCTACCGGGTCCTCCCCATGCTGGCTGCCGTCAACCTCAACCGCGAGCTTCAGTTGCGGGCAATAGAAATCCAGCACGTAGCGCCCGACCGGGTGCTGGCGGCGGAAACCATAGCCGCACATCTGATTGCCGCGCAAATAACCCCAGAGCTTGCGCTCCACATCCGTCATTTCCCGCCTGAGCCGCCGGGCGCGCGCGGTTTGCGCCGGCGTGTAATCGAACCGCCGCTCAACCCCCACCCGGTCCGGCGCACCGCCGGCCCGACCTCCCCCTTTCTGAGGGAGGTTTCCGATGGCGCCCGTGGTCACGACATAGGCCATCACCGGTCCACCTCACCGAAAACGATATCGATCGAGCCGAGAATGGCCGAGACGTCGGCCAGCATATGGTTGCGGCAGATGAAGTCCATGGCCTGCAGATGGGCAAAGCCGGGGGCCCTGATCTTGCAGCGATAGGGCTTGTTGGAGCCGTCGGAGACCAGATAGACGCCGAACTCGCCCTTGGGGGCCTCGACGGCGGCATAGACCTCGCCGGCCGGCACCTTGTAGCCCTCGGTATAGAGCTTGAAGTGATGGATGAGGGCTTCCATGGACTGCTTCATCTCGGGCCGCTTGGGCGGCACCACCTTGCCGTCGACGGAGGAAATCGGCCCCGCGCCCTCGGCCGACGACAGCTTCTCGATGCATTGCTTCATGATGCGCACCGACTGGTGCATCTCGAACATGCGGATCACGTAACGGTCGTAGCAATCGCCGTTCTTGCCGACGGGAATGTCGAAGTCGAGTTCGGAATAGCATTCGTAGGGCTGTGCTCTTCTCAGGTCCCAGGCGGCCCCGGCGCTGCGCACCATGACACCGGAAAAGCCCCAGGCGAAACAATCATCCAGCGTGATGACGCCGATGTCGACGTTGCGCTGCTTGAAGATGCGGTTTTCGGTGAGCAGCCCCTCGATGTCATCGAGCACCTTCGGGTGGGTCTCGCAGAAGTGGGCGATATCGTCGATGAGCTTTTGCGGCAGGTCCTGATGGACGCCGCCGGGGCGGAAATAGGCCGCGTGCATGCGGCTGCCCGAGGCGCGCTCGTAGAACACCATGAGCTTTTCGCGCTCCTCAAAGCCCCACAGCGGCGGGGTCAGCGCGCCCACGTCCATGGCCTGCGTGGTGACGTTGAGGATATGCGACAGCAGCCGGCCGATTTCGGAATAGAGCACGCGGATCAGCTGGCCACGCCTTGGCACGGTAATCCCCAGCAGCTTTTCAGTCGCCAGCGCGAAGGCGTGCTCCTGGTTCATTGGCGCCACATAATCGAGGCGGTCGAAATACGGCACGGCCTGCAGGTAGGTCTTGGTCTCTATGAGCTTTTCGGTGCCGCGATGCAAAAGGCCGATATGCGGATCGACGCGCTCAACCACCTCGCCGTCGAGTTCCAGCACCAGGCGCAGCACGCCGTGCGCGGCCGGGTGCTGCGGCCCGAAATTGATGGTGAAATTGCGAACTTCGGCTTCGGCCATGGTCAGTTCGCCTTTTCATCGCCGGGCAGCACATAATCGGTGCCTTCCCAGGGGCTAAGGTAGTCGAAGTTGCGGAACTCCTGCACCAGCTTCACCGGTTCGTAGACAACGCGTTTTGCCTCGTCGTTGTAGCGCACCTCGACATGGCCGGTGGTGGGGAAGTCCTTGCGCAACGGATGGCCGGAAAAACCATAGTCGGTAAGGATGCGGCGTAGGTCGGGATGGCCGGAAAAGCGCACGCCGTAGAGGTCGAAAACCTCGCGCTCGTACCAGTTGGCGGCGGGAAAGACATCGATGGCGCTGGGAACGGCAGTTTCCTCGTCAGTCGCAATCTTCACCCGGACGCGGGAATTCTGGTAGGGACTGAGCAGGTGATAGACCACATCGAAGCGCCGTTCGCGCTCGGGGTAATCGACGCCCGAAATATCGGTGAAACAGCAGAAGCGGCAGGTGGCGTCGTCGCGCAGGAAACGCAGGACCCGGATGATGTGGGCGGCATCGGTGACGATGTTGAGTTCGTCGTGATCCACCGACCACGTCAACCCGGTCTCGGCCAGCGCGCCCGCCACATGGGCGCCAATGTCCATCAATGTCTCGTCCATGGCCGAGAGATCTCCGTTAATTCCAAATTCTACCGCTCGAGGGTCCCGACGCGGCGAATCTTCTTCTGCAGCATCAAGATGCCGTAGACGAGCGCTTCGGCAGTGGGCGGGCAGCCGGGGACATAGATGTCGACCGGAACGATGCGGTCACAGCCGCGCACCACCGAATAGGAGTAGTGATAATAGCCGCCGCCATTGGCGCACGAGCCCATGGAGATGACGTAGCGCGGCTCCGGCATCTGGTCGTAGACCTTGCGCA
>CAZMSA010000153.1:0-8820 GCA_964568825.1 uncultured Rhizobiaceae bacterium | reverse complement strand
ACGGCTTCAGGATGAAGGCGTTGCCGCAGGCAATGGCGGGGGCGAACTTCCACATGGGAATCATTGCCGGGAAGTTGAACGGGGTGATGCCGGCGACCACGCCCAGCGGCTGGCGGATCGAGTAGATGTCGATGCCGGGCCCGGCGCCTTCGGTGTACTCGCCCTTCATGAGGTGCGCGATGCCGAGCGCAAACTCGCAGACCTCGAGCCCGCGCTGCACGTCGCCGGCGCTGTCGGGCAGGGTCTTGCCGTGCTCCATGGACAAGAGCATCGACAATTCGTCCTTGTGCTGGTGCAGGAGGTCGATGAACTTCATGAACACCCGCGCCCGAACCTGCGGGTTCTTGGCCGCCCAGGCCGGCTGCGCGGCCTTGGCGTCGGCCACCGCCGCGGCCAGCTCGGCCCCGGAGGCGAGCGCCACCTTCGACTGCACCTCGCCGGTATTGGGATTGAAAATGTCGGCGAAGCGGCCGCTCGATCCGGCAACGTGCTTGCCGCCGATGAAATGCCCGATGGTCTTGGTCATGGCGCTTTGGCGGCCGGATTTCCCGCCGCCACCTCCCTGGTTGATACGCGTGGCTGGGTTGGGCGGACCTTAGACGAGGCCCTAAGGCCGGCGCAAGAACCAGATGGCCGCAACGCGCGGACGCAGCAGCATCGCCGGCACCCCATGCCCCCGCCGCATTTTGCTGCAATGCAACATGATCAGATCACCGCCGGGACGGCCTTCCCGATAGTTCAAGGACAGTTCCGCCATGCCTCACTCAAGTGATGAAACCGCCACCACACCAGCCATCCGGCGCCTGTGGCCGGGCGATGTCGAGGCGTTTCGCGGCCATTTGCTGCGTCTCGATACCGAATCCCGCGCCATGCGTTTCGGCGGTGCGGTCTCCGACACCTTCGTTTCAGAGTATGCCGACAGCCTGCCCCGCCTCGATGCCCTGCTGTTCGGCGCCTTCGCTGCGGGTCAACTGATCGGCGTCGCCGAATTGCGCATGCTGTTCGAGGACGAAGGCCCCAGCGCCGAGGCGGCCCTGTCGGTAGAGCAGACCTACCAGGACCATGGAATCGGCGATGCGCTGTTGTCGCGGCTCATCGCGGCGGCGCAGAATCGCGGCGTCCGGTCCGTCTACATGATCTGCCTCAACCGCAACGACCGCATGCGCCATCTGGCCCGCAAGCACGACGCCGAAATCGAGTTCGCTGACAGCGAGGTGCGCGGGACGCTGCGCCAGGCCTGGCCCGATTTTGCCTCGTGGAGCGAGGAAGTGCTGGGTGAGGCCTACGGTTTTACCCGCGCCCTGCTGAGGCTTTGAGGGCTGATCGGCAATTCAGCCGCCGCACACTTCGGTGACGAGATAGTCGAGGGTGCGCAGCAGTTCGTCGAGGTCGGCGCGGTAGTGCACCGAACGACCGTGGCGGGTCTGTATCAGCAGACCCTTGTAGGTCATGTCCTTCAGATGGAAGGAGAGCGTCGCCGGCGCCAGTCCCAGCGCCCGGGCGATTTCGCCCGCCGCCAGCCCCGTATCGCCTTCGACCCGCGAATAAGGCGCCACCAGCTGGAGGATTTCCAGACGGGTCGGCTGGGCGATCGCGGATAAGATGAGGGCTGTCTCCTCAGGGGTCATGTTTCTACAATATTGTTATTCAGGAAAGATCACAAGATGCTGTATTATAAGCATGATTATCCAGGATAACGATCTGCATCCGGACGTGGCGTAATGACGATGGTACGTCTGGCGGTGACCTTGGCAGGGACCGGCTGCGGCATTTTGTGACCGCCGGCGAAGGCAATGGCGGCAAATCCGGCAAGCGGCAGCGCCATGATCAGCCATCCCGCGATGTGGAACAGCGCCGGAGCGCCGGCACAAGCCGTGGCCGCCGTGGCGACCAGGCCGAGCCCGAGGGCGTCGGCCAGCCATACCCAGCCACGACCCGCCATGACCTCGGTTGCAACGGAAGTTCGCCTCGAATGCACCATCTCGCCTGTCCTTGTCTTTGCGATACCTGATTAACCGGTAGTTAACCAAGCCTAGATCAGCATGCAATTGGGTGCAATCACCCAATTGCATAAAAGCTGATCGATTCCAATATGTTGAGCATGATGTTATCCGAAAAGTGGTGTCCACTTTTCGGCATCATGCTCTAGCCGCCTGCACCGATGCGGCACAAGTCCGCATTCCCAAACAGCGTGAACGCAAAGCTCGTGCCAGACAGGAGATCAGGGGTTGAGCGCGACGCCCGGCACCCAGACATAGCCCTCGTCGTCGACGATGACGGCTTCCCTGAGGCCGTGGGGCTTGTACATGGCGCCCGCCAGCACCGTCCAGCCGCCGGCCCGGGCGCGGGCCTCGACCTGGTCGGGGTCGACGCCATACAGCCTGAGTTCCACCCCGGCGCCGCGCGCCTCGATGCCCTTGACGATGCCGGCGAGCGGATTGTCGCTATAGGTATGGTCGGCGTGCAGCATCCATTCCGCCCCGACGAGACGCAGGACGGCGAAATCTTCATCCGAGTAGGTGGCCGTCGCCCCCAGGACCTCGGTGGCGAAGGCAACTGCGCGCGGCATGTCGCGCACCAGCAGATTGAAGCCGATGCCGGGCCTCAGGGTGCGGCCATAGGCGGGCGGGTCCATCCAGGGGGCGCGGTCGGCGGGGCGCATTTTCATCGGGGTCGGCTTTCCGGTTGCGGCTCGATGCCGCCATGCAATCACACCGCGGCCGACAAGGTAAGGGCCCCCATCATGCAATCACCCCCGATTCGAGCGCCTTCACCAACGCTTCCAGCCCGTGATCGCGCACCCCGATATCCGCCAGATGGGCCGCCGTCGAGCGTACATAGTCGATGCAACGCCCCGACTGGCCCACCCCCGTGCGCACCAGAGAGAGTTGCTGACCGAGACCGAGGCGGCCGGCATACTGGCCGTGGCGGCGGTCGACGACATAGGTGAGCGCCCGCACCTTGCGCGGTTTTTCGCCGATCAGCTCGATAGTTCGTAGCGATTCGATATAAACCATTGTCACCTGCTCGCGTGCACGCAGATAATCGATAGTAGCGATACGATCCTTTTCAGCGACGCGATAGGCCATGCCACGACACCGTCCGCCCCGGTCGAGACCCATCACCAGGCCCGGATTGTCCGGCGTGCCGCGGTGCACATGCGAATAGATGCATAATTGCCGGTGAAGGCCGGTGAGCAGGGCCGGGCATTGCTCGGCATAGGCAAAACCCGGCCGCCACATCAGCGAGCCATAGCCAAATACCCAGAACTCCGCCATCATTGTCACGCTCCAAACCACGCCCCGCGCCTTGCCGGCGCTGATAGCGAAAGTGACCGCCAATGGCAATTGCCGCATCACCGCGATGGCGCATCTTTGCCCCACTCATCAGTGTCATCGCCGTGTTCACGCTATGGTCCGGCTACTGGATCGGGGTCAGCAGGGAGGGGCAAATCCAGGTCAAGGCCGCCCTTGCGGATATGGCGCGCCACGGCCTCGTCATCGCCTGCGGCAGCGAGAGCCACGGCGGCTATCCCTTCCGTCTCACCTTCACCTGCAACGGCATGCGCCTCGACGGCCGCGACGGCACCCATGCGACGGCGGCGCGTATCGAGGTGCTGGCCCAGGCCTGGGACCCCCGGCATCTCATCGTACTCATCCACGGTCCCTCGAGCCTGACGCTGCGCAGCGGCGAGGTCTGGACCTTCGACCACAATGCCGCCACCCTCGCCCTGGTGCTGCGCCACGCCGGGCTGCAGGCCTCGTTGCTGGTGCAAAATCTCCTGGCGCAGGGGCCCGGCCACCGCACTCTTGCGGCCAAACGTCTCAACCTGCATGTCCGCATGCCCGAACAAAGCCTGAAAGGAGAGACCGCGACCCCGCCATCGGCTGATGCGGTGATCGAGGCCAGCGGCATCGATCTGGCGGTGCCGGGCCAGCAGCCGTTGCGCATCGACACACTGCGTACCGACGCCGTTGGCACCGCCCTGGCGCTGCCTTTGCCAGATAACCTGGCGGCAGCGGCGCGGGCTGCAGCAGCGGCTGGCACCGAACTGCGCCTGACGCGGATTGCGGCCACCGCCGAAGGGGTCGATGTCGAGGCCGCCGGAAGCTTGCACATCCAGCCCAACGGCTTTCCAGCCGGGCGCATCGCCATGCGCTTCAACGATGTCAAGCTGCTGTTTTCACGCCTCGCCGAGCGCGGCCTCATGACCCCCAAGGCCGCCGACGGCACCGCCATCCTGGTCGGCCTCATCACCGCCGCGGGACGCACCGCCGAGATGTCCGGCCCCGTCGACCTGGTGTTCAAGGACGGTAGCATCTTCTGGGGACCATTTCGACTCGCTACCCATGGGCCGCTGTTCTGACGGAAAACGTATGGCGGTCCTAGAGCATGATCCGAAAAGTGTAAGCACTTTTCGGATAAAATCATGCTCTATCATGTTGGAGTCGATCAGGATGACTTTGGATCGACCCGATCCAAAGTCATCCTGATCTAGTGTTCCCGGCCGAAATCCGGCTTGGGAGTATCCTGGCCGGCCTCGATGATGTTGCGGCGTGCCGCCCGCGAACGCGTGAACACATCGAACAGCTTGTCGCCGTCACCCCAGCGGATGGCCCGCTGCAATGCCGACAGATCCTCCGAGAAGCGCCCCAGCATCTCCAGTACCGCGTCCTTGTTGTTGAGGAACACATCGCGCCACATGGTGGGGTCGGAGGCGGCAAGCCGGGTGAAGTCGCGAAAGCCGCCGGCCGAATACTTGATCACCTCGCTCTCGGTGACGCTCTCCACATCGGCTGCCGTGGCGACGATGTTGTAGGCGATGAGATGCGGCAGATGCGAGGTGATGGCCAGCACCTTATCGTGGTGCCCGGCGTCCATCATGTCGACATTGGCACCGCAGGCTTCCCAGAAGGCCTTAAGCCTCGCCACCGCCGCCTTATCGGTGCCCTCAGGCGGGGTAAGGATGGTCCAGCGGTTGGTGAACAGTTCCGCAAAGCCCGATTCGGGCCCCGAGTGCTCGGTGCCGGCGATGGGGTGGCCGGGCACGAAATGCACGTTTGCGGGCACATGCGGGCTGCAATCGCGGATCACCGCGGCCTTCACCGAGCCCACGTCGGTGAGAATGGCACCGGGTTTGAGATGACCCGCGATTTCGGCGGTGATCGCCCCGCAGACCCCCACCGGCACGCACAGGATCACCAGGTCGGCGCCCTCCACGGCTTCGCCGGCGCTGGCGTGAATGCTATCGACCAGCTCCAGTTCCACCGCCTTGTCGCGGGTGGCGGCGGAGCGGGCTTGGCCTGAGATGTGGCCGGCCAGGCCCTGGCGCCGCATGATGTGGCTGAGCGATGAGCCGATGAGACCGATGCCGATGAGTGCGACGCGCTCGAAATGCGGCTTGGCTTCTGGCATTGGCTCAGGCCCCCTTGCCGAGGAACGATTTCAGCCCTGCGACCAGCGCCCGGTTGGCCGCCTCGCTGCCGATGGTGGCGCGCAGGGCGCCCGGCAGGCCGTAACCATCGAGGCGCCGCAGCACCACGCCGTTGGCGCTCAGATGATCATCGGCCGCATGCGCATCGCGGCCCTTGGCGTCGGGGAAATGAATGAGCAGGAAATTGCCAACGCTCGGCGTTGCCTCAAGCCCCAGAGCGGCGAGCTCCTTGACGAGCCAGGCCATCCACCGGTCGTTGTGGCGCACGGCGTCTTCAAGGTGACTGGTATCGTTGATCGCCGCGACGCCGGCGGCCTGCGCGGCGAGGTTGACGTTGAAGGGCCCACGGATGCGGTTGAGCACATCGGCGATCTGCGGCGGGCAATAGGCCCAGCCCAGGCGCAGCGCCGCCAGCCCATAGGCCTTGGAGAAGGTGCGCGTCATGATCACGTTGGGCATGGTGGCGACCAGTTCGATGCCCGCCTCGTAGTCGTTGCGCCGCACATATTCCGCATAGGCCGCATCGACCACCAGCACCACGCGCGGCGGCAGCGCCTGTGCCAGGCGCTTGACCTCATTGAAGACAACGTACGTGCCGGTCGGGTTGTTGGGGTTGGCAAGGAACACCATGGCCGTCTTCGCCGTTACCCTGGCGAGGATCGCGTCGACGCTGGCGGTATAATCGGTCTCAGGCGCCACCACCGGGGTGGCGCCGTTGGCGCGGATGGCGATCGGGTAGACCAGAAAGCCGTGGGTGGTGTGGATCGCCTCGTCGCCCGGGCCGAGATAGGCATGGGCGATGAGTTGCAACAGTTCATCCGATCCCGCCCCGCACACGATATGCCGCGGATTGAGCCCGTAGCGCCCGGCGATCGCCTCGCGCAGCGCCTCCGAGCCGCCGTCGGGGTAAAGGTGCAGTTGATCGGCAACGGCGCGGAACGCTTCCACGGCCTTGGGACTGGCGCCGAGCGGGGACTCGTTCGAGGACAGCTTGAAGGTCTCTTTGCCGCCCGCTGCCTTCGACTTTCCGGGCACGTAGGGCGCGATCTGCATGATGCCCGGCTGCGCGACGGGCGCTTGTTGTTGGTTGGTCAACGCTATGATCTCCGGTTGGGCCGGGCCTTGCGATAGCGCCATGGGCACCCAAGAGCAAGCCCGTCGTCGGGGCCGGCCCCGGGGGCAGGAGCCATTAATGTCATACCTTGTGCGTACTTTGGCGCCTGAGCGCCGGCACCAGGCCGGGCTTGGCCGGCAGCGCCCGGCGCACGCGCTTGCCGGGCACCACGGCATAGACCTGCTTGATCGCCTCGACCATGAAGACGCCGGAAAACCCCGGCGAGATCCACAAGCCCAGCCGCTCCCATGCAGGGGCTGAACGCATCAGGAAGGCCCGCGCCACCGGCGGCACGAACAGCGCATGCGCCCATCCAACCGGCTGGAACTGTTCATCGCGCAGCATCTGGGTCAGCTGCTGGCGCGAGAACGGCCGCCCGTGGCCGAACGGGGTGCGGTCGAAGCGCGCCCACATGCCGCGCCGGTTGGGCACGATGATGAGGGCGCGGCCCTGTGGCGCCAGCACCCGCCATATCTCGCGCAGCATGTCGGGGATCTGTTCGGAAAGTTCCAGCCCGTGCACCACCAGGGCGAAATCGATGCTGCCGTCGGGCAGCGGCAGTTCGGCCTCGTCCACCAGCGCAGTCAGCCCTAGCCCCTCGGCCGGCCAGCGCACCACGCCCAGCCTTGCCGGCATGAAGGCCAGGACGCGCCCGGCTTCCTCGCGCCAGACATCGAGGTAGGGCCCGGAATAGCCAAGCCCGAGGACGGTGGCCCCGGCAACCGACGTCCAGCGCTGGCGCATGCGGTGGCCGATCATCCGCCGCGCCGTCTGCCCGAGCCGGCTCTGGTAGAACTCCCTGAGGTCGACGACATCCATATCGCGCAGAATATCTCCATTGCGGGTTGGCGGCCAGCCCGCGAACCACTAGGTTAGGGCTTCCTCCTTGCCAACCCATGAAACAAGCGGAGATCATCCGGCATGGCTCTCGACGTTCATCAGTTTCCCTGCCTTTCCGACAACTACGGCGTCCTCATCCACGATGCCGAAACCGGCGCCACCGCCAGCATCGATGCCCCCGATGCGCAATGCGTGGAAAGAGCCTTGGCCGAGACCGGCTGGAAGCTCACCCATATCCTGATCACCCACCACCACAACGACCATACCGACGGCAACCTGCCGCTAAAAGCAAAGTGGGGCTGTCGCATCATCGGCAACAAGGCCGATGCTGCCCGCATCCGCGGCATCGACGAGACGGTGGAGCCGGGCGACACTTACGAATTCGCCGGCCATGCCGCGCGCATCATCGACACACCCGGCCATACCGTTGGCCATATTGCCTGGCATTTCGCCGATGACGGGCTGCTGTTCGCCGGTGACACCTTGTTCGCGCTGGGTTGCGGGCGGGTTTTCGAGGGGACCATGGAGCAGATGTGGGGATCGCTGTCGCGCCTTGCCGCGCTGCCGCCCGACACCCAAGTCTATTGCGGCCATGAATATACCCTCGCCAACGGCCGTTACGCGGTGCATGCCGATCCCGGCAACGCTGCGCTGGCCCGCCGCATGGCCGGTATCGAAACGCTGAGGGCGGCCGGCAAGCCGACCCTGCCCACCACCATCGGCATCGAACTGGAGACCAACCCCTTCCTGCGCGCCGGCTCGGCCGAGCGCTTTGCCGAACTGCGCCGCGGCAAGGACAATTTCCGCGGATGATGACGGCGAACGAGGTGATCGCCCGTCTCGGCCTTGAACCGCATCCCGAAGGCGGCCATTTCCGCGAGACCTGGCGGGCCGCGGCAAAGCTGGGAGAGCGCAGCGCCGGCACCGCCATCTATTATCTGCTGGCGGCGGGTGAAATAAGCCACTGGCACCGCGTCGACGCCGACGAGATCTGGCACTTCTATGCCGGTGCCGCGCTCACCCTGTCGATGGCGGCCGACAGTGGGCGCGCAAGCGAGCACATCCTTGGGCTCGACTTGGCGGCCGGCCAGGTGCCGCAAGTGATCGTGCCGGCCGGTCATTGGCAGGCAGCGGAAAGTCGCGGCGGCTGGACGCTGGTCGGGTGCACGGTATCGCCGGGGTTCGAGTTCTCCGGCTTCGAGATGGCGCCGCCCGGCTTTCACCCGAACAACAGCGCCACGTAGGCACCATAGCCGGCGAGGAACAACAGGCCCGTTTTCCGTCCCAGCGTTCCCAGCCGCAGGGCCAGCGCCACCAAAAGAATCGAGACCGCCACCATCAGCGGCATGTCCACGTGCAGCATGTGGGCCGAGACCGGCAGCGGCGTGACGGTTGCGGTAATGCCGCCGATGCCGAGGATGTTGTAGACGTT
>CAZMSA010000152.1:0-9016 GCA_964568825.1 uncultured Rhizobiaceae bacterium | reverse complement strand
GGTTGCCGCCATAGATGGACGAACAGCCGGTGGCGTTGGCCACCATCAGCCGGTCACCGAAAAGCTGCGACAGGAGTTTGACATAAGGCGTCTCGCCGCAGCCGGCACAGGCGCCGGAGAACTCAAACAGCGGCTCGAGAAACTGCACCCCGCGCACATTGGCAAAATCGACCCGCGCCCGGTCGTTGACGGGAAGCGTTTCGAAAAAGGCGACGTTGTCGCGTTCGGGTTCCACCAGCCCCGCCTTGGGCGCCAGGTTGATCGCCTTGATGCCGGGATCGATGAGGCTATGTGCGGGGCAGGCCTCGACGCACAGCCCGCAGCCGGTGCAGTCCTCGACATAGAACTGCAGGGTGAAGGCCACGCTCGGGTAGCCGCGGGCATTGACGGGGGCCGACTTGAAGGTTTCCGGCCGGCCGTCGAGCTGTGCATCGTCATAATACTTGGCGCGGATCACGCTGTGCGGGCACACGAAGCTGCACTGGCCGCACTGCACGCAGATATCCGGCTCCCACACCGGCACCTCGTCGGCGACATTGCGCTTCTCGAAGGCGGCGGTGCCGGAGGGGAAGGTGCCGTCGGCCGGCATCTTGCTCACCGGAATGTCGTCGCCCAGCCCCTCGAACATCCTTGCCGTCACCTCGCGCACGAATTGCGGCGCATCGGCCGGGACGACGGGGGGGCACTCGAAGTGGCTCGATACCTTGTTCGGCACCTTGACCTCGTGCAGGCGGGCAAGAGCGGCATCGACGGCGCGGAAATTCTGCTCCACCACCTTGTCGCCCTTCACCCCGTAGGTCTTGCGGATGCGCTTCTTGATCTGGGCGATCGCTTCCTCACGCGGCAGCACGCCGGACAGCGCAAAAAAGCAGGTCTGCAGGATGGTGTTGGTGCGGCCCTTGAGGCCCGCCTCGCGCGCCGCCAAGGTGGCATCGATGAGGAAGAACTTGAGCTTTTTGGCAATGATGGTCTGTTGCGCCGAACGTGGCAGCCGGTCCCAGATCTCGTCGGGTCCGTAAGGGGCGTTCAGCAGGAACGTCGCACCGGGTGCTGCGAGCCGCAACATGTCCTGACGCTCGAGGAAGTTGAACTGGTGGCAGCCCACGAAGTTGGCGGTGCGGATGAGATAGGGCGCGTGGATGGGGTGCGGGCCGAAGCGCAGGTGCGAAACGGTCTGGGCGCCGGACTTGTGCGAATCGTAGACGAAGTA
Organism: uncultured Rhizobiaceae bacterium; assembly: GCA_964568825.1. Lineage (GTDB taxonomy): Bacteria > Pseudomonadota > Alphaproteobacteria > Rhizobiales > Aestuariivirgaceae > CAVVDT01. Next base: position 7,806 of record CAZMSA010000152.1, on the reverse strand, counting down.
ACCTTGCGCATAGAGACCGGCGTCCTCGGCGATGATCTTGACGCTGTTCTTGTTGGCCCCGACGGTGCCATCGGCTCCGAGGCCATAGAAGACGGCGCGCACCACGTCGTCCGGCTCGATGACGTAATCGGGGTCGACCTCGAGGCTTGAATGCGAGACATCGTCGTTGATGCCGACAGTAAAGCCGTTTTTAGGCACATCCGCTTTCAACTCGTCGAATATTGCCTTCACCTGAGCCGGATCGAAATCCTTCGATGACAGGCCATAGCGGCCGCCGATGACTTTCGGCATCGTCTGGCGGCGGCCGTCGCCAACCGCTGCGGCGAGGCTCGCGACGACATCGAGATAGAGCGGTTCGCCCGTCGCCCCCGGCTCCTTGGTCCGGTCGAGAACGGCGATCTGGCGGCAGCTTTGCGGCAGCACCTCCAGCAAATGATCAAGCGAGAACGGGCGGTAGAGACGTACGGTGACGACACCCACCTTTTCGCCCTTGGCCTGAAGGTCCGCCACCGTCTCGCGCACCGTCTCGGCGCCCGATCCCATGACCACGATGACGCGCTCGGCATCGGCTGCGCCGTCATAGTCGAACAGCCGATAGCCGCGACCGGTGAGTTTCAGAAAATCCGCCATCGCCGCTTCGACGATGCCGGGTACGGCGGCGTAATAGGGATTGGCCGCCTCGCGGTTCTGGAAGAAGGTGTCAGGGTTCTGGGCGGTACCGCGGATGAAGGGATGCTCGGGGTTGAGCGCCCGCGACCGGTGGGCCCGCACCAGATCATCATCGATCATCGCCCTCACCTCGGCATCGCTGAGCAGGGTGAGGGTATTGACCTCGTGCGAGGTCCTGAAGCCGTCGAAGAAATGCAGGAAGGGAATGCGTGACTTGAGTGTCGCCGCCTGGGCGATGAGGGCAAAATCGTGCGCCTCCTGCACCGAATTCGAGCACAACAGCGCAAAGCCGGTGGGACGGGTGGTCATGACGTCGGAATGATCGCCGAAGATGGAGAGCGCATGGGTGGCAAGCGCGCGCGCCGCCACATGAAAGACCGTCGGCGTCAGTTCGCCGGCGATCTTGAACATGTTGGGCAGCATCAGCATCAGCCCCTGCGAGGCGGTGAAGGTGGTGGTGAGCGCGCCTGCCTGCAGCGCGCCGTGCACGGTCCCCGCCGCACCCCCCTCGCTCTGCATCTCCTGCACCACGGGTATGTTACCCCAGATGTTCTTCAGGCTCGCCGATGCCCACTCGTCCGCCAGTTCGGCCATCGGCGAGGACGGGGTGATGGGAAAGATGGCGCACACCTCGTTGACCCGGTAGGCGGAATGGGCAACGGCGGTGTTGCCGTCCATGGTGGCCTTTTGCCGTGTCGCCTCAACCATTGGCGCTTGTCTCCGGGATCATCTCGATGGCGTGGCACGGGCACTGTTCGAAGCACACCGCGCAGCCGGTGCATCTGGCGTAGTCGAAGCGATAGCGCTTGCCGGGCCCGAGCTTGATGATGGCGCCGTCCTCGGGGCAGGCGGCATAGCAATTGTCGCACTCGAAACAGTTGCCGCAGGCATAGCAGCGCTGGGCCTCGTAGCGTGCCTGGCGCTCGCTCAGGCCCGTCACGATCTCTTCAAAGCCGCCGAGGCGTTCGGCTGCGGTGCGCGCTGCTTCCTTGCTGCGCTCGGCATCGCTGTATACCGGCAGCTTCAACTCATCAGCGCCGACCACGCGGTTCTTGGGCGGCCGCTCGTAGGTTTTGCCCTTGAGCCAGGCATCGATGTGGCGCGCGGCGCGCTTGCCATGGCCGACCGACACGGTCACCGACTGCTCGCCTGGCACCATGTCGCCGCCGGCGAAGATGCCGGGATGCCCGGTCATCATGTCGGCGCCCACCTGGACCGCGCCATTGGAAGTGAACGCGATGCCGGGCACGGCCTTGAGGAAACCTGAGTCGGTCTCCTGGCCGAGCGCCAGCACCACGGCATCAGCCTCGAGCGTTTCGAACTGGCCGGTCGGATGCGGGCGGCCGTTCTCGTCCAGCTCCATCATCTCGACGGTGAGTTCGGGCCCTTCGATCTCCTTGATGGTGGTGAGCCACTTGATCTTGACGCCTTCTTCCAGCGCCTCGTCGGCCTCGAAGGCATGCGCGGGCATGTGCGCGCGGTCGCGGCGGTAGACGATGAGGGTGTCGGTGGCCCCCAGCCGCTTGGCGGTGCGGGCGGCATCCAAGGCGGTGTTGCCACCGCCGTAGACCACCACCCTGCGCCCCAGGAGCGGGCGCTCGCCGGTGCTAGTCTCATGCAGCAGGCTGACGGCATCGAGCACGCGCACGGCATCGCGCGCCGGGATGTCGACATGCTTGCCGAGCCCCGCGCCGACCGCCACCAGCACCGCATCGAAGCCGCCGGCTTGCTTCTCGGCCAACAGGTCGGCCACCTTGTGGCCGGTGACGATCTTGACCCCCATCGCCTCGATGCGGCTGACCTCGCCCATGAGGTCGGCGCGCGGCAAGCGGTAGGCGGGGATGCCGAAATGCATCATGCCGCCGGCGAGCGGCCCGGCCTCGTGGATCTCGACGGCATGTCCGAGGCGGGCCAGATGGTAGGCAGCCGACAGGCCGCATGGACCGGCGCCGACAATCAGCACCTTCTTGCCGGAGGGCGGCGCGTCCGCCCGGAACGGCCAGTTTTCTTTCGCTGCCAGGTCGCCGAGGAAGCGTTCGACCGCGTGGATGGCGACCGGTGCATCGACCTCGCCGCGATTGCAGGAATTCTCGCACGGGTGGTAGCACACCCGGCCATGCACCGCCGGCATGGGGTTGTCGCGGGTGAGCACCTCCCATGCCTCGCGGTACTTGCCTCCTTGAGCCAGGCCGAGCCAGTCTTGCACGTTCTCGCCGGCTGGGCAGGCATTGTTGCAAGGCGGCAGCAGATCGACATAGATGGGCCGCTGCGTGCGGACAGGACCTGCACCCTTTGCAAAGGTGAGGTCGACCTTTGGCGTCAGATCCGGAAGCTTGAGACTCATATAACTTCGCTCCCTCCACGGCTTCATTGTTTAGGCAGCGCAACCAGGTCAATCCACAGGTTCTGCATAAAGGTTTTCCTGCTGGCAGTTATTGATCTGGGTCATGTATGCGCTCCCCCCCAAGGCGGCTTGGCCTCGACCAGGTCGCACGCGTCTCAAGCACTGTGAGGTCTGCGCCATCATCGACGAGCCACTCGCCGCCCAGTAGCTCCTCAGCGGCGACATTGGATTGTCGTTCGAAGTGATGCTGGCCTGGTTCCAGAAGCTGGTCCAGCCTTGCCGAAACAGCCAAGGTCGATCTATCCTGATCGTTAACTCCGGTCCATGTGGGCAATATCGGCGAAGAGGAAGACGTAATGCCAGATCGTATGCGGATTCTGCCTCGACTCACCTGCTGGATCACATGGGTTGCGCTTGTTGTCGTGAGCTGGCAGGCAGCCGGCCCGGCGCTTGCCCAGTCGGACGATGTTGCACAAATGACGCCGCAACAGCTCGTCGCGCAGCGTTGCTCTGCCTGTCACGGCGCCGATGGCAACAGCAGCGATGCCCAGTTCCCCAAGCTTGCCGGACAGACGGTTGCTTATCTTGCCGTCCAGCTCGATGCCTACCGGACGAGCGCGCGCCGCTCCGACGCCATGTCCCCTCAGGCCACCAACCTCTCGGACGCCCAGATCGTCGGACTGGCCCGCTTCTATGCACACCAGTCGATCAAGCACGATGCCGTCACCGATCAGGCGCTGGCTGCTCGCGGCGAGCGGGTATTCTTTTCTCCCCAGCGCGGCGTTCCGCCTTGCGCGGCCTGCCACAACGGCGGCGGCCGCGGGTCAATGGGCATGATGGGCGGTATGGGCATGATGGCGAACATGGGCCCCGTACCCAACCTCAACGGTCAGCACGCCACCTATATCGTCTCCCAGCTTGATGCTTTTGCCAAAGGCACGCGGTCATCCAGCGTCATGCACGCCGTCGCAACCACCTTGAGCGAGACCGATCGCAAGGCGGTGGCTATTTATCTCTCAGGTCTCCGCTAGGTCTTGATCCGGCACCACTGCTGGCCGTTCGCGGCTGATATTGGATGAGACGAAAGTCGTGACAGGCCGATCTTGCGCATCAGCCGCCGGACCCGCTTGCGGCCAATGCACCAGCCCTGCCGACGCAAATGCCGCGCCAGCCGCCCGGTGCCTTGCGCGATCGCCTCGAACACCGGCTGAGCATCGGCCGGCGAGCGCGCGATAATGGAGAGCACTTCGCTGGTTGCGGCCTGGTATTCATGCGCTTCGGCCAGGGCGCGTTCGAGCCGCTCAAGCTCCTCGTCTCGCCTGGCGGTCGCCGGCTTCCGCCTGACCCGGGCCGCGGCCTGCCCGTCAGACTTTCTGCTTACCCTGACGGAATACCAACACGGCAACGGCGGCCGCTGGAAAGAGTGAAAAGCAATCTCGCAAGCAACGCCCGCAGGATCCCTGCGATGGGCCTATTCGACGGTCTCTTCCACGGTGAACCGACGAAATGCCGATCCCATCAGCGGAACGATCGCCGAACCGATGAGGACGAGGGTCAGCCAGCTTGCCATCCCGAACAACATCCACGATCTGCCGCTAACGGAAAGCCCGATCAGCCCTGCACCCACCGCCGCGGCGAGGACGCTGAAGATGATGATCGTCTTGGCCGCGAATTCCACCATCGTGCGGCCGATGAATTCGAAATCCGCCCTGCCCACCGGCACGAGCTTTGCCGGGAACAGCAGGAATACGAGATTTTCCACCCCGTAGAGCAGCAGGTTGAACGGCAGCGCGAAGGCGGCGAGCGCAATCGCGATGCGGGCGCCGGTGCCATGGAGGAAGAACAGCGTGCTCAAGATCATGATCAGCCCTATCGCGCTGCTCAGCACCACAGGCACAAGAAGCTGCCCGGCACAGATGCGCCAGGGCGCGACCGGCAGGGCCTTGTAGGTCTCCATGCGATTGAGATCGCCACGAAAATCGCACACCAGCGTGCGCGGCACGATGAACGCGATGAAGAAGTAAAACCCGGCGATGGTGCGGCTGTCCGCCGACTGGATGCCGGCGGCGGTCGCGATCGGACCCGCGATCACGGCGACGGCAAGGAAGACGGCGATGACCCTGCCGGAATTGCGCACCGCATTGATGGCCTGCCGCCAGGCGATCGGCCCAAGGCCGCCGAGGTTGGGCGCGCGGCGCACCGAGTGGCCCGTGGTCTTGTCGCTGGCCCACAGCGATCCGCCTTGCCTGATGCGGCTCCAGCGCTTGCTCAACCGGCGGCTCTGCAATAGCGAGCGGTCCGCGGTTCGAGCATCGAGCGCGAAGATCACCCTCAGGAGCGCCGCGTTGATCACGATGGCGACCGCGGCCCAGACGGCGAGATCCGGATAGATGTCGCGTGCCAAAAAGAGCTTGGCGAACACGATGAAAGGCGCCAACAAGATCGTCCCGACCCACGACTGGCGAAACATCGCCACCATGCCGAGCGCGTTGTTGTAGCCCGTCCACTGCGCGTAGATGACAGCGGCTGCCATCGCCGCGAGACCCAGCACAAATGCCGGCCGCCGCGCGCGCGCCATCCATCCACCTTCATAGGCTTGAGCAAACATCCCGATGGCGGCACTGCTCAACTGGATGAACACGATGGTGAGGAAGGTGCCGGTGAAGGTGACGAGGGCCGGGCCCGCATGCGCCGGCAGGAACGGGACGATGATCGCCGCGCTGAGCAGCGCGCCCGCAAGATAGGCACAGAATTTGTAGGCGATCAGGTCGCGGTGGGTGAACGGTCCTGTGAACAGGAAGTTGATTTCGTTGGGCGAGAAATGAAAGGCGCGGCCTTTGGAAACCAGCGCCGTGAACACGGTGAACCCTAACAACCCCAGTGGCATGAAATCGCTGACATGCTTGTGCAGGCTGTTGGGTCCCTGTAGCGCGGCGCCGCCCGAACCATCGCCGGGGGATGCCGTGCCGGTTCGGAGCAGCAGCCAGGCAATTGCACCGATGGCCACCAGGAAAATCACCCCGCGCGGGCTGGCGAGCTGCCTCAGGCGATGGCGAATGCCACCGCGAAATCGCAGGTACAATAACTTGGCAAGCGCCCGGTCCATGCCTCAGGCGTCCTCCAACTCGCTATCGCGGGTGATCGAAAAGAAGGCCGCCTCGAGGGCCGAATCGCCGTTCGTCTGGCCGACGTCGAGCAGCACCTCGCTCATGGCGCCGAAACGCCGGCACTCGCCGCTGTTGAGCACCAGCACGTGCGTGCACAAGGTCTCGACCAGGCTCAACAAGTGCGAGCTGATAATGATCGCCGCACCGGCGCGCGCCCGCGCCCTGATCGACTGCTGGATGCCGCGAATGCCACGGGGATCGAGCCCGGTCAGCGGCTCGTCGAACAGGATCGCCTGCGGTTCGTGCAGGAAGGCACAGGCGATCGCCACCTTCTGGCGCATGCCGCGTGACAGGTCGTGAGCCAGTGTGTCGCGCTTTTTGGTGAGGTCAAAGGACTGCAAGAGGGCTTCGGCACTCTCCTCGAAGTCTGCGACGTTGTAGGCGGCGGCCGTGAAGGCCAGGTGTTCCCATACGGTCAAGGTATCGAAGAGACGCGGGTCGTCAGGTATGTAGCCAAGGCATCGCTTGGCCGCGATCGGCTCCTTGACGATGTCGTGGCCGGCGATCGAAAGGGTCCCCGATGTCGGCGCGATGACCCCGCACAAGGCGCGCAACGTGGTCGTCTTGCCGGCCCCGTTGGGTCCCACCAGGCCGAGAATTTCACCGCCCGCGACCTCGAAGCTGATGTCCTTGACGGCCGCGAAATCACCGTACCGCTTGCTGTAGTTCGTGACTTTGATCATGCGAGCCTCGCCAACCCCTTGAAAGGGGCGATCATCTGGGAATGCGCGCCGATAATGGGGGTGGCCGCTAAACGGGCGGTTAATCCTTCATGGCCTGCGGCATCATCGCGCGTCGCTTCCGCCTTCGAGGCAGGACCGTACGCTCGATCAATATATCAACGCCCATCCGGTGACCGCATTCCTCATCGTTGAGGGCGATATGATGCTAATCGAGCGCTATCAGAACGGGTGCACCGACATGGACCGGCTTACATCGTTCTCAATGGCAAAGACGCTGATCGGCATTGCCGTTGCAGATGGCTCCATCGCATCGATCGATGACACGGCGCAAACCTACGTGCCCGGACTGAAGGGCACGGAATACGGCCGCACCCCGATCAGGGCGCTGCTCCAGATGGAGTCCGGTGTGACCTTCAACGAGGACGACAACGACGGCAGCAGCGATGTCTTTATCCTGCAGAGAGCGACGATCGGCCACCAGAAGCCGGGGGGCAGCCTTGCTGCGGTGATGCAATTCAATACCCGCTACGCACCGCCTGGCCGGCGATTTTCCTGTTCTCCCGCCGCCACGACGGTTCTGGGCCTCGTGGTGGCTGGAGCCACCGGGCGACGCCAACGGCGGCCGCCGGTTCCGGCGCCGGCAGAGCCGGTCGGATTACTTGCCATCAAAAGTTGAGTGACTTCGACTTTACACTCAATTTACAGTTGTCGCGCGACCACAACTGTTTTCGGTGCAATCTGCACTGCTTAAGCCTTTTTTATGAACAGTGGTAACTCTGCAACATCGCGAGAATCGCAATTCATTGAAATGATTACATGTTTTCTTTCTAGCCGCCGGCGTTGCCGTTGGCCGGTACATCGATCGACTTGTGGAGTCCGCATCGCCTTGTTAGAGCGTGTTTGAGAAGGGGATTCCCATCGGCGTGTTTGCGTGATTCATCGA
>CAZMSA010000151.1:0-9029 GCA_964568825.1 uncultured Rhizobiaceae bacterium | reverse complement strand
TTTCGCCGCCGGGAAGCTGGGTGACCTTGCAGCCCATTTCCTGCATGACGTTGGCCGCCAGTCCGACGGTGCGGTACTTCAAGTTTTTCATGTCGGCGGGCGACTTGGGCTCCTTGTTGAACCAGCCGAGCGGCTGCGGCGACTGCGGCATGACGAACCAGCCGACGACGTTGAGGCCGAGGATCTTCTGGGTGAGCTCTACGTAGAGGTCCTTGCCGGGTCCGTAGAACCAGGCGAGGACGCCGTTAGTGTCCCAGCCGAAGCACGGGCCGGTGCCGAATAGCGAGGCGGCGCGGTTCTTGCCGTACCAGTAGGCGGGAACCGTGTGGCCCATGTCGAGCACACCCTTGGAGACGGCGTCCTGCACCTCGAAACTCTTCACCACGGCGCCGGCGTTGAGGTAGTCGATCTTGAGCCTGCCTCCACCGAGATCATTGATGATATCAACCAGCTGGTGGGCATAGTCGTTGAAGATGTCACCGGCGCCCCACGAGCCCTGCATCTTGAGGGTCATCGTCTCGGCCCGTGAGATCTGCGGCATGGCAACGCTGGCAGCGCCGGCAACCGCGGCGGCGCCGAGGAACTTCCGGCGCGATACCTTGTCCGATTTCGAGTTTTTCATGATTTCCTCTCCTGAGTGGCGGCACTTGCTTTCGCCGTCCGTTTCGATATGTGCGTTCAATGCCCCGAACAGGGCCCCGCCCCCGATGGCCACCGAGGACGTCAATAGCCTATTTCGCTGCGCCCATCACGTCGAGAGGTTATTCCAAATGGCAAGAACGCTATATGTCGGGCCGCCCGCCGGTCGGCCATGGCCATCGGCCGCTCCGAAGGGTTTTCCCCGATTTCTGGCGTTGGTGCGTGACAAGCCGGGCGTGGCGCGCGATTCTGCGACATCTGGGGATGATTCGGGGCGAAGGTGCCTGACAGCGGCATGAGCGAGGCAGGCCTGGCGGAAGACCAAAACACGCAAGCCCCCGCGGCGGCGCGGCGGTCGCGTGTGGCGTGGCCGGCGATTTTCGCCGCGCTGGCGCTGGTGGCGGCCGGCACGGCGGCTTGGCGCGCCGATACTCACCTTGCACCATGGCTGGTGTGGACGCTGGCCGCCTTTGCCGCTATCGGACTGACGGCCATGGCCGGGTCGCTTGCGGGCTTCGTGCATATCGGCCGCTTGCCGCGCCAGCGCGCTTTCTTCGATGCCCTCTTCGATGCGGTCGGCGACCGTTGCGTGGTTACCGACCTCAACGGCCGCCCGGTCTATGCCAATGCCGCCTACCACACCTTCGCCGACGGACACGGACGGCTGGTGGGCATCGAGAATATCTATTCCGGTTATCCCGAGATCGCCGAAAAGGTCTATCGCCTTGCCCAGGCGGCCCGCGACCGGCGCGAACTGGCAGAAGAATTCCGCATCGCACCAGGCTCCGGCGCCGCTGGTGCCCGACCCGATGAAGCGGTCTGGGCGCGCGCAACGGTTTCGCCTGTCGCCACCGGCTTTGGCCGTGACTACACCTTGTGGCGCCTCACCGACATAACCGCCGATCGGCGCCGCCAGGAGGAGACCTTCTCCAGCCTGCAATACATCATCAACTTCCTCGATCGCGCGCCCGCCGGCTTCTTCTCCACCGAAAGCAGCGGCCGCATCGCCTACGTCAATGCCACCCTCGCCGACTGGCTGGGCATCGACCTGTCGCGCACCACCGACGGCCAGCTGACACTTGAGGAACTCATCGGCAAGGAGCCGGCCCGGTTGATAACCAGCGTCAAGCCGCGTCCAGGCGAAGCCGTTACGGAGATTTTCGACCTCGATCTCGATCCCGCCGGCGGCACCGGCCTGCCGGTGCGCGTCATCCATCGCTGCGATTACAACGCCGAGGGCAAACCGCAGCCATCGCGTTCGCTGGTGCTCGATCGCCGCGGTGCGATAGCCGCCGGCGGCAACGACGACACCGACATCCGCTTGCAGCGCATCTTCAACAACGCCCCGGCCGGCATGGCCTACGTGGACGCCGACGGCAAGATCCTGGAAGCTAACAGCGCCCTGGTGGCACTCGCTGGCCAGGCGGTGCGCGGCGCGGTGTTCGCCGATCTCGCCAAGACCGAGCCGCAGCGCCAGGCGCTTGCGAGTGCCCTCGCCCGGGCGCTTTCCGGCGAACCCCAGGAACAACCGGTGGTGGTGACGTTCAATGGCGAGACCGCAACCACCGGCGAGATCCATGTCGCCCGCCTGGAGGGCACCAACCCCGGCACCGGATCGGCCATCGTCTTTGCCCTCGACACCACCAAGCACGCCTCGCTGGAAGCGCAACTGGCCCAGGGCCAGAAGATGCACGCGGTCGGCCAGCTCGCCGGCGGCGTGGCGCACGACTTCAATAACGTGCTGACCGCCATCATCGGTTTTTCCGACTTGCTGCTCGCCCGCCATCGCCCGACCGATCCGGCCTTTGCCGATATCATGAACATCAAGCAGAACGCCAACCGGGCCGCCAACCTGGTGCGCCAGCTTCTGGCCTTCTCGCGCCGCCAGACCCTGCGCCCGGAAGTTCTCTCGCTGACCGACATTTTATCCGATCTCGGCAACCTGCTCGGCCGCTTGCTGGGCGAAAAGGTGTCGCTGAAGGTGATCCACGGCCGCGACGTGGGCCTCGTCAAGGTCGACATCAACCAGTTCGAACAGGTGGTGATCAACCTGGCGGTCAACGCCCGCGACGCCATGGCCGTGGGCGGCACGCTGACGGTGCGCACCTCCAATGTCTCGGAAGAGGAATCGCGCAAGGTCGCCCCCAACCTCATGCCGCCCGGCGAATACGTGTTGTGCGAATTGCAGGATACCGGCTCCGGCATGCCGCCCGAGGTGGTCGCCAAGATCTACGAGCCGTTCTTTTCCACCAAGGAGGTGGGCAAGGGCACCGGCCTCGGCCTGTCGACCGTCTACGGCATCATCAAGCAGACCGGCGGCTATATCTTCTGCGATTCCGTCGTCGGCGAAGGCACCACCTTCCGCATCTACCTGCCACGCCATTACGAAACCAAAAAGCCCGAGGCCGAGATCGTCGAGGTGGAGAAGAAGGACGCCAAGCGCGCCGACCTCACCGGCAAGGGCACCATCCTATTGGTCGAGGACGAGGATGCGGTGCGCGCCTTTGCCTCGCGGGCGCTGGCCGGCCGCGGCTACACGATCATCGAGGCCGACAGCGGCGAGGCGGCCATCGAGCGAGTGAAGGAGCATGAGGGCAAGATCGACCTGGTGCTGTCGGACGTGGTGATGCCGGAAATGGACGGCCCCACCATGTTGCGCGAACTGCGCAAGCAGGGTCACACCATGAAGGTGGTGTTCATCTCCGGTTATGCCGAGGATGCCTTCGAGAAGAATCTCGAAGGCCAGCGGGACTTCGCATTCCTGCCCAAGCCGTTCAGCCTCAAGCAACTCGCCGAGGCCGTGAAGGCGGCGATGGAGTCCTGAAAGTCGTCTTTCCCCCTTGATAGGTGCTCCTTGGCCCGCCCCTCCATCATGTCCGACCCCAACACCCTGCCGCCTTCCCTGTGGGCGGCAACCGCGCAGCCGGCGCCGCCCACACCGCCGCTTGAAGGTGACCATCGCTTCGACATCGCCATCATCGGCGGTGGGTTCACCGGCCTGTCGGCGGCGCTGCATGCTGCCAGGGCCCGCGCCAGCGTCGTGGTGCTGGAGGCAAGCGAGCCGGGGTGGGGCGCCTCGGGGCGCAATGGCGGCCAGGTGATCGCCGGCTTCAAGCTCGACCCCGACGATATTATCGAGAAATACGGCGAGCCACGCGGCAACCGGCTGATCGAACTGGGCGATGGGGCACCCGATCTGGTGTTCGACCTGATCCGCCGATACGGCATTTCCTGCAATGCTCGGCGCTCCGGCTGGATCCAGGCCGCCCACGGTCTCGATGCGCTGGACGATATCGAGGCGCGGGCCCGTCAATGGGCGGCTCGTGGTGCGCCCGTCGAAGTGCTGGATGCAGCCGCCGCCGAACATCTCATCGGCGCACCCGGTTATGCCGGCGGACTCCTCGACTGGCGCGGCGGGCGCCTGCAGCCCCTCACCTACGCCCGCGGCCTCGCCGCCGCCGCCTTGAAGGAAGGCGCCGTCGTGGCCGGCCGCTCAGGCGTCACCGCCATGACCCGCAGCGACGGCCTGTGGCACCTTGAGACCGCCTCGGCACGGGTGTCGGCCGAAAAGGTGCTCATTGCCACCAACGGCTATACCGGCAATCTCGCAAGCCCGCTCGGCGGCTCCCTTGTCTCCATCGCCAGTTTCATCATCGCCACCCGGCCGCTTGGCGACAACCTGAAGGCCATAATCCTGCCCGAGGGCCATGTAATGTCCGATACCCGCAAGCTCCTCACCTATGCCCGCCTCGATGACGAGGGCCGGCTGGTGGTGGGCGGCCGCGGCGGCTTTTCCGATCCGCGCTCGGACAGGGATTTCGCCCACGTGGACGCCGCCCTCGCCCGGCTCTACCCGCTGGCGTCGACCGAGGGGATCGCTTTTCGCTGGTCGGGCCGGGTCGCCATCACCCGCGATTACATGCCCCATTATCATGAGCCCGCTGCGGGCGTTTCGGCCTTGGTGGGGCTCAACGGGCGCGGCGTCGCCATGGCGACCGCCCTGGGCCGCGCCGCCGGCCTTCTTGCGGCAACCGGCGATCGCCATCATATGCCGCTACCGGCGATGCCCGTGCGCCCCATCCCGTTTTCCGGCCTCAAGCGCTATTACCTGCCCGCCCTCACCACCTGGTTCCACTTCCAGGACTACCGCAGCGCCTTGCGCAAATAGCCATCCGGTGACAAGACTTGCCCTAGCATGGTGTCATCCGGTGCCTTGAACCAATCCGGTAATGACATCCGCGGGTTAGAGGTGACGCCTGAATCAATTTGGGAAGGAGCAGGTCATGGGGGATAAGCTGCCGGGGCTCGACAGGTTGGCCGAAGACCTCACCGCCGGCCGCACCAGCGCCAGGGCGCTGGCCGAGGCGGCGCTGGCGAAGATCTACGACCCTGAAGGCGAAGGCGCGCGGGCTTTCATTGCCGTCGACGATGCAACCGTCCTTGCCAATGCCGATCATATCGACGCCCTGCGCAAGCGCGGCCGCGCCCCGTCGCGCTTTGCCGGCATTCCGTTTTCGGTAAAAGACCTGTTCGACCAGGCGGGCGAGGTGACGCGCGCCGGCTCGATGATCCTCGCTTCGGCGCCGCCCGCTGGCGTCGATGCCCCGGCCATTGCCCGCCTCAAGGCCATGGGGCTGGTGGTGCTGGGGCGCACCAACATGACCGAGTTCGCCTATTCCGGCGTCGGCCTCAATCCCCATTACGGCACCCCCAGGTCGGTCTATGACAGAAAGACCGGCCGCATTCCGGGCGGCTCCTCGGCTGGCGCCGGCGTCTCGGTCGGCGATGGCATGTGCGCGCTCGCCATCGGCTCCGACACCGGCGGCTCGTGCCGCATCCCCGCTGCCTTCAACGCCATCGTCGGCTACAAGCCGAGCTTTGGACGCATACCGACGGACGGCGTCTTCCCGCTGGCCCATAGCCTCGACAGCATCGGCCCGCTGGCGGTTTCGGTTTCATCGTGCGCCATCGCCGATGCCATCATGGCCGGCGACTGGTCGGGCCGCATCGCCCCGCGCGAGGCATCGAGCCTGCGCCTCGGCATCCCAAGCCGCATCGTCCTCGACGATCTCGATCCTCAAGTGGCCGCCGCCTTCGAAGCCTCGCGAAAGCGCCTCGAAAAAGCCGGTGCCCATTTCAGCGACGTGGATTTCCCTGCGCTTCTCGAACTCCCCGCGGTAAACGCCGGCGGCGGTATCTCGGCGGTGGAAGCCTGCCATGTCCACCGCGATATCCTCGCCGACCACGCCGATGAATATGACCAGCGGGTGCGCCGGCGCATCGAGTCGGGCTTCAAGATCAACGCCCCCGCCTATGTGGCGATCCTCGATTTCCGCCAACGGCTGATCGCCGACTACCAGCGGTTGATGCGCGGCCTCGACGGCCTCGTCATGCCGACCACGCCCAATATCCCGCCGCCCATAAGCGCGCTCGACGACGACAAGGATTATGGCACCATCAATTTTTTCTGCTTGCGCAATACCTTCATCGGCAATTTCCTCAACGCCTGTGCCATCTCGCTGCCCATGACGGCGCCCGGCGAGGCCCCGGCGGGGCTGATGCTCATGGCACCATGGGGATCGGACCAGGCGCTGTTCGCCATGGCAGCAGCGGTTGAGGGGGTACTTGCTATCTAGGGTCTGGCCGTGGACCTTGCCCGCAAGGGAGGGGAGAAGAACCGCATCAGCACATAGATGCCGGCCAGCGTCGTCAGGTAGGCCACCAGTTGCAGGGCGGTCGGCGCAGCGCTGTAGCCGATCAGGGTCTGCAGGATGCGCCCGGCGATGCTCGATTGCGGCACCAGCCCCGAGGTATCCCACAACTGCGTGCCCAAGGCCTCGATGAAGCCGCCGGCCCTGAGATAGCCCATGGCCTGGCTGGCCATGCCGGCCGCCAGCAGCGCGATCAGAATGCCGGTCACACGGAACAGATAGCGCGCCGGAATCGCGATAAGGCCCGCATAGCTGAACCCCGCGACCGCCACGCCCGCCACCAGCCCCAGCACGCCGCCGAGCGCCACCATGGAGGCGCTGTCGCCTGCCGCCAGCACCACGCCATAGAGGAACAGAACCACCTCGGAGCCTTCGCGCAGCACCGCCAGGCCGACCACCAGCGCCAGCGCGATAAGTGGCCGGCGACCGCTGGCGATGTCATTGCTCACGGCGCGCGCATCCGCCGCCAGCTGGCTGCCGTGGCGGGCCATCCAGACGTTGTGCCAGGTCAGCATGCAAACAGCGAACAGCAGGATCGAGGCATTCAGCAATTCAGCCCCTGCCCCCGCAAACGCGTTGGAGATGAGACCGGCGAAGGCCGCCACCACACAGGCCCCCGCCGCGCCGCCGACGATGCCGCCGCCGATCGGCAAGGCCCGGCCCGCCAGCCCTCGCGTCGCCGCCAGCACGATGCCGACGATAAGGCCGGCCTCGATGACCTCGCGAAACACAATGATGAGGGCGCCGATCATGGCCATGTCCTATTCGGCAACCAGGGTACCCTTGGCGGTATCCTCATGGAACTCGCCAACGAAATGATAGGTGCCCGGATCAAGCGCCCTGACACGAACGATGCCGGTCGATTTGCCGACGATGATCTTCTCGATGCCGAGTTTCTTGCATTCGAACTCTTCGACCGATGCATCCTGATTGTCCACTTTGAGCACGATGGGCTTGCCAGCAGGTACCTTGAGGGTTGTCGGCTCAAACTTGTGATCCTTGATGATCACCGATACCTCGACGGCGGCATCGGCGTACCCCCCCCCGCTCGCCAGCATCATCGCCACGGCAACACCGCCGCCGGCAAACAAAATCCTACGAACCAACCCGGACATGTTGAAGCACCTCGCTAATGAAGAGAGCTCTGCCTAGCACGCTGAAAATTGCAAATGCAAACTATTTTTATCAGTGATATCAAGTATATAATTATAATAATTCTAAACTGACCAACTTTAGCTTTATACCCGTTCTAATGTAGGCGCAGGCACGCCGCTGTCGCCTCCGTATGGCGGCCGCCACTGGCAACGGCGGCAACCTCACTTGCCGGGTCAAGCGCAAGCCTCACGAAGCGGCCTCGATGACGTGTCCGCGGATCATCCCGCTCACCGGTCCGCTGCCGCAAACCGCCGCGATGGCCTCGGTGGCACGATCGGTCGTCAGCGCCAGCAGGCCGGGATCGCGCGCCTCAATCTCGTTTCTCATCGGTGTCCCCTGGCAATAGGCGATGGCCGCATGGCGCGGCGACGGCGCCCGGCTCTCCTTGGTCAACGTCACGATATCAATGCGCGAAAACCCGGCCTGGCGCAGCTCTTCGCGGATCAGGTCGATGTTGTGATAGCCATGCGGGATGCGCGCCAGAAAGCGTGGTGGATCGTCCGGGAACACGCTGGCCGCCGCATTCGTCGCCAGATCGGCGAACAGGTTGTCCTCGATGCGGTCCCAGACATTGAACACAAAGCGCCCACCGGGTTTGAGAACGCGGCGCGCTTCGGCGTAGCCCGCCACCTTGTCGGGAAAGAACATCGCCCCGAACTGGCAGCACACGGCATCGAAGCTGGCGGCCGCGAACGGCAGTTCCAGGGCATCGGCGCACTGCCACACGATGCGCCCGTCCGGCGGCTGCTGCCCGGCCGCGCGATCGATCATGGGTTGATTGAGATCGCTCACCACATAGCGCGCATCGCCGGGCAGTCTTGGCGCCAGCGCCCGGGTGACGACGCCGCTGCCGGCTGCCGTTTCGAGCACCTCGCGAACCCCCGGCTGCGCCACCCGCGTTGCCATGTCCTCGGCAAAGACCTCAAAAATCAACGGCACCAGATAGGTGTCGTAGATTTCCGGTATGGCACCGGCAAAAGCCTTGTCGCCTGCCGCCATCTGTCGCCCTTTTCCATTCGCAAAAGTGGCAACGCATCGAGTTGCCTGAGCGGCACTTTAGGGCGGCCGATTTGTCCGGTCGAGAGCCATTCTGCGGCGTCGCGGGCACCCAACAATACGCTCCACCGGCCATAAATGCGGCGTTAAGCAGAAGCTGTCACAATCACGGCCATGTTCGCGGATCAGTCATTTCTAAAGCTGTTCTTTGCGGTCACGTTTCTCAACGTGTTCGTGCTGCTCGAGCCGTTCATCAACAAGGACGGCTACCGCACCATCGTCTTCGACCGCAAAAAGGGGGTTGCCGCCCGTGTCCTGTTCTTCATCGGCGTCAACCTGGCGATCTTCGTGTGGGCCTTCGTGCTGAGCGTCAGGTTGTAGCGACGCGGTTGGCCCGCGGCGGGCGGATCGCGTAATGTTGCCTTCGGTCCATCCTGACCGCGGGAGCCACCATGACCACCACCACCGACATTACCGTCATCGGCCTCGGCGCCATGGGCAGCGCGCTGGCCAGGGCGCAGTTGCGCG
>CAZMSA010000150.1:0-9206 GCA_964568825.1 uncultured Rhizobiaceae bacterium | reverse complement strand
CGCGGGCATAGGCCACATCGGCGGCGAAATAGGTATAGGAGCCGTCCGACTTGATGAGCGGCCGGTCGATGTCGTCGCCGAAATCGGTGGCCCGGAACAGCGTCTGCTCGCGGTCTTCCCAGTCTTCCGGCACCTGCCCCTTGGGCGGCGGCAGGCTGCCCTGGTAGATGAGCCCGCGCGCCCTGAGGTCCTCTACCGTCGCCGCAATGGCCCCGCCCTCGTGCAGTGAGCGCTCCGAGGTGATCACGTCATGGCGGATATTGAGCTGGGCGAGATCGTCGCGGATCATCGCCATCATCATGGCAATCGCCATGTCGCGCACCGGTTCAAGCCATTCGCTTTCCGGCTGGCCGGCAAGGCTGCGGCCGAATTTTTCCGCCAGCGCCTCGCCCACCGGCTTCAGGTAGCTGCCCGGATAGAGCCCTGCGGGGATATCGCCGATCTCCTCGCCCAGCGCCTCGCGGTAGCGCAGGAACGCCGAGCGCGCCAGGACGTCCACCTGGGCGCCGGCATCGTTGATGTAATATTCGCGGGTGACCTCATGGCCGGTTTCGGCCAGCAATTCGGCCAGCGCATCGCCAAAGATCGCCCCGCGGCAATGCCCCACGTGCAACGGGCCGGTGGGGTTGGCCGAAACATATTCGACATTGACCTTCTGGCCCGCCCCCGCCGCCGAGCGCCCATATCCCCCACCTTCAGCGATGATAGAGCCCAGCACCCGATGCCACATGGAAAGCGTCAGCCTGAGGTTGATGAAGCCGGGTCCGGCCACCTCGGCGCTCGCCACCCCGTCGGCCGCCGCCAGGATAGCCGCCAGCCCCTCGGCAATGCGCCGCGGCTTGAGGCCGGCCGGCTTGGCCAGCACCATGGCGGCATTGGTAGTGAGATCGCCATGGGCGGGATCGCGCGGCGATTCCACCCCGACGCGCCCCAGATCGAGCCCCGCCGGCAGTTCGCCCGCCGCGGTCATGGCGTGGAGCGCGTCTCCCACCACCAGGGCGTAATGCTGATAGACGTTCATCTTGAAATCTTCTTGAAAAAGAGCCGTTTGGGTGCCGGCGTTAGCGGAAAAGCGGATCGAGGTCAAACAGCCGCTTGTGCTGGTCGAGGGCAAAGCGGTCGGTCATGCCGGCGATGAAATCGCACACCTGGCGGGCAAATCCGCTGGCGTCGTCGGCAAAACCGTCCTCGCGCCAGCCCGCCGGCAGCAGCGCCGGATCGGCCATGTAGGCCTCGAACAGGTCGGCGATCACCCGTCGGGCACGCTCCATGATCATCGACACCTTGTCGTGGTGATACATGTGGCTTGCGAGAAATGACTGCAAAACCTTGTTCTTTTCATGCATTTGCGGCGAAAACCTCACCAGCGCTCGAGGCAGCGCCCGCACCGCATCGGCATCACCGGGGGCGAATTGCTCAGCGCCTTTGCGGGCTTCGGCCACCACGTCCTCGATCATCCACGAGATCACCCGCCGCACCGTCTCGTGGATCATCCGCGAGCGGTGAAGTTTCGGCCACGTCTTGAGCACCTCCGCCAGGGCATCGCCCGCCAGCGGCAAATCCGCCAGGTCGATGATCTCGAACAGCCCGGCCCTGAGGCCATCATCAGTGTCGTGGGCGTTATAGGCGATGTCGTCGGCAATCGCCGCCACCTGGGCTTCCGCCGAGGCAAACCCGGTGAGCGGGATTTTCCTGAGCGCCGCCGCCTCGACGATGGCGAGCGGCAGCCGCCGGCCGTCGCCGGCGCCGACCTCCCTGCCCTCGGCATCGATCAGCGGGCCATTGTGCTTGATCAGCCCCTCGATGGTCTCCCAGGTGAGGTTGAGCCCGTCGAAGGCGGCATAGCGCCGTTCGAGGCGGGTGACGATCCTCACCGTCTGGGCGTTGTGGTCGAACCCGCCAAAAGACGCCATCAGCTCATCCAGCGCCCGCTCGCCGGCATGGCCGAAGGGCGTGTGGCCGAGGTCGTGGGCCAGCGCCAGCGCCTCGGTCAGATCCTCATCCAGCCCCAGCGCCCGGGAAATCGAGCGCGCAACCTGCGCCACTTCAAGCGAATGGGTGAGCCGGGTGCGGTAATGATCGCCCTCGTGATAGACGAACACCTGCGTCTTGTGCTTGAGGCGGCGAAAGGCGGCGGAATGGATGATGCGGTCGCGGTCGCGCTGGAACGGCGTGCGCGGCGGGCTTGCCGGCTCGGCAACAAGCCGCCCGCGGCTCTTGGCGGGATCGCTGGCGAAGCGGGCCATCGCCGTCATGGCCGCGCACCGGGGCAGCGATTGACAATTAACCGCCGGGCGCCAACATGTGCTATGATGATGCTTAACATTCCAGGACCGTCCATGACCACCGGCAAGATCACCCTGACCGAACGCGCCGCCGGGCGCATTCGCGACATTCTTCAGACCGAGCCCGACAAGCAGGCGCTCAGGATAGCGGTTTCCGGCGGCGGTTGCTCGGGTTTCCAGTACGAGTTCGAGCTCGAAGACGCAACCGCCGGCGACGATCATGTGATCGAGCGCGACGGCGCCCGGGTGGTGATCGATTCCACTTCCATCATGTACATGCTGGGTGCCGAGATCGATTTCGTCGACGACCTGATGGGCGCCCAGTTCGCCATCAACAACCCCAACGCCACCTCCTCGTGCGGCTGCGGCACGAGCTTTTCCATCTGACCCGCGCCGGTCAGCTCACGTGACCGGCACCTCACCCGCCTCCCGCCTCAAGGCCATACCGCCAGGCATCTGGGCGCTGGGCTGCGTCTCCTTGCTGATGGATGTCTCCTCGGAGATGATCCACGCCCTCTTACCGGTCTATCTGGTGACGGTGCTGGGCGCTTCCATGCTCACCGTCGGCATCATTGAGGGGGTCGCCGAGGCGACCGCCTCCATCGTGAAGATATTTTCCGGCGCCCTGTCGGACTGGCTGGGAAAGCGCAAGCTGTTGGCCGCCTTTGGCTATGGACTGGCGGCCGTCACCAAGCCGGTATTTCCGCTCGCCCCTACCATCGGCTGGCTGTTTGCGGCCCGCTTCGTCGACCGCATCGGCAAGGGTCTGCGCGGTGCCCCGCGCGATGCCCTCATCGCCGACATCGCCCCGCCCGACCTGCGCGGCGCCAGTTTCGGCCTGCGGCAGTCGCTCGACACCATCGGCGCCTTTGCCGGTCCGCTCGCCGCCATCTACCTGATGTGGCTGACCGTGGACAACTTCACGACCGTCTTCTGGGTGGCCGTCGTGCCGGGTTTCCTGTCCCTGGCGTTGATCATCTTCGCGGTGCGCGAGCCCGCCCGGCCGCAAGGCCTGCGCGAGGTGAAATCGCCGCTGTCACGGGCTGAACTGGTGCGCCTGGGGCCTGCCTGCTGGTGGGTGATCGCCATCGCCGGGGTATTTACCCTGGCGCGCTGTTCGGAAGCCTTCCTCATCTTGCGGGCGCAAGGCCTCGGGCTGCCGCTGGCACTGGCTCCGGCGGTGCTGGTGGTGATGAACGTCGTCTATGCGGCGGCCGCCTACCCCGCCGGGCTCGTGTCCGACCGGGTGGACCGCAAGGCCATCCTGGCAGCGGGCTTTGCCGTGCTGGTCGCCGCCGATCTGGTGCTGGCCCTGTCGACAGGGCTTGCCGGCGTGGCCGTGGGGGTGGTGCTGTGGGGCCTCCACATGGGTCTGACGCAAGGCCTTCTGGCGGCCATGGTGGCCGATACCGCCCCGGCAGAATTGCGCGGCACGGCGTTCGGCATGTTCAATCTGGTGGGTGGGCTGGCGGTGCTGGCGGCAAGCCTGGTGGCCGGCGCCTTGTGGGATTCCTACAGCCCAGAGGCGACATTCCTCGCCGGCGCGGGCTTGTCCGGCCTGGCGCTCATCGGCCTGATTGCCATGCGCAGCCGGATTGCAGCACCCGCCAAAGGCTAGGCGGCCGGGCCTGTTTCTGTCTAAGGTCAAGGCAGCCTCACCGCAACAAACCTTAAAAGGGCCCCCATGCTCATCGCCACCTGGAACATCAACGGCATCAAGGCAAGGATCGATAACCTCGTTGCCTGGCTGAAGGAGGCATCGCCGGATGTCTGCTGCCTGCAGGAGATCAAGTCACAGGACGAAGGCTTTCCCTCAGGCCCCATCGAGGATATCGGCTACAACGTCGCCACCCACGGCCAGAAAGGCTTCAACGGCGTGGCGATCCTCTCCAAAGCACCTTTCGATGAAGTGATCCGCCGCCTGCCCGGCGACGATGACGACGAACAGGCCCGCTACATGGAAGCCGTCGTTTCAGCCGGCGGCCGGACGCTGAGGGTCGCCGCCATCTATCTCCCCAACGGCAATCCGCCCGACAGTGACAAGTATCCTTACAAGCTCGCCTGGATGGACCGCCTCAATGCCCATACCCGCGACCTTCTGGCGCTGGAGGAGCCGTTCTTTCTGTGTGGCGATTTCAACGTCATCCCCGAGCCGCGCGATGCCCGGCATCCCGAGAACTGGACCCACGATGCCCTGTTCCTGCCGCAAACCCGCGCCCGCTACCACGCACTCGCCAATCTCGGCCTCACCGACGCGGTGCGTCAGTCGCTGCCGCAAGACGGCGTCTATACCTTCTGGGACTATCAGGCTGGCGCCTGGCCAAAGAACAACGGCATCCGCATCGACCACATCCTGATGAGCCCGCAAGCCGCCGACCTTTTTCGCTCCGCCCGCATCGACACCCACGTCCGCGCCTGGGAAAAGCCCTCAGACCACGTGCCGGTGGTGGTCGAGATAGCTGTTTAGGCCGATGGGTCTTCCCGCATCCGGCCGACAAGGCGGTCGGCCGCATCCTTGTTCGCCCGGGCGATGGCATCGCCGATATAGGCGTTGAGATCGCCGCACTCTTCCTCGATGGCGGCGCGAGCGATGCCTGCCTTGTCGGCCGCCGCCAGGCATGCAAGCGTCAGCGCGTGGCGCTTTCCTTCATCGTTCGCCACATCGACATTTTTCGAAACCCACTCGTCCACAAATCGCTTGGCGGCCTTGGCCATGTTGCACCTCCTCCATGCTTTTGGCCGAGCATACAGGAACGAGGCCGGCAAGACGACCGCTGAGGCCAACAAATTGCCCTATGGGCAGAAGCCCTAGAACCGTTTCGGCAGCTTGCGCGCCAGCCATGCCATCGAAAGACTCACCGTGCCGCCGGCGATGAAGACGAAGTTCAGCGGCGCGAATGTCAGGATGGCCGCGAACAGCGCCGGTATCGCAAGGCTCGCCCCGTGCCGGTAAGTGGCGAACACCGACATCATCTCGGGCCGTTCATGCGGATGCACCGACCGTAGAAACGGCGTGTTGCCGGCCGAATCGATCACTGTTCCCATGAACGCCGCCGACCACAACAGCACCATGGCCGCCGCCGGCAGCCCGGCCATCAGGCCGGCCGCAACCGTCAGCGCGCCTTCCATGGCGTAGCCCCGGTTGAGCAGGCGGCGGATGCCGATGCGCTGCCCGAGCCGGCCCCAGTAGCGCACCATCACCATCGGCAGGACCCCCAGCGACACCAGCGCGCCGCTCACCTGCTCGGAATAGCCGGCCTGCGTCACGTAGATCGGCGCATAGATGAAGAACATCACCCACCAGCCGTTGCGTCCCACCGCCAGCACCCAGGCCAGCATCAGCCGCGGCTGGCGGGCAAAGCGCGGCAGGTAGCGCACCGGCCGCGGCGCGGCCTTGAGCGGGCTCGTAACCGCCGGGTTCTCGGTCAGCCGCAACAGCCAGAAGACGCCGATGAAGCCCAGCGCCGTCAGCGCCACCAGCGCAAACGTCAGGTTTTCCTTCACCGATTGGTTGAGATACACCCCGAGCCACGGGCCGACGATGAACACCATGCCGGAAAACAGCATGCGCCGGGGCTCGAAGCTGCTCAACTGGCGGCGCGGCACATGGTCGAGCAGGTAGAGGTTGATGGTCACCTCGAGGATGGTGGTGGCCGCCGTCTGGGCCGCCAGCCCGGCGATCACCGACCACACCGTATCGGTGGCGAACAGCACCGCCGTCGACACATACAGCAGCCCGCCGAGGCTCATCATGCCGCGCCGCCTGACCACGTGCATGAGCATAGGCGCGGTAAGGCTCACCATGAGCCCCAAAATCGTCACCCCGACATAGATCAGGCTGACGATCTGGGCATCGGCGACCAGCGCGTAGGCCCTCAGAGGGACCACCGTCATGACCAGCGCCCGGCACGCCGCCTCCAGCGCAAACAGCGCCACGAAGCCGCGCTGGCGGCGCTCGGTGACGGCGCCCAGCACGGCGGGCAGATGAATGTTTCTCAAGTCCCGTTGCCCCGACCGGCCAAAGGCATTGCCCCAGCCTTCATTTTGTCCAACAGTTCACTAGCATGGACCGCGCCCTGACGCCCGCCCGCCAAGCGGCGCCTTGCAGCGCATAACCGGCAGCCGGCATGCAACCGCTTTGCCGATCGCCGGAATGTGTTACTGGAGTAGCGTATTCACGTGACGTCAACTGCATCACCCAAGGAGTGAAAACATGCCTGACACCCACAAGGGTCAATGTTTCTGCGGCGCTGTCGAGGTCGAGGCCAGCGGCGAGCCGGCCGCCATGGGCTACTGTCACTGCGCCTCCTGCCGCCACTGGTCCGCCGGCCCGGTGAATGCCTTCACCCTGTGGACGCCCGACAGCGTCAAGGTGACCAAGGGCGCGGAATTCCTCGCGACCTTCGCCAAGAACCCCACCAGCGAGCGCAAGTTCTGTAAAAAGTGCGGCGGTCACGTGATGACCAACCACCCCACCTTCGGGCTGATCGACATCTATGCCGCCGTCCTGCCCAGTGTCGACTTCAAGCCGGGCGTGCATGTGAACTATGCCGAGACCGTCCTGCCCATCAAGGACGGCCTGCCCAAGCTGAAGGATTTTCCCGCCGAACTGGGCGGATCGGGCGAAGCGGTTCCGGAATAACCGAAGCCACCGGCGACCCTCCGGCACCCGCCGGCCGGATGCAAAATTCCGGCCGGTTGCCGTTGTCGCAGCGTCGCCCTAGTTGGCGTCGGCTGGCACCGGCGTGTCGGGGGCAAAGCCGTTGCGGCGGGTCCACCTGGCGGCTCTCGCCAGGCCGGCCTGGCGTTCAGACGCGCTGGCCTGGCTCACCAGGGATTGCAGCCGGGCGATCACCTTGGCCTGGGTGTCGGGATGCGCGGTCTGCTCGGCAAGCGTATACCACATGATCGCCCGGGCCTTGTCCTGGGGCACGATCTTGCCGTTCCAGTAGAGTTCGCCGAGCAGCATCTGGGCCGGCACGTAGCGCTTGCTGGCGGACAGTTTCAGCCACTTGATGCCTTGCGCGGGATTGCGATTGAGGCCGAGGCCCTTGAGGTACATGGTGGCCAGCCCGTATTGGGCGCCGGGATGGCCGTGGATGGCGGCCAGCGAATAAAGCTGATAGGCGCGCATCGGATCGGCCGCCAGCACCCCGGTGGCGCCGTCGCGATAATAATCGCCGAGCCGGGCCACCGCGTCGACGCACAACGACAGCACCTGCGGCCGCGATTCATTGGGATCGTAGAGCCTCGCCACCTGCTGATAGAACTTGATGGCGGTAGCCGCATTGAGGTGCACGCCCAGACCCAGGCGATACATCTCGCCGAGATACCACGCCGCCAGCGGCTCGCCGCCCTTGATGGCCTTTTCGAAATACCCCGCCGCTTCCGCATAGCCGCGGCTGCGATAGGCGATCAGGCCCTTGTGCATGGCCAGTTCACTGGGCGAGTCATCGCTGGGCGACGGCACCAGTTCCACCATCGGCTTGGCCGGCACGAATGAATGAAACTGGCTCAGGAAGGTCGAATCATCCGCCGCCGTCGCGCCCACTGTCGACGCGCCCGCGAGCCCGACCATCAGGCACCAGCCCAGCACGGTGCGCACTCTAGATATCCGCGTAACAAACACCTTCTGCCACTCCACCAGGATGAGTGACCGCGCCCTTGCGGGCCGGCCCTACCGTTTGCGCATATTTCCACAGGCAACCCGAACCATAGCCGTTGTCGCGGGGCTTCCAGTCCTTGGCGCGGCGCGCCAGCTCGGCCTCGCTCAAATCCACCGACATGATGCCTTCGACCGCATCGAGGGTGATGATGTCGCCGTTCTTGAGCAGCCCGATCGGCCCGCCCACGGCGGCCTCGGGGCCCACGTGGCCGACGCAGAAGCCGCGGGTGCCGCCGGAAAACCGCCCGTCGGTGATCAGCGCCACCTTGTCGCCCATGCCCTGGCCGTAGATGGCGGCCGTGGTCGACAGCATCTCGCGCATGCCGGGCCCGCCGCGCGGTCCCTCGTAGCGGATGACCAGCACGTCGCCTTCTTTGTACTGGCGCTTGGAGACCGCCTCGAAGCAGGCCTCCTCGTTGTCGAAGCAGCGCGCCGGGCCGGAAAATTTCAGGCCCTTCATGCCCGCCACCTTCACGATGGCCCCTTCGGTGGCGAGATTGCCCTTCAGGACGACGACACCGCCGGTCGGCGAGATCGGGTCGCTGGCCGGGCGCACCACGTCCTGCTCGGCGTTCCATTTCACGCCTGCCAGGTTTTCGGCGATGGTGCGGCCGGTGACCGTCATGCAGTCGCCGTGCAGGTAGCCGTTGTCGAGCAGCGTCTTCATCAGCATGGGAATGCCGCCGGCCTCGAACAGGTCCTTGGCGACATAGCGCCCGCCCGGCTTGAGGTCGGCGATATAGGGGGTGCGCTTGAAGATTTCGGCCACGTCGAAGAGGTCGAATTCGATACCGCATTCATGCGCGATCGCCGGCAGGTGCAAGCCCCCGTTGGTCGAGCCGCCCGAGGCGGCAACCACGACGGCGGCATTCTCCAGCGCCTTGCGGGTGACGATGTCGCGCGGGCGGATGTTGCGCGCCAAAAGTTGCATGACCATCTCGCCCGATGCCATGGCGAAGCGGTCGCGCAGTTCATAAGGCGCCGGCGCGCCGGCCGAATAGGGCAGCGCCAGGCCGATCGCCTCGGAGACCATCGCCATGGTGTTGGCGGTGAACTGGCCGCCGCAGGCCCCCGCCGAAGGACAGGCGACTTCTTCCAGCGTCTGCAGGTCCTCATCGCTCATCTTGCCGACCGAATGCAGTCCCACCGCCTCGAAAACGTCGACCACCGTCACGTCCTTGCCCTTGAAGGTACCGGGCAGGATCGACCCGCCGTAGATAAAAATCGACGGTACGTTCAGCCGGCACATCGCCATC
>CAZMSA010000149.1:8828-9247 GCA_964568825.1 uncultured Rhizobiaceae bacterium | reverse complement strand
CACCTTCTGACGCTGTCCTCACCCATGGCTTCGTCATGGCCGAGGACGGCCGCAAGATGTCGAAGTCACTGGGCAACCAGGTGATCCCCCAGGATGTCATCAAGCAGTCGGGCGCCGATATCCTGCGCCTGTGGGTGGTCTCGTCGGATTATTCGGAAGACCTGCGCATCGGCCCGGAAATCCTCAAGACCAACATCGAGGCTTACCGCAAGATCCGCAACACCATCCGCTGGATGCTGGGCTCGCTGGCGCATTTTCGCAAAGGCGAGGCAGTCGCCGTCGAGGAGTTGCCGGAACTGGAGCGGCTGATGCTGTCCAACCTCGCCCGCCTCGATCAGGTGGTGCGGAAGGCCTATGACGACTTCGACTACAAGCGCATCGAATCGAGCCTCTCCAATTTCCTCACCGCGCAGCAGGTC
>CAZMSA010000149.1:0-8818 GCA_964568825.1 uncultured Rhizobiaceae bacterium | reverse complement strand
TTTCCTCACCATCGACCTGTCGGCCTATTATTTCGACATCCGCAAGGACGCGCTCTATTGCGATGCGCCCTCCAGCCTCAGGCGTCGCGCCGCGCTGACGGTCATCGACCGGCTGTTCGATTGCCTGGTGAAGTGGCTGGCGCCCATGTTGCCGTTCACCATGGAGGAAGCCTGGCTGTCGCGCCATGGAGATCAGGGTTCGGTGCATCTGGAACAGTTCCCCGAGGTGCCCGCCGAGTGGCGCAGCAAGGTGCTGGAGGCACGCTGGGAAAAGATCTGGCAGGTGCGCTCGGTGATCACCGGCGCGCTGGAGATCGAGCGCCGCGAAAAGCGCATCGGCTCCTCGCTGGAGGCAGCGCCAGAAGTCCATGTCGCCAACCCCGAGCTTGCCGCCGCCATCGAGGGGCTGGACCTGGCCGAGATCGCCATCACCAGCGATGCCCGTCTGGTTGCCGGCGACGGGCCGCGGGATGCTTTCCGTCTGCCCGAGGTGAAGGGCGTGGTGGTGGTGCCGGCGCTGGCCAAGGGCAAAAAGTGCGCCCGCTCGTGGAAAGTCACTCCCGAGGTGGGCAGCGATCCCGAGTTTCCCGACGTCACACCGCGTGATGCCGCGGCGCTGCGTGAATGGCTGGCCGCCGATGCCCACGCCGGCCGCGGCGGCGCATGAGCGCAGGCCCAAGCCGAGGCGGACGGCCGGTGGCGCTTGGCCTGGCCACGGCGGCTCTGTCGTTCGGCCTCGACCAGACCCACAAGTGGTGGATGCTGGGCGCCTTCGATATTGCGCACCGTCAGCCGATCAGGGTGACGTCGTTCCTCGATCTGGTGCTGGTGTGGAATCGCGGCATTTCCTACGGCCTGTTCGCCTCGCACGCCGGGGCGGTACGCCTCGGGCTGATCGCCCTGGCGCTGGCAATTTCGGCCGGCCTTGCCGTGTGGCTGCTGCGGGTTCGCTCCGCCTTCAAGGCGATGGCCATCGGCCTCATCATCGGCGGGGCGCTCGCCAACATGCTCGACCGGGTGGTGCATGGCGCGGTGGCCGACTTCTTCCTGTTCCATCTGGGGGGGTGGAACTGGTACGTGTTCAATCTGGCCGATTGCGCCATAGTTGCGGGCGTGGCAATGCTTCTGTATGACTCGTTCCGGGACGAGCGGCAGGAGTCGGCGGCGGGCTGAGCGGCAAGCCGCCGGTGCCAAGTCTTGGTTTTGCCTCAATGAAATGTCATGAGGCCGAAGCTGGCCGTTACGCGGTTACGGGGTTGAAGGAGCCTTTGCGACAATGAGTGCAACAGCAAGGCTGGCAAGCTTGGCGCTTGCGAGCGTCATGCTTGGCGGGTGCAGTGAAGTCGGCTTTCAGGACATGTTCGGAGCCGGCAAGTATATTCCCAACGAAAGTCAGGTGAGCCAGGGCCATGTGCTCGCCACGCCACCCGATCTGCAATTGCGCCCGCCGGCCGACGGACAGCAGCCGCCGGCGCCGACCCAGCAGGCCTATCAGCCGCCCCAGCCGATGACCCAGCCGCCGGCCCAGCAGGCGGCGATACAGAACCAGGCGCCCGTCTATCAGCCGCAACAGGCCTATAAGGCGCCGACGCCCCAACCGGTCAGCCAGCAGCCCCAGCAGGTCACTCAAGGGCCGCAGCAATTGCAGCCCCAGCAGTTGCAGCAGCAGGCGACCAACGATCCTTACGCAAAGTGGGGTGTCTCGCGCTACAAGCCGGACGGCACCAAGAAGACCCAGGCCGAGCTGACCGAGGAAATGCGCAAGAAAAAGCTCGAGATCGAGCGGGCCAAGAACCCCAATTACGGCACCATTTTCAATCTCGGCTCGATCTGGACGAACGGCTGAACGGTAAGGGTTGCGGCGCCACGCTGGCCACAGTTACGAAAAGTTTAGTGGTAAGCCGCACGTTCAGGTGCGTAAGTAGCGCAACACCGACCATATTTGGAGATCGTCCTTGCGCACACCATTGCTGATTGCCGCCTTGTGGGCCTTCGTCGCGCTTGTTTTTCTTCCCCCCGCTCTCACTCCTGCCATGGCCGCCGGCGTCACGGTTTCCCACTGGACGCTTTCCAACGGCCTGCAACTGGTCGTCATCCCGGACCATCGCGCCCCCGTGGTCACCCACATGGTGTGGTACCGGGTCGGCTCGGCCGATGAGCCGCAAGGCAAGAACGGCATCGCCCATTTCCTCGAGCACTTGATGTTCAAGGGCACCCCCACGGTGCCCGCCGGGCAATTCTCCAAGATCGTGATGCGCAATGGCGGCCAGGACAACGCCTTCACCACCAAGGATTTTACCGCCTATTACCAGCGTATCGCCGCCGACCGCCTCGAACTCGTGATGAAGCTGGAGGCCGACCGCATGGTCAACCTGACGCTCACAGACGCCGAGGTGAAGCCAGAGTTGCAGGTGGTGCTGGAAGAGCGCCGCATGCGCGTCGCCAACAATCCCTCCGGCCTGCTGAACGAACAGGCCGATGCCGCCATGTACGTGGCGCACCCCTATCACAATCCCACCATCGGCTGGCTGCCGGAGGTCTCCAGGCTCACCCGCGCCGACGCGGTGGCCTTCTACAAGGCCCATTATACCCCCGCCAACGCCATCGTTGTGGTGGCCGGCGACGTCCAGCCCGAGGCCGTCAAGGCCATGGCCGAGCGCATCTACGGCGCCGTCGCCAACACCATCCAGCCGGGTCCGCGTGTCAGGACATCCGAACCCGCCCCGGTCGCTGCGCGCCGCGTGGTCCTGAAGGATGCCCGCGCCTCCTCGCCGGAGGTTTCGCGCGACTATCTCGCCCCCAGCAACCACACCGCCGCCAAGGGGGAAGCCGAAGCCCTCGACGTGCTCGGCGAGATCATGGGAGGTGGCCCTACCAGCCGGCTTTACCGCGACCTGGTGGTGAAACAGAAGATCGCCGCCTACGCCGGCGCCAATTACGATGGCGGCGGTCTCGACTACGCGACCTTCTCCGTCTACGCCGCTCCCGTCCCCGGCGGCGATGCCGCAACGGTTGAAGCCGGCCTCGACGCCGCGCTCGCCAAGCTGCTGAAGGAGGGCGTCACCGCCGATGAACTGGCGCGCGCCAAGAAGTCGCTGATCGCCGACACCGTCTATTCCCTCGATAGCCAGTTCAAGCTCGCCTACCTCTACGGACAGGCGCTGGTCACCGGCCGGACGGTCGCCGACGTGCAGGACTGGCCGAACCGCATTTCAGCCGTGACCATCGCCGATGTGCAGGCCGCCGCCGCCAAGGTCCTGAGGCCCGAGCGCTCGGTCACCAGCGTTCTGCTGCCCGATCCCACCGCCAAGACGACCGCCCAGAACTGATTGAAGGGACTTGATCTGTCCATGAACCGCCATTCTTCACGTGTCGTTCCCGGCCTGTCGGGTCTCGTTGTCGGCGTCATGCTGCTGCTGTGCTGGCCGCTGGCGGCCCAGGCCTTCGAGATCAAGAAGGTGACCTCGCCCGGCGGCATTACCGCCTGGTTGGTCGAGGACCACACCATCCCGCTGATCGCCATGGAGTATTCCTTTGCCGGTGGCAGCGCCGCCGATCCCGCCAATCGTCCCGGTCTGGCGAATTTCCTCTCCGGCATGCTGGACGAAGGTGCCGGCAATCTCGATTCCGCCGCCTTTCAGCGCCGCATCGATGATCTGTCGGTCAAGATGTCGTTTGACGCCAGCCGCGACGAGTTTACCGGCTCGCTGCAGACCCTGAGCCAGAACCGCGCCGCTGCCTTCGATCTGCTGGCGTTGGCCCTCAACAAGCCGCGCTTCGATCCCGGCCCCCTCGAGCGCACGCGCGGTCAGTTGGTTCTCGGTGTCGAAAACGACGCCGAAGACCCGGATCAGATTGCCAGCAATGCCTGGATGCACACGATTTTCGGCTCTCACCCCTACGGCCGCGCCTCCGACGGCAACGTCGCCGGCATCAAGGCGGTGACCGCCGATGACCTGCACGCCCTGACCCGTCGCCTGTTCGCCCGCCAGGGGCTCGACGTGGCCGTGGTCGGCGACATCGACGCCGCCACTTTGGCGAAGGAGCTGGACATCGTGTTCGGTGCGCTGCCGGAGAAGTCCGGCATGCCCAAGGTCGCCGCCGCCACGCCCGTGGTCGGCCCCATCGTGCAGATCATCCGGCGCGACATCCCGCAGTCGATCATCCGTTTCGGGTTCCGCGGCATTGCGCGCAAGGATCCCGACTTCATCGCCGCCTACGTGATGAACTTCATCCTCGGCGACGGCGGCTTCAGTTCACGGCTCACCGAGCAGGTTCGAGAAAAGCGCGGGCTGGCCTATTCCATCTTTACCGCGCTCTATCCGCTCGACCACGCCGCCCTGTTCTACGGCGCCACAGCCACGGTGAACGCCCATGCCGGGGAGACATTGACGATCCTGCGCGACGTCCTCAAGCGCATGGCCGAAGACGGCCCGACGGCGGCCGAACTGGCCGCGGCCAAGACCTATCTCACCGGTTCCTACGCATTGCGCTTCGATTCGGACCGCAAGATCGCCAGCCAGCTTCTGGCCATCCAGCGCGAACAGCTCGGCATCGATTACATCAAGACGCGCAACGGCCTCATCAACGCGGTGACCCTCGATGACGTCAAGCGCATGGCCAAGCGCATCATCGACACGAATGCGCTGGTGGTCACCGTGGTCGGTAAGCCCACCGACCTGAAGGCGGTGGGCAAGTCGGGCTGAGGTCCCCATCTGGCGGTGCGAATCGGCTAGATTGGCCGCTGCGCATAAAGCCGCCGGAGACCGGATGACCTATCGCCAGAACCTCGATGACTGTTTTGCCGCCGCCATCGGCGACCGCGGCCTGTCGGCTTCGGCCTGGGAGACCGCGCTTGAGCGGGCGGTCGAAGCCATGGCGACCATCAGGCGCTGGCATGCCGAGGACAGCCTGCCGCTTTTACGCCTGGGCGATCGCCGCAACGATCTCGCCGCCTGCCGCGCGGCCGCCGAATTTCTTGACCGCGGGGCCACCGACATCGTGCATTTCGGCACCGGCGGCTCCTCGCTCGGGGCCCAGGCGCTGGCCCAGCTCGCCGGCTACCGGGTGCCGGGTTCGCGCCTGTCGCTGGGCCTTGACGATCGCCCGCGTCTGCATTTCTTCGACAACCTCGATGCCGCGACGCTGACCGCCGCGCTGGCCAACTTCGACCTCGACACCACCCGTTTCCTGGTGGTCTCCAAGTCCGGCGGCACGCCCGAGACGCTGGCGCAGCTGTTATCGACGCTGGATGCGCTCACCGGCGGCGGCGGTGGGCGCGATCCCGCCCGGCATGTCGTTGTGCTGACCGAGCCGGGCGATCCCGCCCGCAATGCCGTGAGGAGCCTTGCCGCCCGCTACGGGCTCACCGTCCTCGATCATGATCCCCGCGTCGGCGGGCGCTTTTCGGTGTTGACCAATGTCGGCATGCTGCCGGCGCTGCTGGTCGGCCTCGACCCGGAAAGGATCCGTGCCGGTGCGGCCGGCGTCGTGACTGATTTTGTGAGCCAGACCGATCCTGCCGCCATTGCCCCAGTCGCCGGGGCGGCCATGCTGCAGGGCCTGACCGAAGAGGTGGGTCTTGGCGCCACCATCCTCATGCCCTACAGCGACCGCTTGCGGCTGCTTTCGGCGTGGTACCAGCAGTTGTGGGCCGAAAGCCTCGGTAAGGAAGGGCGCGGCATCCAGCCGATTGCGGCCGCCGGCCCGGTCGACCATCACAGCCAGATGCAGCTCTTCCTCGGCGGCCCCGCCGACAAGCTCCTGACCGTCATCCACGGCCCCACCGCCGGCGAGGGACCGCGCATTGCCGAAAGCCACCGGGACGACCCGCTGGTCGCCTATCTGGCCGGGCGCACCGTCGGCGACCTGACTGATGCCCAGGCCCGCGCCAATGTCCGAACCTACGCCCGCCATGGCCGGCCCGTGCGGGTCATCTCGATCGATGCGGTCGACGAGATGACGATCGGCGCACTGATGATGCATTTCATGCTCGAAACCATCGTCACCGGGCTTATGATGGGCGTCGATCCCTTCGACCAACCGGCCGTGGAAGCCGCCAAGGTCCTGACCCGCGACTACCTTTCGGCCATGTAGGCCCGCTCATGGCGATACGCCGTCTCAAACCCAACACCGTCAATCGCATCGCCGCCGGCGAGGTGATCGAGCGCCCCTCCAGCGTGGTCAAGGAACTGGTGGAAAACGCCATCGACGCCGGCGCCCGGCGCATCGCCATCGACTTTGCCGGCGGCGGGCGCAATCTCATCAAGGTGGTGGACGACGGCTCGGGGATGCCGCCGGAAGACCTCGAACTGGCCATCGAGCGCCATGCCACCTCCAAGCTGGCCGATGATGATCTGGTGAACATCGCTACCTTGGGATTTCGCGGCGAGGCGCTGGCTTCCATCGGCGCGGTGGCCCGGTTGCGCATCGTCTCGCGCCCGCAGGGCGGCAGCGAAGCCCACGAAATCCGCATCGACGACGGAAAGACGGTTCCGGTGCGCCCTGCCGCCCATGCCGGCGGGACCACCGTCGAGGTTCGCGATCTCTTCCACGCGGTGCCCGCACGGCTCAAATTCCTGCGCTCGGAACGCGCCGAAACCGCCGAGGCGACCGATATCGTGCGCCGCCTCGCCATGGCCCATCCCCATGTCGCCTTTTCGCTCACCGCCGGCGAGCGGCGCCTTTTCGATCTCGCCGCCCGCCCCGGCGAGGATGGCATGCAGCGCCGGGTTGCCGAGGTGATGGGCCGCGAGTTCGCCGACAACAGCCTTTTTCTGGAGGCCGGGCGCGAAGCTGTCAGGCTTGCCGGCTTCATCGGTCTTGCCACCGTATCGCGGCCGACGACGGCCATGCAGCATGTCTTCGTCAACGGCCGGGCGGTGCGCGACAAGCTAACCTCGGGCGCCATCCGCGGCGCCTATGCCGACGTCATGGCGCGCGGCCGCCACCCCATGCTGGTGCTGTTCCTCGACCTTCCTTCCGGCGAGCTTGATGTCAACGTCCATCCCGCCAAGACCGAGGTGCGCTTCCGCGACCCGGGCCTGGTGCGCGGCCTCATCGTCGGGGCCCTGCGTCAGCGCCTCAGCACCCCCGGCCAGAAGGCAGCGCCCGCCGCCGCGGCAGAGATGATGACCGCCTTTGCCGGTCGCTCCGCCGCCGGCTGGCGGTCCGCCCTGCCGCAACGCATGGCCCCGGCCTTTGCCGGCTTCGAGGCCCCCTCAGCCGATTCAAGCGCCCACCAAATGCCGCTGATGGATGACCTGCTCGACAAACCGCTCGGCGCGGCGCGGGCGCAACTGCACGAGAACTATATCATCGCCCAGACCCGCGACGGTCTGGTCATCGTCGACCAGCACGCCGCCCATGAGCGCCTGGTCTATGAGCGCATGAAGGCCGCCCGCGCCCGCGGCGAAGCCGCGACCCAGCCGCTGCTGGTGCCCGAGGTGGTCGATCTCGATGCCGCCGCCGTCGACCGCCTCATTGACCACGCCGAGGCGCTGGGCGAGGCCGGGCTGGTGCTGGAAAGTTTCGGGCCCGGCGCCGTGGTGGTGCGCGAGGTGCCCGCCGTACTGGCCGGCGCCGAGGTGGCGCATCTGGTGCGCGATGTCGCCGGCGAGATTGCCGAGCACGGCTCCGGCATGGCGCTGGCCGAGCGCATGGACCATGTGCTGGCCACCATGGCCTGCCACGGCTCGGTGCGGTCGGGCCGTCGCCTCAGGGCGGAGGAGATGAACCAGCTGTTGCGCGATATGGAGGCCAACCCCAACGCCGGCCAGTGCAACCACGGTCGCCCCACCTTCATCGAACTGAAGCTGGCTGACGTGGAACGCCTGTTCGGGCGCAGGTAGGTGTCGCACACCTGATCCCCCATTCGTGTCATCGTCGGGCCTGACCCGACGACCCAGGGGCTACAGGGCGAGGGCCTCGACGTATGCCCTGGGCCCTCGGATCGAGCCCGAGGGTGACACTGCAAGGAGCGGGGCGCTTACCATCCATTCCGCCGGCGTTGCGGCGAGTCGATGGGTTGACGGGTGGAGCGCTTGCTCGGCAGCCGGGCCGCGCCTCAGCCGTTGCGATACAGATAGCTGTAGGCGTTGATCGCCGGCACGCCGCCAAGATGGGCATACAGCACCTTTGAGCCTGAGGGGAAAAACCCCTTGCGCACCAGATCGATCAGCCCTTGCATGGATTTGCCCTCATAGACGGGGTCGGTCATCATGCCTTCCATGCGGGCGCAAAGCCGGATGGCGGCGTTCGTCTCCTCCGACGGCACGCCGTAGGCGGGATGGGCATAATCGGTCATCAGCACCAGGTCATCCTCGGAAATGTCGCGTCCCAGGCCGACCAGTTCGGCGGTATTGCGGGCAATCGAGAGCACCTGTGCCCGGGTCTGGTCCGGGGTGCCCGAGGCGTCGATGCCGATGACGTTTTGCGCCCGCCCATCGGCCGCGAACCCCACCAGCATGCCGGCATGGGTGGAGCCGGTGACGGTGCACACCACGATATAATCGAACCTTGTCTCCATCTCGGCTTCCTGCAGACGCACTTCATCGGCAAAGCCGGCATAGCCGAGCCCACCCAGCGGGTGCACCGAGGCGCCGGCCGGAATGGGATAGGGCTTGCCGCCCTTTGCCTTCACGTCTTCAAGCGCTTTTTCCCAGCTTTCGCGGATGCCGATGTCGAATCCTTCATCGACCAGTTCGATCTCCGCGCCCATCACCCGCGACATCAAGATATTGCCCACCCGGTCGTAGACGGCATCGTTGAACGGCACCCAGCTTTCCTGCACCAGCCGGCACTTCATGCCGATCTTGGC
>CAZMSA010000148.1:0-9247 GCA_964568825.1 uncultured Rhizobiaceae bacterium | reverse complement strand
GATGGCGGCCACCATTCCGGGGGTGATGGGCTCGATATAGGTGGCATCGGCGAGGTCGGGATCGGTCATGATGGTCGCCGGATTGGAATTGACCAGGATGATGCGATAGCCTTCGCTTTTAAGCGCCTTGACCGCCTGGGTGCCGGAATAGTCGAACTCGCAGGCCTGACCGATCACGATCGGTCCTGCTCCGATGATCAGGATGGACTTGATGTCTGTTCTTTTTGGCATGCCAACCGATTAGGGCCTGTTGAGATTCACGGTTGCGGCGCTGGCGTGGCCCATTTTGTCTCTGGCTAGCTTTGAGGGGCGCTGTAGGGCCCACCCCTTCAAGCCGCTCAAAGTGACGTCCAGAGGCAAAATGGGCCACGTCCCTTCGGGATTTGACAGGATTGGCCCATCTTCACGCGGCTTCGTCGTCGAATATGCCAGCATGTCTTTCCTCCTCAACCCCGCAAATCTGAGCCAATCCTGTCAAACCGGCACCACAACCGTGATTCTCAACAGGCCCCAGAGCGGGGCGAAGGGGTCGCCCCGGCACAAATTTCGGCGTGGTTATACCATCGCCGCGCGGTTGGCAAAGCCCAAACGTGGGGTTTTCCGCCTTGACAGCATATTTGCCGGCGCCGCCAGATCAGCCTGCGATCGGGTGGTTCCACCCGATTGCAGCAAAGCTGATCGATTCTGGAAGGTTGAGCATGATGTTATCCGAAGAGTGGTATCCACTTTTCGGCATCATGCTAGCGGGCCAGACTCAGCGTCAACCGTTGCAGATGTGTCACGGCGGTGCCAATTCATGCCCTCAGACCTGCAAGAATGGCCTTGCCGGGCTTGACGGACGGCGCGAAGCGTGGCGCTCTATGGCCCGCTCGATGAATGGTCTTCGCGGGCGTATATTCGGAGATGCAGGCATGAATAGACTTGTTTTGGCGCTGTTTGCAGCCGCGATTCTCATCGGCGCAAGCGGCAACGCCGCCAGGGCGGAAGACCAGACCATCAATTCGGTCAGATACAACTTCTCGGCACAACCCTGGAGTCTCGATTCCAAGTACAACAAGCAGGAAGTCGATTATCCCACCAGCGAGGCTGCCGGCACCATCATCATCTATACAAGGCGCAAGTTCTTGTACCTGATCGAAGGCAACGGCAAGGCCCTGCGTTACGGCATCGGCGTCGGACGCGACGGCTTCAAGTGGTACGGAACCGAACATATCGCCCGCAAGGCGAAGTGGCCCGACTGGCATCCGCCCGCGGAGATGCGGGCCCGCGATCCTTCAGTGCCCGCCTACATGCCCGGCGGCGAAGGCAATCCGCTCGGCGCCAGGGCGATGTACCTGGGTAACTCGCTTTACCGCATTCATGGCACGGCGCAGCCGTGGACCATCGGCACCGCGGTGTCGAGCGGCTGTATCCGCTTGACCAACGACAACGTCATCGACCTCTACAACCGGGTCAAGATCGGCGCCAAGGTGATCGTCCAATAGCTGCCCGTGAAGGCGTTTGGCAGACACAGCAAGGGCCCCTTCATGGGGCCCTTCTTCGTTGTTGGGGGGTGCCGGAAACCCTGGATCGGGTTCAGATCTCCCAGCACACCGAGGCCTTGCAGGGCTCGTTGGTGACGTGGCCGGCGAGCGGCCATTGGGAATTCTTGGCGACGACGGTGACGCGGTTGGCGGCGCTGCCGTCAGCGTCGAACCCGGCCTGGGTGACGCCAAAGGCGCCGGCGGCCAGGAAAGCGAGGGTCAGGACGGGGATAGCGAGGCGGGTCATCATAACGGCGTCTCCGGCAGGCGATAAGGTGGGCTCCAAACTTGACGATGACCATAACGGATGCTTCTCGAACCCAGGCTGAATGCCGCGTTCATCTGGTGTTCATCGAGTGATACCAAAGCAAGCCATTATTGACTCCATCAGATGGGTCAATAATGGCTTGCT
Source organism: uncultured Rhizobiaceae bacterium (assembly GCA_964568825.1). Taxonomy (GTDB): domain Bacteria; phylum Pseudomonadota; class Alphaproteobacteria; order Rhizobiales; family Aestuariivirgaceae; genus CAVVDT01. Next base: position 7,312 of record CAZMSA010000148.1, on the reverse strand, counting down.
TTGGTATGAGAGGCGGGACATTGCGCCCGGGGGCAAAGAAAAGGCCCCGCGTGCGGGGCCTTTCGAGAGGTCTTCAGGGAGGATGGCTCAACCGGTTGCAGGGGATGCAGCCATCACTCTTTGGGAGAAGCGGATTTGAGGACGTCCGGGGAGCAATAAGGCTCACGGCGAGAGGGGGCGGGTGGGTTCGCAAGCAATTACCGCTCCCCGGATCCTCATGAGCAACGACCAGATGGCCGGCTCTGAAGGGGTCAAATCTCCTGACAGGGAGCGATGAGGACGAACGCACCAGCCAGCCGGCCGATAGCCAGTGCTGCCTTGGTGAGGGTCGTCTGCATCTTCATCTCCCGTTTCGTTGGTGGCGGATCTTGTTGTTGCCGCCGCTTGATGTTGGAAACCATCCTAACCGGCGCTAACCCAACAGTGGCTGAATGAACCGTTCATCAATCATTCACTTTCGCGATCTTTGTGCTTTTCCGAAAATTATCCGCTTTTTCAATGATATAAGTCCAAAATCCGCATTGCCTTGAGCGTCTGCCTGGCCTATTGGAAGGGGCTTGAGCCCGATTGAACGGGGAAAATGAATGGTTTTGTTCAGAAAACTTTCGTGGGTTTTCGTGCTGCTTGCGACACTGACGGCAGGTCTGGGGTCAGCGCGCGCCGATGAGACCACCGTCGCGGTTGCGGCGAGCTTCGCCGGCGTGCTGACTGAGCTGTCGTCGAAGTTCGAGGCCGCCTCGGGCCATCATGTGGTCGTGGTGGTGGGATCGAGCGGCAAGCTGGCCAGCCAGATCCTCAACGGCGCCCCCTTCGACATCTTCCTGTCGGCCGATGTGGCGCGCCCGGATGCCCTGATCGCGCGCGGCATGGCGACGGCGAACGACCGCTTCACCTATGCCATCGGGCGCCTGGCGCTGTGGAGTGCCGATCCGAAGCGGCTCGCCGGGGGTGGCGAGGCCTATCTCAAGGGCGGCGGCGATGGCAGGGTGGCGATCGCCAACCCCAAGCTGGCGCCTTATGGCATGGCGGCGATCGAAACCCTGAAAGCCTTGGGCCTCGACAAGGTGATGGCCGGGCGTCTGGTCTATGGCGAAAACGTCGGCCAGGCCTTCGCGCTCGCCCGTTCGGGGGCGGCGGCGGTGGCATTTGTGGCGTGGTCCGAGGCTCTGAGCCCGGAAGGGGCCCGGGGCTCCTGGTGGCTGGTGCCCAAGAGCCTGCACCAGCCGTTGCGCCAGGACGGGCTCCTTCTGGCGCGCGGCAAGGACAATGCGGCGGCCACGGCCTTCATTGCCTTTCTCACCTCAAAAGAGGCAAGATCGATCATCGACAGGGGCGGGTTTTCGAGCGAGGGAGGCTAGGGGCGAGGTGGATGCAGCCGCGCTCGACGCGATTGGCCTGACCATCAAGCTGGCGGTGGTGACCGTCGGCTTGCTGATCGTCATCGGCACGCCGCTTGCCTGGTGGATCGCCTTCACGCGGGCGCGCGCCCGGCCGCTGGTGGAGGCGGTGGTGGCGCTGCCGCTGGTGTTGCCGCCGACGGTCCTCGGGTTCTACCTGCTCATCCTTTTGGGGCCGGCTGCCGGACCGGGTCGCTGGTGGGCCGAGGCCACGGGATCGACGCTGGCGTTTTCGTTTACCGGCCTGGTGATTGCTTCCATGCTGTATTCGCTGCCGTTCGTGGTGCAGCCGGTTGCGCAGGCGTTGCAGGCCATGGGACGGGGGCCGCTGGAAGCGGCTGAAACCCTGGGCGCCGGTCCGCTGGATCGTTTCTTCACCGTCGCCCTGCCGCTGGCACGACGCGGGTTCGTTACCGCCGCGGTCCTCGGCTTTGCCCACACGCTGGGCGAATTCGGGGTGATCCTCATGGTGGGCGGCAACATTCCTGGGCGCACCCAGGTTCTGTCGATCAAGATCTACGAGAGCGTCGAGACGCTCGATTATGGCACAGCGCACATCCTGTCGGCGGGGCTTCTGATCATTTCGTTTGCGGTGCTGTTCGCTGTCTACTGGCTCAATCGCCGTTCGGGCCTGGGGCTGTTGCGGCAATGAAGCGGCTGCAACTCGACTGCAACCTGACGCGCGGAGGCTTTGCGGCGCGCTTTGCCGCCGACCTGCAGCTTGATGGCATAACCGCGCTGTTCGGACCCAACGGCGCCGGCAAGACGACGCTGCTCAGGGTGATCGCCGGGCTCGACCGGGCGAGCGATGGCGTCGTGCGGTTCGAAGGCGAGACCTGGCAGGACAGCGGTGCTGGCACGTTCGTTGCGGCGGCAAGGCGCGGGGTTGGGCTGGTGTTCCAGGACGGGCGGCTGTTTTCCCACCTGAGCGTTGCCGGCAACCTCGCCTACGGCGAACGTCGCGCCTCGATGAGGGGACCGGCCATTGCCCGGGGCGAGGTGATCGAAGCCTTCATGCTGGAGGGGCTCATGCAGCGCGACCCGGCAACGCTGTCGGGCGGCGAGGCCCAGCGGGTCGCCATCGCCCGGGCCCTGATGGCAAGGCCTCAGTTGTTGTTGATGGATGAACCGCTGGCCGCGCTCGACAACCCGCGACGCGCCGATATCTTGAGTTTCATCGAGCGGGTGCCGGAAATCTTCGGTGTGCCGGTGCTGTATGTCACCCATGCCATCGACGAGGTGGTGCGGCTGGCCTCGCAGCTCGTGTTGCTGGAGCAGGGGCGGTTTATTGCCTCGGGCCCCACCGCCGAAGTGCTCTCAAGGCTCGATCTGCCGCCGCTCACCGGGCGTTTCGAGGCCGGTGTCGCCATCGACGGGGTGGTGGCCGGCAGCGATAGCGATTATGCCCTCACGCGGGTCGATATCGGCGGTACCGAACTGGTGGTCCCCAGACTCGACTTCCCCGAAGGCCACCGGGTGCGCCTGCGGATCAGGGCGCGCGATGTGTCGCTGGCACTGTCGAAGCCGACCGGTATATCCTTCCGCAACATCTTGAAGGCCGAAGTGGCCGAAATCGCGCCTGAAGAAGATACCGCCTTTGCCGAAATCCGCTTGAATCTGGGCAACCAGACGCTGCGTGCCCGCCTGACGCGCAAGTCGGTCGACGAATTGCGCCTCAAGCCGGGGCTTTCGGTCTATGCCCTGATCAAGGGGGTGGCGCTGGACCGCCGGCTGCTGCTGCCGGGGGGGCCGAAGGCCGACTGATTTGCGCCTAACCCTTCACCCACTGGCGGTGGGCGATGGCCAGCATGTGGACAACGAGGCGGGCAGCGGTAAGGGCGCCCTGGCCGTCGATGTCGCGCTCGGGCATGAATTCCACCAGGTCGAAGGCGCGGATGCGCGAGCGCGCGGCGATGCCGGAGAGCAGTTCCACCGCCTGCCAGTAGGAAAGGCCGCCCGGCGCGCGGGTGCCGACGCCCGGCATGATCGAAGGATCGAGCGCGTCGCAGTCGAAGGCAACGATGACGTCGCCGCCGGCCGGGATCGCCGTCAGGGCCGCCTCGATGCCGCCAGCGGCCAGTTCACGGCCGGAAACGAAGTGCACGCCCCAGGCACGGGCGTCTTCGAGATCACTTGGGCGGGCCGAACCGACGGCACGCTGGCCGACCTGCACGATGCGGGTGACATGCGGCATCTCGGAGGCGCGCCGCATGGTCGACGACAGGCCCCAGCGTTCGCCGTCCACCTCTTCGCGCCAGTCGATATGGGCATCGATCTGCACCACGGTGACGGGCCCGCGGTCGTGGAAGGCTTCGAGCATCGGGATCGGCACCGAATCATCTCCACCCAGCACGATGGGCACCGCGCCGGCGCCGAGAACGGCACGGGTGGTCTGGCGGATGGCAATGCGGTTGGCGGCGTGGTCGGCGGGATCGAAGGCCAGATCGCCGACGTCGGCGGCGCTTGGCTCATCTGCGTTGAACAACGCTTCGCCGATGTCGAAGTCGAGATGGCCGATGTCGGCGCTGTGGCCGGCCATGGCGGCGCGGATGGCGCGCGGGCCATCGGCGCAATAGGCGCCGTAGCGAGAATAGGGGGTGGCCGAGGCGGCGCCGAAAATGACGGCGCTGCCGGCAAACTCGGCAAGCGTGCCGCATTTCGGCAGCCCGAGGAAAGTGTCGGCCTTGCCGGCGCCGGCTGTCGTGCCGATATCAAGGGTTCTGGCCATTGCGTGCTCCGAATTCTGAAAGCGGGGTAAGGATGGACGCGACTTAGATCACACCCGCCTTGCGGGAACTACCGGGCGAGTTGATCTCTCTCAAGGCGTGAAAGGATTTGTGCGCGCGAGATGGCGAAAAGATGGCCTTGGTGGACAAACCCGGACAATGGAGACCGACAATGATTGCAAGACTGACGACAAAGGCATGGGTGCTGGTGGCCGATGGCGGAAGGGCAATGATCCTGGAGAATCGCGGCGACGCGATCGCCCCCAGGCTCGAGCAGTTGAGGACGCGCAGCCTTGCCAACCCGCCGGCCCATGAGCAGGGTAGCGACCGGCCAGGCCGCTATCATGCCGGCATGAGCCAGTCCCGTTCGGCGGTGGACGCAACCGATTTCCACGAGGAAGCCGAAAAGGCCTTCATGGCCGACGTGGCCGGCGAACTGGACGCCGACCTCGAGGCGGGGCGCTTTGAGGACCTGATCGTGGTCGTCGAGCCGCGTGCCCTCGGGCATCTGCGCAAGGCAATGAGCGCCCGGCTGAAGGAACATGTAAAGGCGGAGTTCGCCAAGGACTACACAAGCGAGACGACGGAAGCTATCGCGAGGTTTGTCGAAAGGGAACTGGCAGCGCGCTGAGCCAGCGGACCTGTTTGCCTGCCGGGCGGTGGGCCAGATCGATGATCGGCTTTTCTATATGTCGCCACGACAGGCGCGCGATAGCCATGGTGAGAGCGAAAGAGCCCAGTGCGACGAAGACGTCCTGTGGTGACTGAAGGCGTTGGCTCTGACCCAGCAGGGCAAGGCTGGCAAGGCCGTGAACGGGCTGGTGCAGCAGGTAGACGCCGTAGGAGATGACCCCGAGTTCGGCCAGAATGGCATTGGCAAACAGCCAATTGACCAGCGGCCATCGAACGTAGAGCACGACGGCCAGCAAGGCCGCCGCTGTCAGGGCCAGATAGCTGTAGCCGACCACCATCATGAAGGGCGAGAACATGCCTTGCTGTGCGACCAGCAACAGGCCGAAGCCGCTCAGCAGCAGGCCGAGGATGGACAGCAACCAGCGCGGATGGGTCTCGAGCCATGCCCGCACGGCCGGTTGGCGATGGTAGTAGGCGAGCAGAATGCCGATCAGCAGGCCTTCCCAGCGCACCGGCAGGAGCACATAGGCCCCGACGGTGCTACCGCCGGCAGCGAGGTAAAGGTTGCGGATGAACAGCGTGGCAACGGCGAGACTGGCCAAAACCACCGGCAACCGCCGCAAGGGCATGAAGCACAGCAAGAAAGGCGCCAGGAGATAGAATTGCTCCTCCACCGCAAGCGACCAGCTTACCGCAAGCCAGTTGGGGCCGAAGTGATTGGCTTTCGCCATGTACAGGTTCTGGACGTACAGCAGGTAGCTCCACAGCGGAAAGCGGTCCGCCTCGTCGAACAGCCACAGCTTGTGGCCCGGATTGAGATATGCGGCGACCGGCAGGGCGATGAGGTAAGCGGCGATGAGGAGCAGATAGAGCGGCAGAAGGCGGGCAATGCGACGGCGCCAGAAGCCGGAAAAATAGCCGCTGGTGCCGCGGCGATCTATGAGGATGCCGCCGATCAGGAACCCGGACAGGACGAAGAACACATCGACGCCGACCCAGGTCAGTGAAAACGTGGTGTTGAAGAGCTGATGCAGGCTGCCGGGTTCGGCATCGTTGCCGTTCACCAGGTAGTGCCAGACGACGACCAGCAGGATCGCCAGTCCGCGCAGGCCGTCAAGCTCGCGTATGCGCACGCCGGCACCCGTCACGGGAAGCTGGCGGTCTGAAGGGCAGGCCTTGGGCACGTTGCTCACGAGCACCAGGCTCCAGCCATGGATGATCTTGCCGGGTCCATGCCGCCATTGGGCCATCGAATGGTTGATACATGTTTTCCATCGGCAGAAGAATTTGCGGCATCGCACGAGGACTTGCGCGGCTTCGGTCGAGAGCCCAGATACAAGGGGCCGCCGCTACCGGCGGATCAACCCCCGCAAGAAGGTCCAGTCATCCATGTCAATCACCATGTCCGCCGCCTCAAAGCCGGCGCTCGTCCAGATGCTGTCCGCCCTTTCCGCCAATCTCGGCAAGGCCGAAGACTTCGCCACCCAGCGCAAGTTCGATCCCTCGGTGCTGTTCAACTACCGCCTGGCGCCGGACATGTTCGCGCTCAGCCGCTAGGTGCAGGTGGCGTGCGATTTCGCCAAGGGCATGACATCGCGGCTGGCCGGGCGCGAGGTGCCGTCATGGGAAGACAAGGAGACCACGCTGGCCGACCTCAAGGCTTGCATCGCCAGGACCATCGATTATGTGAAGTCGATCAAGGATTCCGAGATCGACGGCTCGGAGGACCGCGACATCAACCTGACGATCGGCGGCCAGCCGCTAAAGCTCAAGGGGCAGGCGTATCTGGTCCACATGGCGCTGCCCAACTTCTATTTCCACGTCACCGCCGCCTACGCCATCCTGCGCCATGCCGGTGTGGAGATCGGCAAGCGCGATTTCATGGGCGCCGTTTAGGCTTCAATTGACTCAGGCGATGATTCTAACCACCGGGGTCGTCGACTTGCGGCCGCGCACGCCGGCTTCTTCGAGTTCACCGAGACCGGCCATGCCGGCTGCTTCACTGGTCGCCAAATCGACCATGATCTCGCCGGGACCGGCCAACGCTGACAGTCGGGAGGCCACGTTCACGGCATCGCCGATGACGGTGTAGTCGAAGCGACCCTCGGCGCCGAGACCACCGGCAATCACCGCGCCGGAGGCGATGCCGATGCCGAGAAAGAGCTTTTCGTGGTGCGCGCGGATGCGCGCCTGAATGTCGAGAGCTGCCTCGATGGCGGCGCGCTCGCGCCCCTCGCCCTCGAAGCGCACGAACATCGCATCGCCGATCACCTTGTCCACATCTCCACCATGGGCGGCGGTGGCCGCGATCTGTAGCCCGACCAGATCGTCCAGGGTGCCAAGCACCTCTTGCGGCGTGTGCATTTCGGCGTAGGAGGTGAAGCCGCGCACGTCGGAAAATAGCAATGTCATGTCGAGCTTTTCGGTCGCAAGGCCGCCACCCTCATCGCGCTCCACGGCGCTGACGGCACGCCGCGACACCAGGCTCTCGATGCGTCGGGTGAGGCTGACGATGCGGGCCGTGCGGCGGTCGATGTCGGCCTGGGCACGGTTGAC
>CAZMSA010000147.1:0-9249 GCA_964568825.1 uncultured Rhizobiaceae bacterium | reverse complement strand
GGCTTGTCGGAGATCGCATTGAGTTTCATGGAACCTTGTCCTTCGTCCGGAATTCTTGGGCTTAGCGCTCTTCCACCACGCGCAACATGTGCGCCACCTTGGCGATCATGCCGCGCACCTGGGGGGTATCGATCAGCTCGCGCCGCCGGTGCATCTTGTTGAGACCCAGCCCGATCAGCGTCGCGCGCTGGTCCTTGGGACGCCGGATCGGCGAGCCGATCTGCTCGATCACGACGGTCTTTGCTGCCTTGTCCTTGGCCATGACGGGTCCTCGTCCTCAAAAATCGGTTTATTCGGCGGTCGCTTCGGCTGCCGCATCGGTGTTGCCCTGGCGCCGGGCCAGGATATCGCTGACCTTGCGGCCGCGGCGGGCAGCGACCGAGCGCGGGCTCTGCTCGTGCTTCAGTGCATCGAAGGTGGCGCGCACCATGTTGTAGGGGTTTGACGTCCCCGTCGACTTGGCCACCACGTCCTGCATGCCGAGACTCTCGAACACCGCGCGCAACGGGCCGCCGGCGATGATGCCGGTACCGGCCGGGGCGGCGCGCAGCACCACCTTGCCGGCGCCGTGACGTCCATTGACGTCGTGGTGCAGGGTCCTGCCCTCGCGCAGCGGCACGCGGATCAGCGCCCGCTTGGCGGCCTCGGTGGCCTTGCGGATGGCTTCCGGCACCTCACGCGCCTTGCCGTGGCCAAAGCCGGCGCGACCCTTCTGGTCACCGACGATCACCAGCGCGGCAAAGCCGAAGCGCCGGCCACCCTTCACCACCTTGGCGACGCGGTTGATGTGGACCAGCCGGTCGACAAATTCACTGTCGCGCTCTTCCCGATCGCTGCGCCGTTCGCGTTCTCTTGCCATCTTTATCCCGGTCCTTAGGTTCAGAAATTGAGGCCGCCTTCGCGGGCGGCTTCGGCCAGGGCCTTCACCCGGCCATGATAGCGATAGCCGCCACGGTCGAAGACGACGTCCTTGATGCCGGCCTTGACGGCACGCTCGGCCACCAGCTTGCCGACCGCAGTGGCCGCATCCTTGTTGCCGCCGCCCTTGAGTGCGGACTTCAGGTCCTTGTCCAGGCTGGACGCCGCCGCCAAGGTAACACCCTTGGTGTCGTCGATCACCTGCACATAGATGTTGGCGGATGAACGGAACACCGAAAGCCGGGGCCGCGTGTTGTCACGCCCTCTGATTTTCTTGCGGATCCGCGCCGTGCGCCGATCAACGGTATTGGACTTGGCCTTCATGGCTGCCGATCCTCTTGACTACTTCTTCTTGCCTTCCTTGCGGAAGATGTACTCGCCCTGGTAACGCACGCCCTTGCCCTTGTAGGGCTCCGGTTCGCGCCATTTCCTGATCTCCGCCGCCACCTGACCAACCCGCTGGCGGTCGATGCCGGTGATGACGATTTCCGTCGGCTTGGGCGTCACGATCTGGATGCCGGCCGGGATGTCATAGGCCACATCGTGGCTGTAGCCCAGGTTGAGCTGCAGCTTGGAGCCCTGTACGGCGGCACGAAAGCCGACGCCCTGGATTTCCAGCGTCCGGGTAAAGCCCTTGCTCACCCCTTCGACCATGTTGGCGACCAGGGTGCGCGACAGGCCCCACATGGAGCGCGCGGTCTTCGATTTGTCGACCGGCTGCACCGACACATGGCTGTCCTCGAGCTTTACCGTCACCTGATCGACCAGGTCGGCCTGCAATTCGCCCTTGGGACCCTTGACCCTGACGGTCTGGCCCTCGACGGTGGCCGTGACGCCCTGGGGCACCGCGACCGGTTTCTTGCCAATACGAGACATGGCGTTGTCCTTGTCTCTCGCTTTTGAACCCGTGGCGCCTGTTCTTGAAGGGCACCGTTGAACCATAACTTTCTCAATCGGTGTCCTAGAACACCGTGCAGAGCACTTCCCCGCCCACGTTGTTGGCGCGCGCTTCGGCGTCCGACATCACCCCCTTGGAGGTCGAGACAATCGAGATGCCGAGGCCGTTGAACACGCTGGGCAGCTTGTCGACCGCGGCATACACCCGCCGCCCGGGCTTCGACACCCGGTGGATCTCGCGGATCACCGGGGCGCCGTCGAAATACTTCAGCTCCACCTCGATCTCGGGCCTGGCGCCGTCATGCTGCACCACCGCGAAGCTGCGGATATAGCCTTCCTGCTGCAAGACCCCGAGCACGTGCTCGCGCAGCCGCGAGGCCGGCGTCGACACCTTCGACTTGCCGCGCTCCTGGGCATTGCGGATCCGTGTCAACAGATCTCCGATCGGATCGGTCACACTCATTTCCTAGTCTCTCCTTCGAACCCGGCTTACCAGCTCGACTTGACCATGCCAGGGATCAGTCCCTGCGACGCCATCTCGCGCAATGCTATGCGCGACATCCTTACCTTGCGATAGAAAGCCCGCGGCCGGCCCGTCACCTCGCAACGGTTGCGGATGCGCACCTTGGCCGAATTGCGCGGCATTTCGGCAAGCTTGAGCTGGGCGGCGAAGCGCTCCTCCATGGGCTTGTTGCCATCGTTGGCAATGGCCTTCAGCCGCGCACGCTTGCCGGCATATCTTTCGACCAGCCGGCGGCGCCGGTTGTTCTTTTCGATCGAGCTTTTCTTCGCCATGGGGCTTCCTCTTGTCGCTCAGATTTCGCTCAGGCGGCCTGCTTGCGCGGCGCCGGACGGCGGAACGGGAAATTGAAGGCCTCGAGCAGCGCCCTGGCTTCATCGTCGGAGCGGGCAGTGGTGCAGATCACCACGTCCATTCCCCACACCCGGTCGATCTTGTCGTAGTCGATCTCGGGGAAGATCAGATGCTCCTTGAGGCCGGTGGCATAGTTGCCGCGCCCGTCGAAACTGGTGGGCGACAGTCCGCGGAAGTCACGAACCCTGGGCAACGCGATATTGATGAAGCGGTCGAGGAACTCGTACATGCGCGCCTTGCGCAACGTGACCTTGACGCCGATCGGCATGTTCTCGCGGATCTTGAAGGTGGCGATCGAGGTGCGCGACTTGGTGATGATCGGCTTCTGGCCGGCGATCTTGGTCATCTCGGCCGCCGCCTGGTTGATGATCTTCGAGTCGGCGACAGCCTCGCCCACGCCCATGTTGAGGACGATCTTGTCGAGTGCCGGCACCCGCATGGGGTTATTGAAGCCGAATTTTTCGGTGAGCTGCGGGCGGATCTCGCTCTCGTAGATCGCCTTCAGCCGCGGTACGTATTGCTCAGCCATCGATCACCTCCCCCGAGCGCTTGGCCACGCGAACCTTGCTGCCATCCTCGAGTGCCTTGAAACCCACGCGTGTTGCCTTGCTGTCCTTGGGATCGACATGGGCGATGTTGGACATGTGAATCGACATGTCCTTAGTGATGATGCCACCCTCCTGCGCCGCGGTCTGCTTCTGGTGACGGTGCACCTGATTGATGCCCTGCACCACCGCGCGGTTGTCCTTGGGCAGGACCTTCACCACGTTGCCGCTCTTGCCCTTGTCGCGGCCGGTCAGGACGATGACGCGATCGCCCTTCCTGATTCTCTGCTTCAGCGCCATCTACAGCACCTCCGGAGCCAGCGAAATGATCTTCATGTGGTTCTTGGCCCTGAGCTCGCGCGGCACGGGACCGAAGATGCGCGTGCCGACCGGCTCGCCCTGCGGGTTGATCAGCACGGCCGCGTTGCGGTCGAAACGGATCACCGAACCGTCGATGCGGTGGATATCCTTGGCGGTGCGCACCACGACCGCCTTCATCACGCTGCCCTTCTTGACGCGGCCGCGCGGGATGGCGTCCTTGATCGACACCACGATGATGTCGCCCACCGAGGCATAGCGGCGCTTCGATCCGCCGAGCACCTTGATGCATTGCACCCGGCGCGCGCCCGAATTGTCGGCAACGTCGAGATTTGTTTCTACCTGGATCATGGCGTCACTCGTCTTCCACCGCGTCGCGCCCCGGCATCCGGGGCCGCTCTTTTACCTTCACGAACCATGCCCTCAGGCACCGGCCGCGTTTACCGTCTCGACCAGCTCCCAGCTCTTCAGCTTCGACATCGGCCGGCATTCCTGGATGCGGACGATATCGCCGAGCTTGGCCGAATTCTTCTCGTCGTGCGCATGGTACTTCTTCGACCGGCGCACGGTCTTCTTCATCACCGGATGGGTGAAGCGACGCTCCACCTTGACCACTACGGTCTTGTCCGCTTTGTCGCTCACCACGACACCCTCGAGGATGCGCTTGGGCATGAACTTCAGGCCTCCATCGTCACTTTTGCGCCGCGCCGGCCGGCTTGACGCGCTGCTCGGTCTTGATCCGGGCGATGTCGCGCCGCACCTGGCGGATGCGGGATGTGTTCTCGACCTGACCGGTCGCTTTCTGGAAGCGCAGGTTGAACTGCTCCTTCTTGAGCTTGAGCAGCTCGTCCTTGAGCTGGTCCACGGTCAACTGTTTCACGTCACTGGCTTTCATGCGCCTGATCCTGTCGTCTTTCTTGCCTACTCGCCCAGCCGCGCCACGAAGCGCGTACGGATGGGCAGCTTGGCCGCTGCCAGTGTCAGGGCTTCCTCGGCGAGACCGCGCGGCACCCCGTCGATCTCGAACATGATCTTGCCCGGTGCCACCCGGCAGGCCCAGAACTCCGGCGTACCCTTGCCCTTGCCCATGCGCACTTCGGTCGGCTTCTTCGATACCGGCACGTCGGGGAAGATGCGTATCCACACCCGGCCGGCGCGTTTCATGTGGCGCGTCAGGGCGCGGCGCGCTGCTTCGATCTGGCGTGCCGTCACCCGCTCCGGCTCCATGGCCTTCAAGCCGAAGGAGCCGAAATTGAGCTCGGTCCCGCCCTTTGCGGTGCCGTGGATGCGGCCCTTGTGTTGTTTGCGGAACTTCGTCCGTTTCGGTTGCAGCATGATCGTTTCCTGGCTCTTTGGGCCTTAATGGCGTCCTGCGCCCGCCGACTCACGGCGACCGCCACCGGGGCGTCCGCCTTCGGCCGCCTCACTGGCGCGCTTGTCCTGGGCCATGGGATCCTGTTCGAGGATCTCGCCCTTGAAGATCCACACCTTGATGCCGATGGTGCCGTAGGCCGTCACCGCCACCGTGGTGCCGTAGTCGACATCGGCGCGCAGCGTATGCAGCGGCACCCGGCCCTCGCGATACCACTCGGTGCGGGCGATTTCCGCCCCGCCGAGCCGTCCGGCGCAGTTGACGCGGATGCCTTCCGCGCCCATGCGCTGGGCCGACTGAACGGCCCGCTTCATGGCGCGCCTGAACGCCACGCGACGCTCGAGCTGCTGGGCGATGTTTTCGGCCACCAGCGTTGCGTCGACTTCGGGCTTTCTCACCTCGACGATATTGAGATGAACATCCGAGCCGGTCATCGCCGAGACGTCGCGGCGCAGTTTTTCGATATCGGCGCCCTTGCGCCCGATGACAACACCCGGACGGGCCGAATAGATGGTCACCCGGCACTTCTTGTGCGGCCGCTCGATCACCACCCGCGAAACGCCCGCCTGCTTGAGCTGTTCCTTCAGGTAGCGGCGGATGCGCACGTCCTCGTGCAGCAGCTTGGCGTATTCGGCGCCCTTGGCGAACCAGCGCGAATCCCAGGTGCGGTTGATGCCGAGCCGGAGCCCGATCGGATTGACTTTCTGACCCATCAGGCGGCCTCCTCGACCTGCTTGACCACGACGGTGAGCTGGCAGAAGAACTTCTGGATGCGCCCGACGCGGCCGCGTGCCCTCGGCGTCCAGCGCTTCATCACCATGTTCTTGCCCACATAGGCTTCCTTGACCATCAGCGCGTTGATGTCGAGGTCGTGGTTATTTTCTGCATTGGCAACAGCCGATTCCAGGGTTTTCTTCACGTCCTGGGCGATGCGGCGGCGGGAGAAGGTGAGATCGGCCAATGCCGTTTCCACCTTCTTGCCGCGGATCAGCGCGGCAACATCGTTCAATTTCTGCGGCGACACCCTGAGGAGCCGTGTCACGGCCTTGGCCTCGCTGGCATCGAGGGCGCGCGGTTTCGATCGCTTGGACATCGCTTACCTCTTCGCCTTCTTGTCCGACTGGTGGCCGTGGAAGGTGCGGGTCGGGGAGAACTCGCCCAGCTTGTGTCCCACCATGTCCTCGCTCACCAGCACCGGGATATGTTTGTTGCCGTTGTGGACCGCGAAGGTGAGGCCGACGAACTGCGGCAGGATGGTGGAGCGCCGGCTCCACGTCTTGATCGCCTGGTTGCGCCCCGAGGAGCGAACCGTTTCCGCCTTCTTCAGCAGATACCCGTCGACGAACGGGCCTTTCCAGAGTGAACGTGCCATGGGGCCTGCCCTTACTTCTTCTTCTTGCGCAGGTGACGGCTGCGCGCGATGTATTTGTCGGTGTCTTTGTTGCTGCGGGTCTTCTTGCCCTTGGTCGGCTTGCCCCACGGGGTTACCGGATGGCGTCCGCCTGACGTGCGGCCCTCGCCGCCGCCGTGCGGATGGTCGATCGGGTTCATGGCGACGCCGCGCACGGTGGGCCGGCGGCCCATCCAGCGGCTGCGCCCGGCCTTGCCGATGCTTTCGTTCATGTGGTCGGGGTTGGAGACCGCCCCTACCGTCGCCATGCATTCCGAGCGCACCATGCGGGTTTCGCCCGACTTCAGGCGGATCAGCGCATAGCCCTGGTCGCGGCCGACAAGCTGCGCATAGGCGCCGGCTGAACGCGCAATCTGGCCGCCCTTGCCCGGCTTCATCTCGATATTGTGGACGATGGTGCCGACTGGCATGGCCGACAGCGGCATGGCATTGCCCGGCTTGACGTCGACCTGGGGTCCGGAGACCACCTTGTCGCCGGCCTTCACGCGCTGCGGCGCCAGGATATAGGAAAGCACGCCGTCATCGTAGCGCACCAGGGCAATGAAGGCGGTGCGGTTGGGATCGTATTCGAGACGCTCCACCGTCGCCTCCACGCCGTGCTTGGCGCGACGGAAATCGACGACGCGGTAGGTGCGCTTGTGGCCGCCGCCCCGCTGGTAGGCGGTGATGCGGCCATAATTGTTGCGACCGCCCGACTGCGACAGGCCCTCGGTGAGCGCCTTGACGGGCTTGCCCTTCCACAGACCCGAACGATCGACCGCCACCAGCTGGCGCTGGCCTGGTGTCGTCGGTTTGTATGTCTTCAGTGCCATCTCAAATCCTCAGATACAATCGGTCCGTCTAGAGCCCTGTGGTGATGTCGATCGAGTGGCCTTCGGCCAGCGTCACGACGGCTTTCTTCTTGTCGCTCGTGCGGCCCTTGATACCCTTGAAGCGCCGCGTCTTGCCCTTACGGTTGAAGGTATTGACGGCCGCCACCTTGACCTTGAACAACGCTTCGATAGCCGCCTTGATCTGCGGCTTGGTGGCATCGCGCGCCACGTTGAACACCACCTGGTTGTTTTCGCCCAGCATGGTGGCCTTTTCGGTGATCGCCGGCGAAACGATCACGTCGTAATGTCTCTCCGTGGTCATTTGAAGCGCGCCTCCAGGGCTTCGATCGCCGCCTTGGTCAGCACCAAGTGCTGACGTCTCAGGATGTCGTAGACATTGATGCCCTGCATCGGCAGCACATCGATGCCGTGAATGTTGCGCGCCGCCAGCGAGAAATTTCCATCCAGCGCGGCGCCGTCGATGATCAGCGCATTGACCAGGCCCAGCTTGCCGAACGCGGCTTTCAGGTCCTTGGTCTTGGCGGCACCGGCCTCGGCCTTGTCGAGCACGATGAGTTCGGATGCCTTGACCTTGGCCGACAGGGCATGCCTGAGCGCCAGCGCCCTCACCTTCTTGGGCAGATCGGTTGCATGGCTGCGCACCCGCGGCCCATGCGCCTTGCCACCACCCACGAAGATGCCCGAGCGGCGGTTGCCGTGACGGGCGCTGCCGCCACCCTTCTGCTTGCCGAACCTGGCGCCGGTGCGGTTGATTTCATTGCGCGGCTTGGTCTTGTGGGTGCCGGCCTGGCGCTTGGCGAGCTGCCACAGCACGCAGCGCTGCAGAATGTCCTCGCGCGGCTCCAGTCCGAAGATGTGATCGGAGAGATCGACATCGCCGGCCTTCTTGTCGGAAAGTGTCTTGACTTCGGCTTTCATGACCCGATCCCTACTCCTTGGCCTCAGCCGTTGTCGCACTCTCGGCTTTCGCTGCCGGTGTCGCGGCCGCAACCTCGGCTGGCGCGGCATCGTTCTTGCGGAAGGCGCCCGGGAACGGCACGCCGTCCGGCAGCTTGCGCTTGATGGCGTCGCGCAGCATCACCCAGCCGCCCTTGGAGCCCGGCACCGCGCCGCGCACCATGATCAGGCCGCGCTCGACATCGGTGCTCACCACCTTGATGTTCTGGGTGGTGACCTTCTCCTGGCCCATATGGCCGGCCATCTTCTTGTTCTTGAACACCTTGCCGGGATCCTGGCGGTTGCCGGTGGAGCCGTGGCTACGGTGCGAGACCGAGACGCCGTGGGTGGCCCTCAGGCCGCCGAAATTCCAGCGCTTCATGGCGCCGGCAAAACCCTTGCCGATGGAGATGCCGGAGACATCCACGAACTGCCCCGCCACAAAGTGATCGGCGGTGATCTCCGCGCCCACCTCGATCACGTTGTCGGGGGTCACGCGGAACTCCGCCACCTTGCGCTTGGGCTCCACCTTGACCTTGGCGAACAGGCCGCGATCGGCCTTGGTCAGCCGCGAGGCCTTGGCAAGCCCGGCGCCCAGCTGCACCGCGGTGTAGCCGTTCTTTTCCTGCGTCTTCAGGCCGACAACCTGACAGTTCTCGACCTTGAGAACAGTCACCGGGATATGTTCACCTGCATCGGTGAACACCCGTGTCATGCCGACCTTCTGTGCGATGACACCAGAACGCATCGCTTCAGCTCCTATTATGCCCTGGGAATTCAGAGCTTGATCTCAACATCCACACCCGAGGCCAGATCGAGCTTCATCAGCGCGTCCACCGTCTGCGGCGTGGGATCGACGATATCGAGCAGCCGGCGATGCGTACGCATCTCGAACTGCTCACGGGACTTCTTGTCGACATGCGGTGAGCGGTTCACGGTGAACCGTTCGATGCGGGTCGGAAGCGGCACCGGACCGCGGACCTGAGCCCCGGTCCGTTTCGCGGTATTCACGATCTCGCGGGCCGACGTATCGAGAATTCGATGGTCGAAGGCCTTGAGACGGATGCGAATATTCTGTTTTTGCATGACCCCTACTCGATGATGCCGGCGACGACACCGGCGCCGACGGTACGGCCGCCCTCGCG
>CAZMSA010000146.1:0-9272 GCA_964568825.1 uncultured Rhizobiaceae bacterium | reverse complement strand
TCACCGCCTTGCCGTCGACATGCACCACGCAGGCGCCGCACTGGCTGGTGTCGCAGCCGACATGGGTGCCGGTCAGGCCGAGGTTTGTACGCAGGAACTCGACCAGCAGGGTGCGGCCTTCGACCTCGCCGCTGACCTGCTTGCCGTTGACTTTCATGGATACCGTGGGCATTGACTCCTCCTCTGTGCGGGACCCGTTGGCCGGGCTGGCTGGCTTGTGCCGTCACGAGCGCGGGGAACACTCCGGATCCCGGCCAAGCTTTATTCATGCCGCACGCACCTTGCGGCAACTCCATGCAACAATCAAGCGGTCGGCGGGGGGGACGCAGCGCCGCAATGCGGAACGGCCGTAGATCTGTTTGCCGACCGTTCAGGTATACTAGAATGAGCGATGCACTGGAGGCGGCATCAGACCCCGAGGCGAATGCGCGATGACCATTTGCGGATCGTTCCGGCATCTTGCTGCCGGCTTTGCCCTCACCTTGTTGCTGGCGGTATCGGCTGGCCCGGCCAATGCCGCCAACGCCGACTTCCAGCGCATTATCACCGAGCAGATCAGCGCCTTTAAGGCCGACGACGCGGCAAAGGCCTTTTCCTACGCCGCACCCGACATCCATCGCAGATTCCCCGCCCCGGACATTTTCATGCAGATGGTGAAGTCGGGCTACGCCGCCGTCTACCGGCCGCGCAGCTATTCCTTCGGCGCGGTAACTCACGAACTTGACGGCCGCCCCACCCAGCGGGTGCAGATCGTCGATGAGCAGGGCCAGTTGTGGACGGCGCTTTATGCCTTCGAGCCCCAACCTGACGGTAGTTGGCTGATCGCCGCTGTGGTACTGATCCGTGAGCAGGGCGGGGACGTCTGAGGCTCACCGTCAGAAATCCGTTCAGCAAGGAGACCATGATGTTCAGGTTGGCGCTCGCGGCCGCCCTTTGCCTTCTTGTGCAGCCGGCGCTGGCCGGGGATACGCCCGCCCCGCTCGATGCCAAGGTGTTCTTCGTCAATGTCAAGAACGGCGACAAGATCTACAGCCCCTTCGTGGTCAAGCTGGGCATCTCCGGCATGAGCCTGGCGCCGGCCGGCACCAGAAAGCCCAATACTGGCCACTTCCACATCTTCATCGATGTTCCCGCCGCCGCCGGCATGGATTTCATGCGGCCGGTCCACAGGGACAAGCATCACATCGATCTGAGCAACGGCGGAAACGAGGCCACCTTGAGGCTGTCGCCCGGCAAGCATACCCTGCAACTGGTGCTCGGCGACTGGCAGCACATCCCGCACGAGCTGCCGATCATGTCGAAGCGCATTACCGTCACGGTCATCACATTGAAGTAGCGCCCGTCGTTGCTGGCGTGCCGTGTCCCCGGCGGTGGCGCGACGGCGGCAGGCCGTAGCGGCCCTTGTAGGCGCGCGAGAACCGGGCCAGCGATGAAAATCCGGTGGCCAGCGCCACTTCCCGCACGCTCATATGGCCGTAGGTGAGAAGATGCTCGGCCCGCTCCAGCCGCACGCCGAGGTAGAACGACACCGGCGAGAGACCGAAGGCTGCACCGAAGGCGCGCTCCAACTGGCGCGACGACAGCCCGGCGATGCGGGCCAGATCGGAGATGCGCAAATTGTCCTCGACATGCTGCTCCATGGCCACCACCACCGCCCTGAGGCGTTCATCGCCGGTGCGCCGTGCGGCTCTCGCCTCGGCAACGCCGCCGCTCACCCCCGGCGCCTGGCGCCAGTGCACCAGGGTATCCTGCACCCTGGCGCCCAGCGCCGGGCCGTGCAGCGATGAGATCCATTCCAGCATCATGTCGAGCGGCACCGTGCCGCCCGATGAGGTGAGCCGCGCCTGATCGATTTCGTAGAGGCGATCGGTCACGACGACATCCGGGTAGGCCTCGCGCATCACCGGCAGGGTCTCCCAGTGGCAGGTGGCGCGCACCCCGTCGAGGACGCCGGCCTCGGCCAGCAGCAAGGCGCCGGCATCGAGGCCGCCCAGCCACACGCCCTTGCTTGCCAGGGCGCGGATGCCGGCCAGCATGGCCCGCGTCATCGCGCGTTCGTGGTCGTAGCTGGCGCACACGACGGCAAGGTTCGGGCGGCCGATCGCCTGAAGCGTGCCCGACACCGACACCGGGATGCCGTTGGAGGCAACCACCGCCGCGCCGTCGACCGAGACGAAGCGCCAGGTGAAGGCCTCGCCCAGAAAGCGGTTGGCGACGCGCAACGGCTCCAGCGCCGAATAGAGCGCAATCATCGAAAACTGCGGCGCGAGGACGAAGGCGACATCGATGGAGTTCATGGAAAATGACGGTAATTGAAAAATTGATGGCGGAAAAGATCAAATTGTTCAGCGCAAAGCGATTAGGCTTTCATTCGAGCCCGGATGGCCGAAGCCCTCCCCGCCCCAGCGAGCCGAGATAAGGATATTCCCGCCCATGACCCCCAAGACCATCATCACCTGTGCGGTGACCGGCGCCGGCGACACTGTCGGCAAGCACCCGGCCATTCCCGTCACCCCTGAGCAGATCGCCAATTCGGCGCTGGAGGCCGCATCGGCCGGCGCCGCCGTGGTCCATTGCCATGTGCGCAACCCCGAGACCGGCAAGGGCGCCCGCAGCGTCGATCTTTACCGGGACGTGATGGAGCGCATCCGGGCCAAGAACACCGAGGTCATCATCAACCTCACCGCCGGCATGGGCGGCGATGTCATGGTGGGCGAAGGCGAGACCCCGCGCAAGTTCGACGAAGCCAATACCGACCTCGTCGGCCCCGTCGAGCGGCTCCTGCACGTGGCCGAGCTGCGCCCGGAGATCTGCACCCTCGACTGCGGCACCCTCAATTTCGGCGACGGCAATTCCATCGTGGTGCAGACCCCGATGCAGTTGCGCCAGCAGGCCAAGCTCATTAAGTCCTACGGCGTCAAGCCGGAGATGGAGATTTTCGACTCAGGCAACCTGTGGTTCGCCAGGCAGATGTGCGCCGAGGGCCTGATTGCCGACAAGCCGCTGTTCCAGCTTTGCCTCGGCATTCCGTGGGGCGCCCCCGGCGATCCCCAGACCATGGCCTATCAGGTGGCGCAGCTTCCCGCGGGCGCCATCTGGGCGGGCTTCGGCATCGGCCGCAACCAGTTCCCAATGGTGGCGCAAGCCATCCTGCTCGGCGGCCATGTGCGCATCGGGCTGGAGGACAATCTCTACCTCGAAAAGGGCGTCTATGCCTCCAACGGCTCGCTCACCGAAAAGGCGACCAGGCTCATCGAGCTTCTGGGCTCGACGGTGGCGTCTCCCGCCGAGGCGCGCGACATTCTGGGTCTGAAGAAATGAGTGACAAGATCAAGACCGTCGGCATCGCCGGCGCCGGCCTCATCGGTGCCGGGTGGGCTGCACGCTTCCTGGCGCGCGGCCTCGATGTCATCTGCTACGACCCCGCCCCCGACGCGGGCCCGCGCGTCAAGGCCGCCGTCAAGGTCGCCTGGCCCTCGGTCCTCAAGCTGATGGGCGTCAAGAAGGTGAAAAAGGGCAAGCTCAACTTCACCGATGATGTCGAGAAGATGGCGCGCAAGGCGGACTTCGTGCAGGAAGCAGCCCCCGAACGTGAAAACCTGAAGATCAAGCTGTTTGCGGCCATCGACAAGGCCGCGCGGCCCGACGTCATCATCGCCTCGTCGTCCTCGGGGTTTTTGCCCTCGCGCCTGCAATCGAAGTGCGCCCATCCCGAACGGGTGATCGTCGGCCACCCGTTCAACCCGGTTTATCTCTTGCCGCTGGTGGAGACGGTGGGCGGTGAGAAGACCTCGGCCGAGGCGCTCGATCGCGCCAGAAAATTCTATGAAAGCGTCGGCATGAAGGTGCTGCGGCTGAAGAAGGAGATCGACGGCTATATCTGCGACCGCCTGCAGGAGGCCCTTTGGCGCGAGGCGTTGCACATCCTCGACAAGGACATCGGGACGACCGAAGACATCGATGATTCCATCGTCTATTCGGCCGGCATGCGCTGGGCCATCATGGGCTCGTTCATGACCTATCATCTGGCTGGCGGCCCCGGCGGCATGCGCCATTTCATCTCCCAGTTCGACCCCACCCTCGAGTTGCCGTGGACCGACCTCAAGTTCCCCAAGTGGAACAAGGCGCTGGAAACCCGGCTGGTGGAGGGCTGCGAAGCGCAAGGCGAGGGCAAGCCGGTGGCGGAATGGGAAGCCAAGCGCAATGACGTGCTGGTCGACATGATGCTGCTGTTCGAAAAGCACAACATCGCCTCCGGCAGCGTGGTGAAGCGCGAGCGCAAGCTGTTGAAGAAAAAGGCGAAGAGGTGAGGCAACCCAAGCGCCACGCCGTGTCGCCCCTGGGTCCTCGGGTCATGCCCGAGGATGACACTGATTTGTGCAGTGTCCAGCCCTCTGTCATCCTCGGGCATGACCCGAGGACCCAGGGCGGCAGACTGAGGCAATGGCCTATTTCGTCTATATCCTTGCCTCGAAACGCAACGGCACCCTCTATGTCGGCATCACCAGCGACCTCGCGCGGCGGATCGCTGAACACAGGCAACGGCTGGTTGCGGGCTTCACGGCAAAATATGACGTGCATGTGCTCGTTCACTACGAGGACTACGCCGAGGTGCGCGATGCCATCCAGCGCGAGAAGAACCTCAAACACTGGAACCGGGTGTGAAAGATCGCGCTCATCGAGGAACACAATCCCCAGTGGCGGGATTTGTACGACGAACTCAACGCATAGTGCGCTTTGCCCCTGGGTCCTCGGGTCAAGCCCGAGGATGACACTGATTTGTGCGGTGTCTAACCTTCTGTCATCCTCGGGCTTGACCCGAGGACCCAGGGGCACGCGCTCGAAGGAACGTCCCTCATGACCTACCCGCAGCGCGTCATGATCACCGCCGGCGCCGCCGGCATCGGCTGGGCGATCGCCAGGGCGTTTGCCGATGATGATGCGCGCGTCCACATCTGCGACCTGGACGAACGCGCCCTTGCGGCCGTCACCGAGGACTATCCCGAAATCATTGCCTCCGAGGTCGATGTCACCGACGAGGATGCACTGGATGAATGGTTCGATGCCGGCCTCGACGACATGGAAGGCATCGACGTCCTGATCAACAATGCCGGCATCGCCGGACCGGTGGGGCCGGTCGAGGACATGACGCTCGATCAATGGCAGCAATGCATGGCCGTCAATCTCGATGCCGCCATGCTGGCCTGCCGCCGCGTCGTGCCGGTGATGAAGGCCGAACGCTCCGGCGTCATCATCAACCTTTCGTCGACCGCCGGGCTCTATGGCCTCGCCAACCGCACGCCCTACGCGGCATCCAAGTGGGGCATCATCGGCTTCACCAAGTCGCTGGCCATCGAGGTGGGGCCGTGGAACATCCGCGTCAACGCGGTGTGCCCCGGGTCGGTTGAAGGCCAGCGCATGGACCGGGTGATCGCCGCCGAGGCCCTTGCCACCGGCCGCAGCGCCGAGGCGGTACGGCACGACTATACCCAAGGGGTCTCCCTGCGCCGTTTCGTCAGGCCGGAAGAGATCGCCGACATGTGCCTCCACCTCGCCTCTCCCGCCGCTGCCATGGTTTCGGGCCAGGCGATTGCCGTCGACGGCAATACCGAAACCTTTCATTCGGAGTAGTTTTTGATGGATTTCGCCCTCACCGAAGAACAACGGATGATCGTCGAGACGACCCGCGCATTTGTTGAGAACGAGCTTTTTCCCCATGAGGCCGAGGTGGAGCGCAGCGGGCATCTGCGCGCCGACCTGCGCGAGGAATTGAAGGCCAAGGCCATCGCAGCCGGGCTCTATGCCGCCAACATGCCGGAAGAGGTCGGCGGCGCCGGTCTCGATACCCTCACCTGGGTGCTTTATGAAAAGGAACTGGGGCGCGCCAACTACGCGTTGCACTGGAACTGCGTCGCCCGGCCCTCCAACATTCTGATGGCCTGCAACGATGCACAGCGCCAGCGCTACACCGTGCCTTGCGTGAAGGGGGAAAAGGCCGACTGCCTCGCCATGACCGAACCCGGCGCCGGCTCCGATCTGCGCTCCATGAAGACCAGCGCCGTGCGCGACGGGTCCGACTGGGTGATCAACGGTACCAAGCACTTCATCTCCCACGCCGATGTGGCCGACTTCGTCATCCTGTTTGCGGCATCCGGCGAGGAAGACACCCCGCGCAGCAGGAAGAAACTGATCACCGCCTTCATCATCGACAAGGGCCACCAAGGTTTTACGGTGCGCGACGGCTACCGCAACGTCTCGCATCGCGGCTACACCAACTCGATCCTCGAATTCGACAATTGCCGCATTTCCGATGAGGCCCGCCTCGGCGATGTTCATAAAGGCTTCGACGTCGCCAACGCCTGGCTCGGCGCGACGCGCCTGCAGGTGGCCGCCACCTGCCTCGGGCGCGCCGACCGGGCCATGGGCCATGCGCTGCAATGGGCCGCCGACAGGGTGCAGTTCGGCCAGCAGATCGGAAAATTCCAGGGCGTCTCCTTCAAGCTTGCCGACATGGCCCTTGAGATGAAGGCGGCTGAACTTTTGACCCTCGAAGCGGCGTGGAAATACGACCAGGGCAGCGTTACCGAAGCCGACATGGCCATGGCCAAGCTGAAGGCGACGGAAATGCTCGCCATGGTGGCCGACGAGGCCATCCAGATCCACGGCGGCATGGGGGTGATGGACGAGCTTCCGCTGGAGCGCATCTGGCGCGATGCCCGCATCGAGCGCATCTGGGAAGGCACCTCGGAAATCCAGCGCCACATCATCTCGCGCCAGTTGCTGCGCCCGCTCGGAGGCTGATTTTAATGCCGATGGTGCCGGCGCTGAAGCGCATGATCTCGCCTCAAAGCGTTGCCTTCATCGGCGGCTGGGAGGCCGAGACAGCGCTCAAGGTGACGAAGAAGCTGGGCTTTCAAGGCCGTATCTACGCCGTCAACCCGCGCCGCGACGAGCTGGCCGGGGTCAAATGCCTGGCCAGCATTGCCGGCCTGCCGGAAGCCCCCGACTGTGCCTTCGTGGCCGTCAGGCGCGAGCCGGCGGTGGAAATGGTGCGCGCCCTGGCTGAGATGGGCACCGGCGGGGTGGTGCTCTATACATCAGGCTTTGCCGAACTCGACGACACCGGAAAGGCCCTGCAGGCCGAACTGATCGCCGCGGCTGGCCTCATGCCGGTCATGGGTCCCAACTGCTACGGCTTTGCCAATGCGCTCGACCGGGTGAGCCCGTGGCCCGACGAACATGGCCTCGTTCCGGTTGAAAGCGGCATCGCCATCGTCACCCAGTCGGGCAACATCGCCTGCAACTTCGCCATGATGAAGCGCCACGTGCCGCTGGCCGGGCTCTATACTCTCGGCAACCAGGCTGTGATCGGCATGGCCGAGGTCATCCGCGCCCTTGCCGATGATCGGCGCATCACCGCCATCGGCCTGCACATCGAGGGCGTCTCGGACGTCGAAAAATTCGCCGCGGCCGCCGAGATCGCCCGCGCCGCTGAAAAGCCGCTGGTGGTGCTGAAGACCGGGCGCTCCGAACAGGGCGCCAAGGTGGCCATGAGCCATACCAGTTCGCTGGCCGGCGCCGATGAGCTCTATGACGCCTTGTTCCACCGCCACGGCATCGCCCGTGTGCATTCGGTCTCGGCGCTGGTCGAGACGCTGAAGCTGCTGCACCATGGCGGCCCGCTGAACGGCGCGCGCATGGTGTCGCTGAGCTGTTCGGGCGGCGAGGCGGCGCTGGTGGCCGACATGGCGGTGGGACGCAAAGTGTCGTTTCCGGCCTTCGATGCCGAAGCCCGCAAAGCCATCGCCGCCACCCTCAACGACTATGTGGTGGTCGACAACCCGCTCGATTATCACACCTTCATCTGGAACCAGCGCGACAAGCTCACCGCGACCTTTTCCGCGGTCATGAAGGGCGGTTACGACGTGGCCATGGTGATCCTCGACATCCCCACCAGGCCGGGCATGGATCCGGCCACCTGGCTGGTGACGGCGGACGGCTGGATCGATGCGGCACGAGCGACAGGGGCGCGGGCCATCACCGCCACCTCGTTGCATGAGAACATGCCCGAAGACGTCGCGGCGCGGCTGTCTGATGCCGGCATCGCGCCCATGCTGGGGCTGGATGATGCCTTTGCCGCGGTCGAGGCCGCCGCCTTCATCGGCGAAAGCTTCGCATCGAACCTGCGCCCGCCTGCCATGCAGGTTCATCACTTCGACTGCGGGGCGGCGAAGCCGTTGAGCGAATATCAGGCCAAGGCCATGCTGGCGGCCGCCGGCCTGAAGGTGCCGAAAGGCGTGGTGTGCGCCCCCGGCGATGCCGCCGATGCCGCCTCACGCCTCGGCTTTCCCGTGGTGGTGAAAGCCTCCAGACACACCCTTTCGCACAAGACCGAAGCCGGCGGCGTTGCGCTCAACCTCGGCGACGAGGAAGTTGTCAATGCCGCCGCCGGGCGCATGGCGTCGATTGCCGATGAGGTGCTGGTGGAAAAGATGGTGCCGGGCGCCGTGTGCGAGCTGATCGTCGGGGTCCGCGCCGATCGGCAGTTCGGTCAGGCGCTGGTCATCGGGGCGGGCGGTGTTCTGGCGGAATTCCTGAAGGACGCGGCCACCCTCATCCTGCCGACGACGCGGCTGGAGATCGAACAAGCCCTCGACCGGCTGGCCGTATCGCGCCTCATTTCGGGCTTTCGCGGCCGGGCGGGCGACCGGGCCGGCGTCATCGCCGCCATTGAATCGATAGCCAGCTTCGCCGCCGCCCACGCCGGGGCGCTGGCCGAACTGGACGTCAACCCGCTGATGGTGCTCGAAGAAGGTGAGGGCGCCATCGCCGTCGATGCCCTTCTTTCATTGCGCCAGGGAAAAGGAGACCCGCAATGAGCGACCCGATCCGTACCGAAAGACGCGGCAAGGTGCTGGAAGTGACCATCGACCGGCCCAAGGCCAATGCCATCGACGCCGCCACCAGCCGCCTCATGGGCGATATCTTCGCTTCCTTCCGCGACGACCCGAAACTGCGCGCAGCCATCCTCACCGCCACGGGCGAGCGTTTCTTTTGTCCCGGCTGGGACCTGAAGGCGGCCGCCGGCGGCGAGGCGGCCGATGCCGATTATGGCGTCGGCGGCTTCGGGGGCCTGCAGGAACTGGCGGGGCTTTCGAAACCGGTGGTGTGCGCCGTCAACGGCCTGGCGTTCGGGGGCGGCTTCGAGATCATGATTTCCTGCGACATCATCATCGCCGCCGAACAGGCCACCTTCGCCCTGCCCGAGATTC
>CAZMSA010000145.1:0-9368 GCA_964568825.1 uncultured Rhizobiaceae bacterium | reverse complement strand
GCAGCATGCGGTCGATGCCATGGCGCACGATGGAATGGGTCTGGCCGCCGCAGATTTCCATGAGGATCCAGTCGCGCGTGGTGATCTGTGCGATGGCATCGCCATAGCGGCGCGCGGCGGCAGGGTCGCGATATTCATCGACATGTCTCACGCCAGATCCTCCGGCTCGAACGCGGCCAGGTAGGCAAGCGTCTGCTTGGCTTCGGCCTCGTCGATGACGGTGAGCGCAAAGCCCGCATGCACCAGCACGTAATCGCCCGGCACAGCCTCGGGTACATAGGCAAGGCTCGCCATCTTCACGATGCCGGCAAAGGACACGCGGCCCTGGCGGCTCAACGGGTCATCGCCTTCGATCTCCAAAAGTTCACCCGGAACGGCGAGGCACATCACCCTCACTCCTCTGTCATCTGGTGCAGGACGGCGGCCGCCTGTCCGGCCGCCAGCCCGCCGTCATTAGGCGGCACGCGGCGGTGGCGATAGACGTCGAAGCCGCCGCTTCGCAGCCGCTCCAGTGCCGTTTCAGTCAGGCAGGCATTCTGGAAGCAGCCGCCGGTGAGCAGAACGCGCCTTGGACCGAGCCGACACGCCACCGCGAGCATGGCATCGGCGAGCGCCGTATGGAAGGTTCTTGCCAGGCCCTGCGCCGAGGCGCCCGCCTCCATGGCTTCGACCAGAGAATGCAGATGAGCCCGCCAGTCGAGCGCGATCACGCCGGCGCTGTCGTTCAGGGCAATGGGAGCCAACGGCACCGGCGCATCTGCCTTTCGCGCGGCAAACTCGACAGCCATGGCAGCCTCACCCTCAAAGCTGGCCTTCTGGCAGAGCCCCAGTATGGCGGCAACCGCATCGAACAAACGCCCGGCGCTGGAGGTGAGCGGGGTGTTGAACCCGCACTCCAGCATGCGCTTGAGGACGTCCAGTTCCTGAAGCGAGAAAGCCGATGCAGCGCCACATCCGCTGCGGGTGAATGCGGCATCCCCGAAGATCTCATGAAGCACGCCAAGGCCACAGCGTCGCGGCTCGCGCACTGCCGCCTCGCCGCCCGGCAAGCGGAACTGGAGCAAATGAGCAACGCGGGCGTAGCGCTTGCCACGCAGCATCAAAAACTCACCGCCCCAAATCGTCCCGTCACCGCCATGGCCGGTACCATCCCAGGCGATACCAAGCAGATCGCCATCGAGCCCGTTGTCGATCATCCCGGACATGACATGCGCCAGATGATGCGGCACCTGGCGCACGGGGGGTCCGAGATATCGGGCAAGCCGTGTGCTGAAGTAGTCGGGGTGGGTGTCCGAGACTACCAGAGCCGGCCTCATGCCATAGAGTGCGCTGAGCTCCTTCGCAGTCCGCTCGAGCGCGGTGCGCGCATTGGCTGTCTCCATGTCGGCGATATGGGCACCAAGATTGATGCGACCTGCGACAACGGCGGCGACGGCAGATTTCTGATGGCCGCCGAGGGCAATGATCGGCGTTCTGGCACGCTGGTCCCTGAGCGAAAGTGGCGCATATCCCCTGGCCAGCCGCAATACCGTCGGCTCTCCGGCGATCATCCGCGCCACCGAATCGTCGACCGGCCGCAGGATTGGCCGGTCGTGGACTAAGAACAGGTCGGCCATGCCGGCAAGCTCTTCCAGCGCGGTGTGCTCGTCGGCAACCAGCGGTTCTCCGTCCCTGTTGCCGCTGGTGGCAACGACGGTGCGCCCCAGTTCGCGCAGCAAAAGGAGATGCAGCGGGGTCGACGGCAGCATGATCCCCAAGAGCGGATTGTCAGGTGCAACCTGCGGAGCCACGCCAGACGCCGGCGATGCCGCAGCAAGAAGCACGATGGGCGCCGCGGTAGATGTCAAAAGCCGCTCCTCGCTGCCTGAGATCGCCGCAAGCCGGCGTGCCTCGACCAGCGAGCCCGCCATGAGGGCGAACGGTTTTGACGGGCGTTGCTTGCGCTCACGCAAGTTGGCGACGGCCACCGCATTGCCGGCATCGGCCAGAAGCTGGAAGCCGCCCAACCCCTTGAGCGCCACGATCTTTCCCTGCCTGATCGCCTCGGCCGCCTCGAGCACGGCACCATGTTGGCGGGCAATGGTCTTTCCTGCCCCGTCCCACAGGGCCAGTTGCGGCCCGCAATCGGCGCAGGCTGTGGTCTCGGCGTGAAAGCGCCGCGAGGCTGGATCGTGATATTCCGCCGCGCACGCCGCGCACATGCTGAACTGCCGCATGCTGGTGCGCTCGCGATCATAGGGAATGGCCTCGATCACGCTGTAGCGCGGGCCGCAATGGGTGCAGGTGGTGAAGGCATAGTTGTGGCGCCGGTTGACGGGATCGAACAGTTCTGCAGTGCAGTCCGGACAGGTGGCCAGATCCGGCAGCACCAGCGCCCGCCGATTGCCGCTGCCGCTGCTCGCGGAGATGGCGAAATGATCATCGCCGTGAAGGCGAAGCTCGCGCAATCGTTTCGTTTCGATCCGCGCAGGCGCCGTGATCTCGCCATCGAGGCGCAAAAGAAACTGCCGCACGGCCGCCGAGTTCCCCTCTACTTCCAGCGTGGCGCCCGCTGCGGTATTGCGCACAAAGCCCGTCAATCCTTCACCCACGGCCAGGCGATGCACGAAGGGGCGAAACCCGACGCCTTGAACGGCACCGGTCACCTCGATGCGCAGCCGTTGGCGAGCCGCTTCGTCGCCTGTCCTCTCCGGCCTAGCAGGTATGTCCATTCAGGACTCCGCTTCACTGACCTCAAGCTCGATGCTCTTGATCATGATGTCCTGGGCGTGAGGGTCGCCCGCATCGTCTGACTGCTCGATGGTCACCGTCGCGCCCTCGGCAACCCCATCCTTTGCTTCCAGATAGAAATGTTCGCGGAAATGTTCGGCGGAGAACTGGCTGAGAGCGCCGAGCCATACTGTGGCGCTCACCACCCGCTCAGCGCCCGCATCCAGGGCTGCCATTTCCAGATGCCGCACCAGATCCCTGACGATGCCGGTCTCATGCATGACTCTTGGCCTCCGCATGCGGCCGCAGCATTTGGCGCACGTCCGTCGCCACCTTGTCGGCTACACCCCTTGCGGCTGCCCGCACCTTCGGGGTCATGGCCGCACCCGCCTCGAAAGCTTCGCCCTCGATCGCATAGACCACAACCTCGGCAGGTGCGCTCCCCAGCGCCTGCGCCAGGGCAAGCGCCTCTGTTAGTCCGAAGGCGTGACTGGAAGCCGGCAACGGCGGCATCGGCAGCGTTTCGTGCAAAGCATCGATGCGGTGCACCCGTCCCGGCGCCCCTATCGAGGCGGCCGCATCGACGACGATGACACTCTGGAAATTCGTCCAGTCGTCAATCAGCGCCAGTACATCGCCCGCGCGCACACGCACATCCACCGCGCAAGGCAGCCGCCCTGCCAGACACTCGATGACCAGCGGCCCGATCCCATCGTCGCCGCGGTCGGGATTGCCGATGCCCAGAACCAGCACGCGCGTGTCACTGTCGCCTTCCTCGCTCATTGCCGTTCGACCGTCAGCTTGAGGAAATGCGCCGAGCAGGAGATGCATGGGTCGTAGTTGCGAATGGTCTGCTCGCAGCGATGGCGGATCTCATCGTCCAGCGCATCGACCATCGTTCCGGCGACAGCCGCCAGATCGGACTCGATGCTCGCCTGGTTCTGCGAGGTGGGCGGGACGATGCGCGCCGTCTTTATCGTTCCATCGGGCTCGAAGTCATAACGGTGCCAGCAGATGCCGCGCGGCGCCTCGGTGCAGCCGAAGCCGGTGCCGGCACGCGGCGCAAGTGGCACGAAAGCGCCTTCGGGTCTTTCATAGGCGGCGATGATACGGAGTGCTTCGTCACATGAAAAAACCACCTCGATCGCCCTGACGATGATGCTCCTGAACGGGTTCGTGCAACGGGGGCCCAGTCCTACCTCCTTCGCCAGATCCTGCACGTGTGGCGGCAGGCGGTCGAAATTGAGCCCATAGCGTGCCAGCGGGCCAACCAGATAAGCGCCGCGCTCGCGGGTCATGGAATGAAGTGCAGTGGAGCGGGCGAGGTGGCGCTCCTCGAAGGCGCTGTCATAATCGGCGATGTCGATATCGATGCCGCGGCTGGAGACGATGCGTCCCTCGTTGAAGGGATATTCGTCCGGGTGCCTCAACGCCACGAACTCGTAGTCCATTTCGAGATCGGGAAACGGAAAGTCCGCCACCCAGCGCGTCAGCGCGATGGCATCGTCACGGGCGCGTTTCAGCGTCTCGGCGAGCCCTGCCATCTCGGCCGCTGTCGGGAGGCGATGGAAACCGCCCGGGCGGACATTGACCGGGTGAACCTCGCGCCCGCCCAGCACCCGCAGCACCTCGTTGCCGGCCTTCTTCAGCGCCAGGCCCGTGCGCACCATGTCGCCGTAGACCGTGGCCATCTTGATGCCGTCGGCAAAGCCGAGGAAGTCGGGTGCGTGCAGCATGACGATATGAAGCGCGTGGCTCTCGATCCATTCGCCGCAATAGATGAGCCGCCGTAGTGCACGCAACTGGCCCTCCACCTTGACGCCGAAGGCGGCCTCGATGGCATGCACGGCGCTCATCTGATAGGCGATGGGACAGATGCCGCAGATGCGCGCGACGATGTCGGGCGTCTCCTCGTAGCCGCGCCCGCGCAGAAAGGCCTCGAAGAAGCGCGGCGGCTCGAAGATGCGCAAATTCGCCGCGGTCACCTTGCCGTCGGCGATGGTGAGGTCGAGGGCGCCCTCGCCCTCCACCCGGGCCAGATAGTCGACCTTGATGGTCTTAGTCGCCATGCGCTTCGCTCTCCTTGCGGAACGGTTCGGCAGCAGCGTTGAAGGTTGTCAAGGCGCGCTTCAGGTCACGCGGGCTTGCGCCCAGGGCCTGCCACTCGGCCGCCAGTGCCGCCATGTTGGGGCTCTCCATCGGCCCGTAGCAGCCATAGCAGCCGCGCCGATAGGCCGGGCAGATGGCACCGCACCCGGCATGGGTCACGGGGCCGAGGCAGGGCGTGCCCTGCACCATCACGCACGTCGTGCCACGTCGCTTACACTCGATGCATACGCTGTAGGCGGCGATTGCCGGCTTGCGCCCGGCAAGAAAGGCGCTGATGACTTCGATGAGTTGCACCTTGTTGATCGGGCAACCCTGCAGCTCGAAGTCCACCGGCACATGAGCCGAGATCGGCGTCGAGGTGGCAAGCGTGGAAATGAATTGCGGCGAAGCGTAGACGGCAGCGACGAAGTCGTCGATGTCGGCGAAGTTGCGCAACGCCTGGACGCCGCCGGCTGTGGCACAGGCGCCGATCGTTATCAGATATTTCGATTGCGCTCTGACCTCCAGAATACGGCTGGCATCGTGGGCCGTGGTGATCGACCCCTCGACCAGCGAGAGATCGTAAGGCCCCTCCGAGATCGCGCTGGAGGCCTCGGGAAAATTGGCGATTTCGACCGCATCGGCCACGGCCAGAAGCTCGTCCTCGCAGTCGAGAAGCGAAAGCTGGCAACCGTCGCATGAGGCGAATTTCCACACCGCCAGGCGGGGGCGCTTTGTAGGTTGCATATCACACCTCCCGGACGGCAAAGATGGACGCAATGCAGTCAAA
The DNA here is from genome assembly GCA_964568825.1 of uncultured Rhizobiaceae bacterium. Lineage (GTDB taxonomy): Bacteria > Pseudomonadota > Alphaproteobacteria > Rhizobiales > Aestuariivirgaceae > CAVVDT01. The sequence continues at coordinate 3,781 of CAZMSA010000145.1, read as the reverse complement.
ACGCATCACCGGCCCATCCTTGCAGATGAAGTCGGGCCCGAACTGGCAATGGCCGCACAGGCCGACGGCACATTTCATGTTGCGTTCCATCGAGAGATAGATGCCATTCTCCGGCACACCCGCTGCCGTCAGCGCTGCGGCGGTGAAGCGCATCATCACCTCGGGTCCGCACACCATGGCAATGGTGCGTTTCGGATCGAAAGAGGCCCGCGCGATGAGACCCGGCACGACTCCCACGCTGCCATGCCAGGATGGATCGGCATGGTCGACCGTCACTTCGATGTCGATATCGAGGCGCTGACGCCAGTCTTCCAGGTCGCTGCGGAACAGCATCTCGGCCGGGTTGCGGGTGCCGAACAGGATCGTCACGCGCCCATAGCGCTCGCGGTGGCTGAGAATGTGAAGGATCGCCGGGCGCAAGGGGGCAAGACCAAGGCCGCCGGCCACCATGACCACATCGCCGCCCTCGGCCGCATCGAGCGGCCAGCCCGTTCCGAAGGGACCGCGAATCCCGATCTGGGTGCCGGGAGCAAGGCCACAAAGGGCGGAACTCACCGCACCTACGTTGCGCACGGTGTGCACGAAGGACTCGTTATCGGCCGGGTTGCCGCTCAAGCTGATGGCGATCTCGCCGACGCCGAATGCATACAGCATGTTGAACTGGCCGGGCAGGAAGACGGGGGTGCTGCCGGTCCCGGGTGCAAGCTCCAGCGTCACCGTGTCGGGCAATTCCCACACTGCGGCGCGCACCTTGTAAAAGGCAGGCAGCAAGAGACCGTAGGGGACCCGTTCCATGTCAGTGCCGACGGTAGACATCGAGCAGTTGCAATTGCGTGGCATGCAGACCCTTGACCAGCATGGGGAGGAACAGCTTCATCATATCGTAGCCAAGACGCGGGTCGGCGTCGCACTTGCCGCGCAGGCATTCCGCATCGATGCCGATTGCCCGGGTGAGCTCCACGGCGCGGGCATCATACATCCAGCGATAGGGCGGCACCATCCACGCGGCGCCCACGACGTCACCTTGATGCAGTGTCGCAATGACGATGGGTGCCTGACCGGGCACCACGATCTCCAGCGCCACCTTGCCATGACGGATAACCAGGAACTCGTCAGCCGGGGCGCTCTCGCGAAACAGGTATTGACCAGCATCGAAGCGGCGATTGCGGGCGCAGCTGGAGATGAAACGATATTGTTCGGGCGCAAGGGCAGCAAAAAACGGCAACTCTTTCAAAAGCGCATCAATCTGTTTCATGATGTTTCAACCTCTGGCGTCTCGGCGGTCGCCCGGATGGCTGCGGCTTCTTCGGTGATGTCGATACCGACCGGGCACCAGGTGATGCAGCGCCCGCAGCCGACGCAGCCTGACGTGCCGAACTGGTCGTACCAATGGGCGAGCTTGTGGGTCATCCATTGCCGATAGCGCGAAGCAGTGGTCTTGCGCACGCTGCCGCCGTGGATGTGGGAAAAATCGAGTGTGAAACAGGAATCCCACTCCCGTGTGCGTCCGGCGACGCTGCCGGCCAAGTCGCTGTGGTCAACCACGGTGGTGCAAAAACATGTCGGACACACCATTGTGCAATTTCCGCACGTCAGGCAGCGCTCGGCCACCTTGTCCCATTGCGGATGGGTGAGATTGCCTTGCAGTAGCTCCTTCAAGCCGGAGGTTTCCAACACGCGCCCCATATTGTCCGCTGTGCGTTGGCTGACCGCTTCGGCTGCCGCGATGTCGGCATCGGTTGCGGGGTCATGCGGCACTTCGGCCAGAATCTCAGCGCCTGCCTCGCTACCGGTCTCAACCAGGAAGGCATGCCGCCTGCCGTCCAGCAGCTCAGTCAGGCAGAGGTCGAAGCCGGTTGAGATTTTTGGCCCTGTCTGCATGGAGACGCAAAAGCAGGTCTCCCCGGCCTCGGCACAATTGACCGCCACGATAAGAGCATCACGGCGTCGGATATCGTAACCCTTGTCCTTGAACGGTCCGTCGAGAAACACCCGGTCCTGTACGGCGATGGCATTGATCTCGCAGGCACGCACGCCAATGAAGGCATAGCGCGGCGCCTCCTCGACAGCGCTTTCGAGCTGCAAGCCGTCGTCGGTCCTGCGCACGCTCCACATGGACTCGCTTGGGGGATGCAGGAAACGCTTCCACGAGTGCGGGCCCACCGCATAGCCGAAAACCGCGTCATCATCGCGCCGTTCCAGCCGATAGCGGCCCGCTTCCTGACGGTCGCGCCATCCGGCCGGCAAATCGCCCACGGCGACAATATCGTCATAGACGATAGCCCCGTCGCGCATGCTCGGTCCAAGCACACGATAACCCCTTCCCGCCAAGGCCTGCACCAGGGCATCGAGACCGGCCAGCGTGATCAGGGCTGTGCTGCCTGAACTCGTCATTTGCTCGCCCTTTCAGGTTGCCCGCTGCCTGTTGTGCTGAAACTGGCGTTCGGGACTTAAATAGCAATGATCCAGATCAAGATGGCAAAGGCTAGGCCCTGCCCTGCTGCAGTTCCTCCATCAACAGCAGCCATTGGGTCGTTGCCACTGGTCTATATGCTTGCGGCGTGGTGATAAATGCCCGGAAATGTCTGTAATTGGCCGTTTCTGTCGAAAAGGTCGCCGGCGCATTCTGTCCTCGACGCGGGGTATCGCACAGGCCGTGCGGTTGGACCATCGCTTGACAACCAACATCCTCGACAGCAACATGACGTAACGGAATATGAAGATGAGGGTCCGGCTAAAGAATCGATCCGCCAGTTTCCGGCGCTGCCAGAATGTCCATCTTCAGCCGGGTAGCGGCGGCGGCATGCGGGTCAGGTTCATTGGCCAAACCGGCCCCTTTCTGCCCAATCTCATCCTTCAGGCATCACACGCACGACGCCACAATGACGAGCGCAGGCAAGACATAGCAACGGGAGGTGATGATGGCGACTTTCGCAGAAATCGAACGCGACGGCTGGAACGATCGCGCCGACAGCTACGAAACCACCACGGCACGGGCAACAACCCAGGCTATCCCGGCGCTACTCAACAGCGTACTGCCTCGTTACGGTGATCGGGTGCTCGATATCTGCACCGGGCCCGGCTATGCCGCCGGCGCAGCGGCCGCCATCGGTTGCGACGTCACCGGTGTCGATTTCGCCCCCGAGATGGTGAGGACGGCCGCCCGGCGCTTTCCCGATTGCGACTTCGTCACCGGCGATGCCACCGCGCTCGACCTTCAGAGCGATGCCTTCGATGCCGCCATCTGCAATTTCGGCGTCTTCCACTTCGATGAGCCGGAAGAGGCCATCAGCGAGGCTGCCAGGGGTCTGAGACCCGGCGGGCGCTATGCCTGATCGCAGTGGCTGGGCCCCGACAAGTCGCCTTCTTCGCCACGCTCTTCAAGGCCATGGCAAGCCACACCAACATGGATGTGGGCCTTCCACCCGCCCCGCCGCCTTTCCGCTTCAGCGACCCTGCCGCCGCGACCTCGATCATGCAGGACGCAGGCTTCGAGGACGTCGCCATCGCCGAAGTCCCGGTTGTTCTACCGGCACCCGCAGACGGGTTTATGGACTTCTTCAAGAAATTCAGCGTGCGGGTCACCATGATCCTCGAACGCCAGACCGAAGACGTCTACGCGACCGTGCGCAACGAGATCGAAACCGCCCTGCAGTCCTTCGCCAGGGGCGACACGCTGTACGTGCCGATGCCGGCCATGGTCGTTTCCGGGCAGCTGCCCACCTGATAGCGTGTTTGAGAAGGGGATTCCCATCGGCGTGTTTGCGTGATTCATCGAGTG
>CAZMSA010000144.1:0-9370 GCA_964568825.1 uncultured Rhizobiaceae bacterium | reverse complement strand
CCTGGCCGATGTCGCTCTTCACCCGCCGCGTCGAGCGCCGCATGCGCATGAACCTTAGGCAGGCGTGAGGCGAGGGGCTCAGCACGCCCACGTGCGAGGTCGACACTTCCGCAGGAGCCTGAGCTTTCACCCACTCAACCTCTCACTTGGGTCATGTGTGGATGCCCGCGTTGATGCAAGGGGTTTTGTGCGGTTCGGTCGTGTGATCGAGTGCGGTCATGTGTCAGACCTTTTTGCGCGGACCAGAGGCACATCAAAAGCCCGAGCTCCTTGGCTCCTTGACCCAAACTGCTTCGTCTGATCCGGATCTTGTCGATGATATGCCCTTACCGCTCGGCGACCTCCTTACACCCCCAGCTGCGTGCGCTGGCGCACCAGAAGATCGCGGGTCCGAAAGATCATCGAGCGTGCCTGCTGGTCCTCGCTCTTCACGGCGACAAAACGCATGGTCGGACGTCATGCCGCCTCCGCGATCGCCTCGGCGTCAGCCGCGTCGCTCTTCTGGCGCTTCACAAAGGGTTTCACATAGATCGGCGGTATCAGTCGAACCTCGTGCCCGAGCCGGCCAATCTCCCGGCCCCAGCCATGTGCCGTCGCGCAAGCCTCCATTGCCGCCGAGCCATGCGCCTGAAAGACCCGTTTTGCGAGATCGATGCCAATAATGCTAGCCTGCCCCATGGATGCTCTCTCCTTTCGTGGCGATTGATCAATCACCACCTTGGCACATTGCGATACCGTCGGGTGGGGGCATCCACTCCATCAAATGCGGACATTCTGGTCGCTGCTCCTTCATGTCCGCTTTGCCCCCAACAGCGGACATTTCCGGGTCCTGCCTAATTCAGCAGCCTAGGGCCAGAAGCAGTCGTTGTGGGTGACACAATCTTGTGGCCGTTCTGCGTCGTCAAGGCTGCTCTCATGGCGGATTGGAAGACTGAGGGTTGCGGTATGCCAACTCACTCGCAAAGCGCGAAGATCTGGGGACCGCATCCGCAAAGGCCCTTTCTATGGTTAACGATTACTGTGCGCGTTTGATCGATTGCGCGCGATCGGTTTGACGGAAACCCAATCTTGCTCCGCTAGCCTTCGCCTCAACAAAAATAGTTGGGTGAGGGGGTCAAGGCATGTGGGGGCAAACACTTGCGCTGTTGTTGAGCGGGGCGCTGTCGGGCGCAGTCACTGGGGCGCAGCACAATATCGACAATGTCACCGGCATGAAGGTCAAAAACGGCTACGCGGCCGCCTATGACCTGTCTCAGCCGATGACGGACAATTTGAACTGCTGCACTCGCGACAAAATTGCAGCAGGTTGTCGCTCGGGCCTTGTCAGCCGCGACCGCATGATCACCATCGCCCCCAAGCCATCCACTAAACCTGCCGAAACGCATGCCGCACTCGTCGTCAGCGACGACAGGTTTCAAGGCAATGTTACCTTCGACGGCGACACCTTCATAGACGAGCAACTGCGAACCGGCTCGCAAGCCAACCCATGGGAAACCGCCTGGCTGGTATGGCACTATGTCGACAACGATCACTTCTACTACTTCGCACTGAAAATGAACGGCTGGGAACTGGGAAAGCGGGATCCTGTTTATGCCGGCGGCCAGAGGTTCCTTGCCAGCGGTGATGACATCAGGTTTACCACCGGGACCTGGTACCGCTTCCACGTCGCCCAGCACGATGCGACGATGACCGTCGCCATCGACGGCAAAGACATCGTTACCTTCACCGATCGCGAGGCCGCCTATACTGGCGGCAAGGTCGGCATCTACAGTGAGGACGCGCGGGTGCGTCTCGATCAGGTCTCGGGTTCCGTCATCGACAACTTCGAGGCTTACGGCCCGCAATCCCTGCATGATGGCGACAGGTTGGGCAGGATTTGGGAAGTGGCCTTTCTCGGCTATGGCCAAGCCAGTGTGATGAGTGATCGCCTTGTTTCTGCACCCATCAGCGCGCTCGAACATGCCCATGACAAGGATGCCGCAACGCTCGCGCCTGAAACCTTTGCGCCGACTCTCGCCTCTCGCTAACTGAGAGGCATGATCGCCGTGCCAGGCGGATCAACCTTTGACGTCGCCTTGGAGTCGGTTCTGGGTCATGAGCTGCCGTCTTGGCAGGTGCTCCTTTGTGTCCGCTTCACCCCCATAGCGTCGATCGTTGGAAGGCTTCAGTACGGCGACTTCGCGCCATCAGCAGACTTCTGCAAATACCTTTGTGTGAAGCGCTGCACTACTGACGAATGAAATCGATTATCGCGGCTACCGCCGGCCCATCCTTTTTGAAGTAGCCGTGCGCGTCAAACGGGCCGCAAGCGTTCCGTGTCGGCCGGCCGCGGGTAACCGATCATTCCCTCTCGATATCAAGGAAAATAAGATCAGCGAACCGCAACAAATATTTCCAAAGAAAGGCACGATTTCGGCCGATGGCCAGTTCAAGATCCAGGTCAGCGACCGGAATGGCAATCCCCATTCGTCCTGTGCCATTTCGAACATGTTGTGGATGGGGCAGAGTTCGGTCTTGAGGGTCTTCGAGTGAACCACCTTTGGGCGTTCGTCCCTGCATCGAGCGAAGTCCGCCGGTGACAATTCGAGTAGATTCTTTCGGCATATCGGATGGCGGAGAAATGCATTCAGCCTCCACCGCTCGACGTCATGTCCTTCCTGTCTGCTTGCTGCTCGCATTGAGTTGCCCCACTGCCGGGCATCCTTGAGCTTCAGGAAGGATCGGGATATCGGGGGGAAGCCTTTGCGACGGACCTGGACCTGGAACCTGTCCCCTCGCTTGCGGATGGTGGCCGTGGCGAACCTCTTGCTGTGACACCAGTGTGACAGCCGAGATTCAGGCGATCTTGTGCGGAGGAGGTTTCTCTCTAACGTATTGTACTCATTGAGAGAAACTGGTGGGCGGCACTGGACTCGAACCAGTGACCCCTGCGATGTGAACACAGTGCTCTACCAGCTGAGCTAGCCGCCCTTGGGATCGGGGAGCGATATAGCGGCGCGGCTCGTTTGAAGTCAAGCGCCGCCATCTGCCGGCAAGGCGGTGCCATGACAGCGCCGCTGAAGGCCCGCAAAGCCGGCCGCGGGTGCGGCCGGCTCGGGTGGGGTGTTCGAATTAGTCGGCCTTGAGGATGCCCTGCGCAGTGGTGGCTGCGCTGCTGGCGGTCTCGAGATCGCCGCTTTCGCAGGCTGCCTTCAGGTTGTCGACGGCCTCCGTCGCCGTGTCGAGGTTGTCGCCAGTGACGTTTGTATCCGCCAGAAGGCCGTCCAACATCGCCGCCGCCTCGTTGCACTGATCGACATTGCCGATTGCCACGTCCTCTGCATGCACCCCAGCAACACTCGCGACAAGTACAGCCGCGACCGCCAATGCGCGTATCATTTTCGGTAGTCTCCATGGTTGTTCCTGTGCCATATGGCACGCGTCAGGAGTGGGCGTGGATTGCGGCGGATTGTGGCTGCAACACAGGCGGCGAAATGGTGATGCCTAAAATTTTTTGAATGGACATCGAGCATGAGCGCGCCGCAGTTAGGTGCTGAGCGATCGACCCCCTGGGTGCGGGTCCTGACGGTGCTGGGTGCCGGCATCGCCATCGCCTTTCTGGTCGGCAAGGCGCCGGCCGCCCTGCCGGTGTTGCGCACCGACCTCTCGCTGTCGTTGTTCGAGGCCGGCCTCGTTGTATCCATGTTCTCGCTGGTGGCGGCCATGGCCGGGGTCCTGTTCGGCCTCGTGTCGGATCATTTCGGCCAGTTGCGCGTGGCGATGGCGGGCTTTTGCCTGTCGCTGCTGGCCGGCCTCGGCGGCGCTATGGTATCCAGTCCCGTGACCCTCATTGCCTCGCGCGCCGGCGAGGGCGTCGGCTTCTTTCTCGTCTCGGTATCGCTGCCGCCCTTGATGATGAAGCTGTCGAGCGAGCGCCATCGCCACACGGTCATGGGGTTGTGGGGCACCTTCCTGCCTGCCGGCGCCGCCATGGTGCTGCTGGCGGGGGGCAGCGCCATCGGCCTCATCGGCTGGCGCGGCTTATGGGTGGCGTTGTCGGCGCTTTTCGTGCCGGTGATGCTGGCGCTGTGGTGGGCGGCCCCCAAGGAGAATCTCAAAGGGGTGAGGGGCGAGCCGGCGCAGGCGAGCCTGGGCCGCCGCCTGAAGGATGTGACCCACGCCCCGGGGCCGCTTCTCATGACCGCCACGTTCGGTTGCTATTCGGCGCAATACCTGGCGGTGACGGCCTTCGTGCCACTCATCCTGGTTGAGCGCGCGCACTGGAGTGTCGCTGCGGCTGCCGCCGCCGGCGCCCTGGTGATGTTCGCCAACATCACCGGTAATATTGCTGCCGGCGTACTGCTCGATCGCGGGGCTCAGCGGATGCGGCTGTTGCAGATGGCCGCCCTTGCCATGGCGACCGGCTCCAGCCTGTTGATGACCGAGGCCCTGCCGGCGCCGCTGCGCATCGCCGGCGCCGTTGCCTTTTCGGCATTCGGCGGCATGATCCCCGGCTCCATGTTTGCTGCCGTGGCGCGCCATGCGCCGTCGCCGCAACATGCAGCGACCGTCAACGGGCTGATGTTCCAGGGCGTGGCGTGCGGGCAGCTTGTCGGTCCGGCCGTCACCACCTTTGTCGTCGGTGAGGTTGGCACCTGGACGGCTGCGCTCTTCTACCTCGTGCCGATGGCGGGTCTGTTGTTGCTGGCGGCGACCCTGCTGGGGCGGCTTGAAGCGGCTCAGGACCGCGCTGCCAGCCGCTCCGAGATCAGCCCCCAGACCTCGTCGAAGTGATCGATGATGTGGTCGGGTGAAAAGTTGGCGACCGGTCGGTCGGTATAGCCGAAGCTCACCGCGATGACCGGTACGCCAGCGGCCCGGGCGGTCGCGATGTCGGTCTCGCTGTCGCCGACCATCAGCGTCTCGCCCGCCTCCAGGCCGAGCCGCCAGCAGGCCTCGAGATAGGGTGCTGGATCGGGCTTGGCGATGCCGATAGTGTCGGGGCCGATGATCACTGGAAAATCTTGCGCCAGCCCCATGGCGGCGATCAGGCTCACCGACAAGGCTTCCGGCTTGTTGGTGCACACCGCCAGCGAAATGTCCGCGGCGCGGCAACGCGCGACGAGATCGGCTACACCAGGGAACAACTGGCTCTGATCGGCGATGTGGTCCATGTAATGATCGAGGAAGCGCTTGAAGAGCGGCTCCAGCCGTTGCGGCTCCAGCGGGGAACCTGTGGCGGCAAACCCCCGCTCGATGAGCCGCCGCGCACCCTGGCCCACCATGGCGCGGATTTCATCCAGGCTGACCGCCCGGCGGCCCTCCGAGGAGAGCACATGATTGGTCGCCGCCGCGAGATCGGGCGCGGTGTCCACCAGGGTGCCGTCGAGATCGAAGATCAGGCCTTTGAGGCGCATGGGGTTCGCCGTCCTCATCAAATCTTTAATTCGCCACGTTGAATCGCTACATGAACAAGCTGAATCGAACTGTGAGTTATCCCGCGTAACCGATTCATCTAAACCGACAAACCCCCGATCGCTCCATGCGATCCCGGCGCCCGGCGTTTGTGGCGCCCGGGACTATGGAGCCGGTGCCGCGGCTGTGCTAGAACGCGGCCAAATTCCGGTGCTTTGGCACCACCACCTCTTAAGACAGGGAGTTCACCATCATGGATATTCGCAAGAGTCAGCCGTTACGCGACAGCATCCGCGACAAGTCGCTGCTGCGCGAGGAATGCTACATTGATGGCAAGTGGGTCAAGGGCGCCAATGTTATCGAGGTGACCAACCCGGCGACCGCCGAGGTGATCGCCACGGTACCGAAGCTGGGCAAGGCCGAAACCGCCGCCGCGGTTGCCGCGGCTGAAAAGGCGATGCCGGGCTGGGCCGGCAAGACCGCCAAGGAACGCGCCAACAACTTGCGCAAGTGGTTCAATCTGATGATGGAGAACCAGGAGGACCTGGCCCGCATCATGACCGCCGAGCAGGGCAAGCCGCTGGCCGAAGCGCGCGGCGAGATCGCCTATGGCGCCTCGTTTATCGAGTTCTTCGCCGAAGAGGCCAAGCGCATCTATGGCGAGACCATCCCCACCCATAAGTCCGATGCCCGCATCGTCGTCATCCGCCAGCCGGTGGGCGTGGTGGCCGCCATCACCCCGTGGAATTTTCCCAATGCGATGATCACCAGGAAGGCCGGTCCGGCGCTGGCGGCGGGTTGCTCGATCGTCATCAAGCCGGCCTCCGAGACGCCGCTGTCGGCACTGGCCTTGTGCGAACTGGCCGAGCGGGCCGGCATCCCGGCCGGCGTCATCAACGTGGTAACCGGCAAGGCGTCCGAGATCGGCGGCGAACTCACCACCAACCCGGTGGTCAAGATGCTCACCTTCACCGGCTCCACCGAGATCGGCAAGATGCTGATGGAGCAGTGCGCCAGGACCGTCAAGAAGGTCGGCATGGAACTGGGCGGCAATGCCCCGTTCATCGTCTTCGACGACGCCGACCTCGATGCCGCGGTGCTGGGCGCCATGGCCTCGAAATATCGCAACGCCGGCCAGACCTGCGTGTGCGCCAACCGGCTGTATGTGCAGGCGGGCGTCTATGACGCCTTCGCCGCGAAGCTCGCCGATGCGGTGAAGAAGCTGAAGGTCGGCGACGGCACCGAGGATGGCATCACCACTGGCCCGCTCATCAACAAGGCCGGCGCCGAGAAGGTCAAGGAGCACATCGACGATGCCCTCGCCAAGGGCGCCAAGATCGTGGTCGGCGGCAAGATGCTGGGCGGCAACTTCGTCGAGCCGACCATCCTGCGCGACGTGACCTCCGACATGAAGGTCACCCGCGAGGAGACTTTCGGCCCGCTCGCCCCGCTGTTCAAGTTCGAGACCGAGGAAGAGGTCATCCAGAAGGCCAACGACACCGAGTTCGGCCTTGCCTGCTACTTCTATACCCGCGACATCGGCCGCGTCTGGCGCGTCGGCGAGGGCCTCGATTATGGCATCGTCGGCATCAACGAGGGCATCATCTCCACCGAGGTCGCCCCGTTCGGCGGCGTCAAGGAGTCGGGGATAGGTCGCGAAGGCTCCAGCCACGGCATGGACGAGTTCGTCGAGCTCAAATACATGCTGATGGGCGGCTTGGCGAAGTGACGCCTGACGAGCAGAAGAAGAAAGCCGCTTATGCCGCCCTCGACCATGTCGAGGGCGGCATGCGGCTTGGCCTTGGCACCGGGTCGACAGCGGCGCATTTCGTCACCGGCCTGGGCGAGCGGGTGAAGGCCGGGCTCGACGTCTTGTGCGTGCCGACGTCGGAGGCCACGCACCGCCAGGCTAAAAGCCTGGGCATTCCCCTCACCACGCTCGATGAAACCCCCGAGCTTGATCTCACCGTCGACGGGGCCGACGAACTGGATGGCCATCTCGATCTCATCAAGGGTGGCGGCGGGGCGTTGCTGCGCGAGAAGATCGTGGCCTTTGCCTCAAAACGCATGATCGTCATCGCCGATCAATCCAAGAAGGTCGAGGTGCTGGGCGCGTTTCCGCTGCCGGTGGAGGTGGTGCCCTTCGGCTGGCGCGCCACGGCCATGAAACTCAGCCAGGCCGCCCAATGGGCCGGCGCATCGGGCGGTCTGTCGCTGCGCATGGGCGGTGACAAGCCCTTCGTCACCGACAACGGCAATCTCATCATCGACTGCGCCTTCGGGAGCATTCCTGAATCGCGTAAGCTGGCGGCGGCGTTTTCCGCCATCCCCGGCATCGTGGAATCGGGCCTGTTCATCGGCATGGCCGGCATGGCCATTATCGCCGGGCCCGGCGGCGTCGAGACGTTGACACGCCCCGCGAGCGCTTAGCCATGACCACCTACGACTACGATCTTTTCGTCATCGGCGCGGGCTCCGGCGGGGTGCGGGCTGCGCGCATCGCGGCCGGTTACGGCGCCAGGGTGGCGGTTGCCGAGGAATACCGGGTCGGCGGCACCTGCGTCATCCGCGGCTGCGTACCCAAGAAGCTCCTCGTCTATGCCAGCCATTTCGCCGAAAACTTTGAGGATTCAGTCGGCTTCGGCTGGACCACCAAGGGGGTTTCCTTCGACTGGAAAACCCTGATCGCCAACAAGGACACCGAAATCGACCGCCTCAGCGGCATCTATGTGCGCAACCTTGAATCGGCCGGCGTCGAGATCGTTCATTCGCGCGCCGAACTGCGCGATGCCCATTCGCTGCGCATCGTCGCCGAGGATCGCCATGTGACGGCGAAACATGTCCTCATCGCCACCGGCGGCCGCCCGAGATTGGTCGACGACCTGCCCGGCATCGAGCATGTCATTACCTCCAACGAGGCCTTCCATCTCGACCGCCTGCCGCGCCGCATGGTGGTGGCCGGCGGCGGCTATATCGCGGTGGAGTTCGCCTGCATCTTCCATGCCCTCGGCGTCGACACCACGCTTTTGTATCGCGGCGAGCAGATCCTGCGCGGCTTCGATGATGACGTCCGCAACCACCTCGCCGCCGAAATGAGGAAGAAGGGCATCGACGTGGTGTGCGGCCAGGTGTTCTCCCGCATTGAGGAGACGGCGGGCGGCCTGAAGGGCACGCTCACCGGCGGCGATGAAATCGAGGTCGACCGCATCATGTTCGCCATCGGCCGCGATCCCTACACCACCGGCCTCGGCCTCGAACACGCCGGCGTCGAGATCAACGCCAACGGCGCCATCAAGGTCGATGCCTTCTCCAGGACCAACGTCGATCACATCCATGCCGTCGGCGATGTCACCGACCGGGTGAACCTCACTCCGGTCGCCATCCGCGAGGGCCATGCCTTCGCCGACACCGTGTTCGGCGGCAAGCCGACCGCCGTCGATCACAAGACCATCGCCACGGCGGTATTTGCCCAGCCGGAAATCGGCACCGTCGGCTTGAGCGAGGCCGATGCCAAAAGGGACGGCCACAAGCTCGACATCTACAAGTCCACCTTCAAGCCCATGAAGCAAACGCTTTCCGGCCGTGACGAAAAGATGCTGATGAAGCTCGTCGTCGATGCGGAAACTGACAAGGTACTCGGCTGCCACATCGTCGGCCCCGACGCCGGCGAGATGGCGCAGCTTCTGGGCATTGCCGTGAAGATGGGCGCCACCAAGGCCGACTTCGACGCAACCATGGCAGTGCATCCCACAGCAGGTGAGGAACTGGTCACCATGCGCCAGAAGTGGACTGGGTAGAGTGAAAAGCGCATGCAGCCCAGCAAAATATGGGCTGGCAGCTATCGTCGGCAGCGACGCCGAAGTAGCCTAAAAGGGGAGCCAGATTGGCGAGAGATGATTTCAGCAAGTCGGTCATCGATCGGCTAGAGCGGATTCGGCTTAATCCGGATCGTATCCGGCGGCGGCGAAGTAGTTTG
>CAZMSA010000143.1:0-9376 GCA_964568825.1 uncultured Rhizobiaceae bacterium | reverse complement strand
CCATCTCGTGATAGGCGACGCGCTCGCGCTCCTTGGGATTGAGCAGCCGGCTCTTCCTCTCCGAGCCGGCGACGATGCGCTCCACGGCTTCGGTGAAGTCGTTCAGTGAGACCTTGTCGGCGTTGTGCCGGGTGGCAAAGATCGCCGCCTCGTTGACCAGGTTGGCCAGATCGGCGCCGGTGAAACCGGGGGTGAGGCCGGCAATCTTTTCCGGATCGGCATCGGGGGCGGCCTTGATCTTCTTCATGTGCACCTTGAGGATCGCCACCCGGCCGATGCGATCGGGCCGGTCGACCACCACCTGGCGGTCGAAGCGCCCGGCGCGCGTCAGGGCCGGGTCGAGGATCTCGGGACGGTTGGTGGCGGCCAAGAGGACGATGCCGGTGGAGGGATCGAAGCCGTCGAGTTCGGACAAGAGCTGATTGAGGGTTTGTTCCTTTTCGTCATGGCCGCCCATGCCACCACCCGGCATGCGGGCGCGGCCGAGCGCATCCAGTTCGTCGATGAAGATGATGGCGGGGGCGGCTTTCCTTGCCTGATCGAACAGGTCGCGCACCCGGGCGGCGCCCACGCCGACGAACATTTCCACGAATTCGGAGCCGGAAATGGAAAAGAACGGCACACCAGCCTCGCCGGCCACGGCGCGGGCCAGAAGCGTCTTGCCGGTGCCGGGCGGTCCGACCAGCAGGATGCCCTTGGGGACGTGCGCCCCGAGGCGGGCATACTTGCCCTGGTCCTTGAGGAAGGAGACCACCTCCTCGAGCTCCATCTTGGCCTCGTCGACGCCCGCCACGTCCGCAAACGAGACGCCGGTCTCCTTTTCGACATACACCTTGGCCTTCGACTTGCCGACATTCATCAGGCCGCCAAAACCCTGCTTTTCGGCAAAGCGGCGGAAGAAGAACATCCACAAGGCAAAGAACACACCCACCGGCACCACCCAAGACAACAGCGTTGTAAACCAGTTGGAATCGCTGGTGCCGGTAACCTGCTTGACGCCCGACTTCTGCAGTTCGGCGGCAAACTGGGGATCGACGCGCTGGGTGACGAAATACTGCTTGCCGTTATGGAGTTCCTTGAACTTGCCGGTTATCTGGTCCTTGCTCACCGACACTTCGGCGATCTGCTTGTTGTCGAGCAGGGTGGTGAATTCGCTGTAGGACAGCTGCTCGAGCGAGCGGGCGGCCAGCCACATCTGGAACAGCGTGATGGCGATGAAGGCAATCGCCAGATAGCCGAAGTTAAACTGGTGCTTCTTGTTCATCTCAACGCCCGGCAGCATGCATCTTCTCCAACCGTGAGGTTCTCACCCCACCTATCTAGGGTGGACGACCTCTCGGAGCAAACTGTTTGAACCGGGCTGGCGTCCCGAAATCAGTCCATGTACCAGCCGTGGCTCACCACCAGCGACTGGCCGGTGAGGGCATTGGTGGGGAACGCCGCGAACACCCAGGCGATCTCGGCCACGTCCTCGATGGTGGTGAATTCCTTGTCTACCGTACCGCCGAGCATGATCTCGTCAACCACCTGCTTTTCCGAGATACCCAGTTCGGCGGCCTGCTCGGGGATCTGCTTTGCGACCAGCGGCGTCTTGACGAAGCCGGGGCAGATGACATTGGACTTCACGCCATGGGCAGCGCCTTCCTTGGAGATGACGCGCGCTAGGCCCAGAAGGCCGTGCTTGGCGGTCACATAGGCGGACTTGAGGGGCGATGCCTCCTTGGAGTGCACCGAGCCCATGAAGATGATGCTCCCCGAGCCCTTCTTGTACATGTGGGGGATGCAGGCCTTGGAGGTGAGGAAGGCGCCGTCGAGGTGGATCGAAAGCAGCTTCTTCCACTCCGCGAAGGGAAAGTTCTCGATCTCGTGGACGATCTGGATGCCAGCATTGGAAACCAGCACGTCGACGCCGCCCCAGGTGTCGACCACCTTCTGGACGCCGGCGTTGACCTGGGCTTCGTCGGTGACGTTCATCTCGATGCCGATGGCCTTGCCGGGGCCCTTCCTGGTCAGGGCGTTGGCGGTGTCGTTGGCATCGGCGAGGCGCAGATCGGCAATGGCGACCCTGGCGCCGTCGGCGATGTAACGTTTGGCGATGCCCTCGCCGATGCCGCGGGCGGCGCCGGTGATGATGCAGACCTTGTCCTTGAGATTCATTTGAGACGTCCCTTTCTGTTTGCTCTTACTTGCAACGCTCCAGCGACCACATTTCGCGGAGGCTGAAACGGGTGGTGTAATGGTGGATGATGCCGAGGCCGGCATGGCCAATGAGGTAGAACCAGGCGACGTTGGCGAACATCCCATGGGTCCACAGCGCCAGCCAGATGAAGCCGGTCAATGGCAGGCCTTCATAGTGGCCAAAGAAATAGATGGTGCCGGTGACCGCCAGCAGGGTCATCAGGGCGAGACCGAGGCCGTGCACCGCCGATGCAAGGGCAGACTCCTCGCGGTATTCGGGCAGCCTGAAGGCGATGAGCGCCCTGGCATGGTAGACGATATCTTCCCACAGGACGATCAGGCGCCGGTCGCTGAACCATGGAAACAGCTGACCCACGGATGTGCCCTTGCGCCGGGCCAGCAAGATCAGCCAGAAGCCGAAGGCCAGCACCGTGGCGGCGAGGCCGGCATATTCATGCACACTGAGCAGCCAGCCGTCGGGCTGGCCGTGGCGAGGGCCGTGCATGAAGTAGCTGGTGCCGAGCTGCACAATGATGGAAACGGCGAACAGGGCATGGATCATGCGCGTCGCCAAGGTATGACGGGTGAGAAAGCGTCCGGATGAGTTCATGGTCTTGAGCTACTTTTGCTGATTGTTCCAACTGACATCAGTGACGTGACTGGCGCCAGAGTTCCGTCGCCTCAGGCGAGATAGTCATGCACCACCTCACCCAGGCCCAAGGTGAGATCGGTCAAAACGTGGACGGCGGAGATCACTTCGCGCACCGGCAGTTCGGCAACCGGCGCCAGGGCATGATCGTGCAGTTCGAGGCCGGCGGGACCTTCCCAGGCACCCTTTACGGTGAGATCGGTGAGATAGTAGCGCACCAGTTCGCAGATGCGGGGCGTACAGTCCACGTCCGGGATGATCTTCAAAAGGAAGCTCGGGGCTTCGAGGCTCTTCTTCACCTTGTCGAGGTCAAGGGCTGCCGACTTGTAGCCCATGGTGCCGGTGGCAACCCGCACCGAGCCCACATCGAGGGTGCCGACAAGGGTGTCCTTTTCGACCCTGAGGGCCGGTTCGGCGAGTTTTTTCGGAAAGCCCCAGATCTCGCGGCCGCCGGCAATGGGCGAGCCGTCGTTGAGGTACATAGCATGCACATAGCCGCCCCTGACGCCTTTGTAGGTAACCGGGATGACCTGGCCGGATTCGGAGTAGTCACCGAAGCCGGTCGAGTCCGGCATGCGGATGAATTCGTATTTCACCAGCGGCTCGGTGACCTCCAGCGGCTCGGGCACAACGGCCTTCAGCGCCTGCATGTCGGTGCGATAGGTGACGACGAGAAACTCGCGGTCGATGAAACGGTAGGGGCCGCGCGGGTAGGCGGGGTTGGTGAGCGGCATGGCAAAGGCGCGGCTCGCGACTGATCGGGCGTCCATGGGGGGTTCCTTCGTGGTTCAATAGTTGCCGTCGCGGGTGAGGTCGAAGACAGCGACGCCCGAAAGCGGCTTTTCGCGGGCGTGCCAGTCGGGATGGCGCATGGTGCGGTTGACGTCGTCGACCCCGGCCTTCCAGTGCTCATCCACCGACGCGCGCGAGAACTCATAGTCCTTGGAGCCGCGTTCATAGGCGGCACGGCGATGGATGAGATGTACGATGGTGATGGCGGCATCGCACCCGCAGCCCTCAAGGAGCTGCGCGTCGGGATCAGCCTGCAACTCCTTGGGCAGCTTTTGATAGAGCCGTCGGGCCGCTCTCCTCAGGGTCTGCAATTCACGGAATGAGTCGGTATTCAGCCGGGTGCGCGAGGAAAAGCGGATATCCTTGGCACGTTGCTCGATGTCCCAGAAGGCCAGCGGCGCCGGTCCGCGAGCGCTGAACAGGTCGATCTGGAAGACGCACATGTCTTCGCGCGGGCCCCCGCCGTCGAGCACGTATTGCAACGGCGTGTTGGAGACAAGACCGCCGTCCCAGTAGAACTGGCCGTCGATCTCCACTGGCGGAAAGCCGGGCGGCAGGGCGCCGGAGGCCATGATGTGCTCAGGCCCGAGCTTCATCACGTCAGTGTCGAAATAAACAAAGTTGCCGGTTGTCACGTTGACGGCGCCGACGCTGAGGCGGGTCGGATGCTTGTTGAGGAAGTCGAAATCCACCAATTCCTCCAGCGTGGCGCGCAAGGGAGCCGTGTCGAAAAGAGACAGCGCGCCGGGCGCACCGGGGGGCATGATGTAGGGTGGGGGGAAACGCGGGGTGAAGAAGCCGGGAGCGCCCATGGCGGCGGTGATGTTGGCGCTGACCTCATTGAAGAGGGTGCGGGCATGGGTGCCGGGCACAACCGGGTGGGCCATGAGGCCGGATGAAACCCTGTCCCAGAAGGCCTCAAGCCGCTCGATGCGATTTTCCGGCTTGTTGCCGGCGATGATGGCGGCGTTGATGCCGCCGATGGATATACCGGCGACCCAGTCGGGGGTCTCGCCGTGCTCGACCAGCGCGGCGTAGGCGCCGGCCTGATAGGCGCCAAGCGCACCGCCGCCTTGCAGTACCAGCACCGTCTTTTCCGCGTTGAGCTTGGTTTTCACTGTCGAATGGATCCCTTGGAACGGAAGAAGCTCTCCCGATAGATGCTGCCGGCAGATTACAGCCACCTGAAGATTGCATTAATTCTTGGTAATGGGTGGCGAACAGCTACGCTTGATCGAGGTGACCTGATTACGCGATGGCCGCTCGATAGCCGGCAATTATGTCGATTTTCATGGCCTGCAACGGTATCCCCCCTGCGACCTCTCGACCCGCAGGCGGCGAAGCGATAAGGCTCGAGCGGCTTTTGTTTGGCGCGGGGGTGGTCGATGGACGAGGGCAAGATAGCGACAGCAGCGGTGGTGAAGAGCGATTCAGGTCCCCTCGCCTATGGCCTCGTGCTGTTCATGGGTGTGATCTGGGGTCTGGCGGTATCGCTGTCGAAGATCGCCGGCATGGCGGGCGGACATCCGGTGGGGCTGGCGCAATGGCAGGTCATCGTCGCCGGCAGCATGCTGCTCGTGGCCTGTGCCGTAACCGCGAAGCTGCCGCGCCTGCGGCCCGACGTCATCCGCTTCGGCCTGGTGTGCGGGGCGACGGGCGTGGCATTTCCGGCCATGGCGCTGTTCGCCGCGGCGCGCCACCTGCCGGCCGGCATCGTCGCCATCGCCTTTGCCTCCATGCCGCTGTTCACCTACCTCATGGCAGTCGTCTTCCGTGTCGACGAGGGGACCGGACGGCGCCTGTCGGGGGTGCTGGTGGGGATCGCCGGCATGGCGCTGCTGGTGGTCCCGAAAGGCGCATTGCCCGAGCCCGGCATGGCGCCGTGGGTACTGCTGGCGCTGGCGGCGAGCGTTTCCATGTCGTTCGAGAATTTCTACGCCGGCGGTTACAGGCCACCCGATATCGGCTCGCTGCAATTGAGCTGCTGTAGGCAATGGGGGGCAGCGCTGCTGCTCACGCCCCTGGCGCTGGCAACCGGCACCGCCGCGCCGGTATTCGCCGCCTGGGGCCCGTTGCAGTGGGCCGCGACCGGCACCGGCGTCATTTCCGGCGTGGCCTATACATGCCTACTCATCGTCATCCGCACCTCGGGCCCGGTGTTCGCCACCCAGTCGAGCTACGTCATCACCCTGGCCGGGGTCGGCTGGGGCATGGTGCTGTTCGGCGAACATCACTCTGTCTACATCTGGGTGGCGCTGGCCCTGACGCTCATTGCCATCACGCTGGTGAAACCGCGCACGCCCCGCGCCACCGGGCTGGTTGCGCATGCCAGGAAGGACGAGTTGGAGCCAGGCGCGTAGAATCGTCATGAGACGAGCCGACGCATTGCCACAAGTGTCCTTTAGCGTAAGAGTCATGTTGATTACCGGTCGAGCGGGCGGGACCGGGATCAGTCAGGAGGCTGTAATGTCGTTATTCCGCTCTGGTTCCGCCGTTGCGGTTGCCGCGATCTTTTCCGTGGCGTCGCTTGTTCCGCTCGCACAGGCCGCCAATCCGGCTGTCTGCGTCTCCTACGCCAACCAAGCCGTCTTCCAGCAGCATCGAAACCTCAAGATGGGTTGCGGCTTTGTCGGTCCTCGCTGGCAGAAGAACTACGGGGCCCACTTCGCCTGGTGTCTCACGGCGCCCTATGGTGCGGTGACGAACGAAACAGCGATCCGCCACAACATGCTGAACCAGTGTTCCGGTGGCCCACTGCCGTTCACCAAGACCTTCGTCAAGCCGATGTACAACGGCTATCGGCTGGACTGGTGCTATAGCTGGGCCACCCAGTGCGGCGCATTTGCCGCCAAGGCGTTCTGCGTGGCCAACGGCTATCCACATGTCCACAGCTTCGGCAAGGCGAGCCACATCGGTACCTTCACCAAGACCCGGGTGTTTGCGACCAACCAGGTGTGCAGCGGGCCGAATTGCGATGGCTTTACCTTCATCAAGTGCCAGAAGTAGGCAGCGTCAGCCCTTCGCACAGCAAGCCCTAGAGCATCCGCCGATCAGATAGAACCATTTGACCGCTTTTTCTGATTTGCTGGCTAGGCACGCGGCACGCCGTGGTCCCCACGACCACAAGTGGCGCGTAACGACGTCCAGCGAGCCCGAAAAAGCGGTCAAATGGTTCTATCTGATCGGCGGATGCTCTAACTCCTCAGCGTGCCGCCGGTTGCCTTTTGCACTGCGGTGACGATCTTCGTCGATACCGCCTCGATGTCCTGATCGGTGAGGGTTCTTTCACGTGGCTGCAGCACCACCTCGATGGCCAGAGACTTGCGGCCCTCGCCCAACGCTCCGCCGGAAAACAGATCGAACACCGAGACATCGGCGATCAGCGCCTTGTCGGCGCCCCGCGCCGCGCGCACCAGCTTGTCGGCGGCCACGTCATCGCCCACCACGAAGGCGAAATCGCGCCTCACCGGCAAAAGTTGCGCGGCATCGAGCGCCGGGCGGGTCGCCGACTTCGACTTGGGCTCGGGGAGATGATCGATGACGATCTCGAAGGCGACGACGGGGCCCTTCACATCCATCTTGTCGAGCACGCCGGGATGGATCTCGCCGAACCAGCCAAGCTGGTTCCTGGGGCCGAGCTGGATGGTGCCGGAACGTCCCGGGTGGAACCAGTCGGGACCGCCCTGCACCACTTGCAGGCTTTGAACCGGCGCGCCCGCCGCCGCCAGCACAGCCATGGCATCGGCCTTGGCATCGAACAGGTCGACCGTCCTCACCTCGCCCGACCAGTGGCGGGCATGGACGGCGCCGCGACGGATGCCGGTCGCCCTCAAGCTTTCGTCCTCGGGCGCATCGCCGTGATAGCACTGGCCCACCTCGAAGAGGGCAAGGTCGACAAAGCCGCGCGCCAGATTGCGTCCGGCCGCTGATATGAGATTGGGCAACAGCGAGGGGCGCATGTCGGAAAGCTCCGACGAAATCGGGTTGGCGAGCTTCACCGACGGGTGGCCGCCGCCGAACAGTTCGGCCGCCGCCGAGGTGAGGAATGACCAGGTGACCGCCTCGTTGAGGCCGCGCTCGGCCAGACGCCGGCGGGCCGCCACCATGCGGCGCTGCTGGGTGTTGAGCACTGGCCGCGCCACGGCATTGAGACGCGGCATGGCGGCGGGCTCAATGATGTCGAGACCGACGATGCGGCAGACTTCCTCCACCAGGTCGGGTTCGCCGCCGACGTCGAGGCGCCATGAGGGCACCGCGCAGTCGAGGCCGTTGGAGGTTTCGGTGACGACAAAACCGAGGCTTTCGAGGATGCGCTTTTGCTCAGGCACCGGCACGTCGATGCCGCCGAGGTCGCGCACGCGAGTCTTGCGCAACAGGTAGCTGCGCGACACATCCGGCGCCTCACCCGCAATAACCAGATCGGACGCCTCGCCGCCGCAGATGTCGAGGATCAGGCGCGTGGCGATTTCCGCACCGGTTGCAACGAAGCCCGGATCAACACCGCGCTCGAAGCGGTAGCGGGCATCGGACTGGAGCGCGAGCTTCCTTCCCGTCGCGGCGGTGCGCACGGGATCGAACAGGGCGGCTTCCAGGAAACAGTCCGTGGTCTCGGGCGTGCAGCCGGAAGCCTCGCCGCCCATGACGCCGCCGAGGCCCTCGGGGCCATTGTCGTCGGCGATCACCGTCATGGTGGCATCGAGCGTATAGGTCTTGCCGTCGAGCGCGGCCAGCGTCTCGTCGTTCCTGGCGAGGCGGGGGCGGATGGCGCCTTTCACCTTGCCGGCATCGAAGACGTGCAAGGGGCGGCCATAGCCGTAGGTGATGTAGTTGGTGATGTCGACCAGCGCCGAAATGGGCCTGAGACCAATGGCCCGGAGGCGGCGCTGCATCCACTCCGGTGACGGTCCGTTGGTGATGCCGCGGAAGTGCCGGCCGATGAAGAGAGGACACGGCTTGTTGTCGGGATCATCGAAGGTGAGAACGACATCGATCGGTGATTTGTAGGCGCCCTTGACCGGCTTTACGTCAAGGGCTTTCAGGCGGCCCAGACCCTTGGCGGCGAGGTCACGGGCGATGCCGTAGACGCCCAGCGCATCGGGACGGTTGGGGGTGACCTTCACGTAGATCATCGGGTCGTCCATCCCCAGCGCCTTTGCCGCAGGGGTGCCGATGGCAAGATCGCCTGCAAGCTCGATGATGCCGGTGTGCTCGTCGGATAACTGCAGTTCGCGCTCGGAACACAGCATGCCGCGGGATTCGACGCCGCGAATGACGCCGACCTCGAGATCGACCCCGGTGCCGGGGATATGGGTGCCGGCGGGTGCGAAGATGCCAAGAAGGCCGGTCCTTGCATTGGGGGCACCGCAGACCACCTGCACGAGGCCCAATGCGGTTTCCACGTCGCACACCCTGAGGCGGTCGGCGTTGGGGTGCTGTCGGGCTTCCTTTACCCGGGCGACGGTGAAGCCTTCGAGCTTTGCCGCCGGGTTGGAGACCTCTTCCACCTCGAGGCCGACGCCGATCAACCCATCGACGATGTCATCGAGGCTGGCCTCGGTGTCGAGGTGGTCCTTCAGCCATGCAAGGGTGAACTTCATGTCAGGCCTCCGGCCAGCGTCGGCACCCGCAGGGCGGCGAAGCCGTAGTGCATGAGCCAGCGCAAGTCGGCCTCGAAGAAGGCGCGCAGGTCCGGGATGCCGTACTTGAGCATGGCGATGCGGTCGAGCCCCATGCCGAAGGCCCAGCCCTGATAGCGCT
>CAZMSA010000142.1:0-9494 GCA_964568825.1 uncultured Rhizobiaceae bacterium | reverse complement strand
AGCTCAGGGGTCCGGGTACTACGGCCCGGACGCGGGCTCTCTGCTTTTGACCCGGTCGGTGATGGGGTGCTTCGGCGGCTGAAGATGCCGTGAAGACGAAGCGCTGCCCGGCCGGCGAGGCGAGGCCTGTTATAGACACCAGCCGCCCGTCCACAAGGCCGCGAGGGAAGTGCCGGCAAGGTGCATTCCTTTTTTAGCGCTTGAAACATTCGCGCCTTGTCGGCGCTTCCCTCACCCCCGGACCCTTGGGGCCACATGAAGGCCCGCGAGGCGATCAGCCATGCCTGTACGCCTGCACTCCAACCATCACCGCGGGTGTTGACTTGGCGGCATGGCGCGGCAACTCTGTGCCGGCAATTCCTTTGTTCAAATGAAGAGGACCCCTGTGCATCGCTGTACAGGGGTCGTGTGTGATAGAACAGCGATCGCGGAACTACTGCGGAAGCTTGTCCAGCATATCTGCGCAAGCCCTCGCCGTACCATCATAGGGCTTGTCCGACCCGGCCAGTGTCGCCCAGCCGCCTTTGGTGACGAACGCGGCCTGCTGATACGAACTGACCGCCTTGAACGCGGTGAGATTGGCGGCCGCGTCCGGCTGTTGCTGGAATTTTTGGACACAAATCGGTGCGAGCACCCTCACAACGGCGGTGTCCGCCTGACTACTCGCCATCTTGGCCGCGGTGCCGCTGGTGACCCAGCCGCCCCACGTAAAGCCGATAATCGCGAGCGCGATGGCACCGCCAGCCGCGCCCCACAGGGCAGGTCTCGTCTCGGGGGGTATCTGCATAATATCGTTCTTTCATATTTGCGGAAAATATTTTCCAAATAAACAAGATACAATACCACGAATATCGAAATATTTTTGCAATAAAAGCATTTCACGCGATAAAAAATGAAAATTCGAAATCGTGATTTTTATTATACCGAATGAAGCACTTGCCAATTTGGTGCTTTGGTCGGTGGAATTTTCGCCCTTCCTGCGGCAAGCCCAGCAAGGATTGGGGATGCAAGAGAGTTGGCGCGCCCGGCGATGCGGTTGCAGCCATCACCGCCATCTGGCGGTATATCCGCAAAGGGACGTCAGAGCCCCGCCGGGATCTCCATCACCTTGTCCTTGCGGGCATAAGGCACGAAGCCGACGCGTTGGTAGAGGGCAAGCGCCCGCGGGTCATCGAGCGTGCAGGTCTCGACCCTGAGGCGCTCGGGCCCCGTCTCCCAGGCGGCGGTGACGGCTTCGGACAGGAGGAATTTTCCCAGGCCCCGGCCCTGAAAGTCCGGCACCAGTCCCAGGTATTGCAGCCAAAGGGCATCCTCATTGGCGGAATTGAGTTCAAAAAAGCCGGCCGGCGCGCCCTCGACGTAGAGCACGCGGATGTCGGTCGTCTCGGCGTGGATGACCGTTTCCAGTTCATCGTCGCCCATCACCTTGCGGTCGACCCAGGCGAAATCGCGGCCAATGACATCGTACAGATAGCGGTAGAAATGTAGCGGTGGCTTTACCGCGCGCATCAGTGCCACGCGCACATTGGCGGGGGGATGCAGCGCCGGGTATTGCGGTTCGGTCATCTCAAGAAAGGTGACGACGGTCTCCACCTGCCTCGATCCTGCCTTGGCCTTCGTCATGCCGCGCTGGCCCCCGTCTCGACCGGTAATGCCGCATCGGCGCCCCATTCGCTCCACGAACCGTCGTAGAGGCCATGATCGTTATGGCCGATGAGTTCGAGGCCAAGCAGCAGGATGGCCGCCGTTACCCCTGAACCGCACGAGGTGATGATCGGGCGCGAAAGATCGATCCCGGCATCGACAAACGCCTGGCGGATTTCATCGACCGGCTTGAGGCAGCCCGTTGCGTCGAGCAGGCGGGCGTAATGGACGTTGCGGGCACCGGGCATGTGGCCGCCCCTGACGCCGGGGCGCGGCTCGGGTTCGGCGGCGGCAAAGCGGGCGGGTGAACGGGCATCGGCGATCTGGATGGTGTTGCCGGCAATCGCCGCCACGACGTCATCGCGGTCATTGACCATGCTGGCCTGCCGTCGGGCGGTGAAATGGCGCTCCTGGCTGGGCGGCGGCGGACCGTCTTCCAGCGGGCGGCCTTCCGCCTTCCACTTGGCGAGGCCGCCGTCGAGGACGGCGACATCGGTGTGGCCGAAGACCCGGAACGTCCACCACACCCGAGCTGCCGAGAACAGGCCGGCGGTGTCGTAGACGACAATACGCTTGCCGTCGCCGATGCCCATCTTGCGCATCCGCGAGGCGAATTTTTCCGGACTCGCCAGCATGTGCGGCAGGGGGCTTTCGGTATCGGCGATCTCGTCGATATCGAAGAACAGGGCGCCAGGAATGTGCTCGGCGAGGTATTCCGCCTTGGGGTCGCGCCCGGCGGTCGGCAGGTGCCACGATGCATCGACGATGACCACATCGGGCGCCGCCATGTGGGTGGCAAGCCAGTCGGTTGAAACCAGATTTTCGTCCATCTCGCCTCCCATCAAACCGGTGCGCTATCGAGGAGGGTAATGCGGATGCGCCGATTCTGCTTGCCCTTGTTCTCGATCTTGTCGACCACGATGCCGCCGATTTCGCCCGTCGACCTGACATGCGTGCCGCCGCACGGCTGCAAATCGACCGCCCCGCCTTCGCCGATCGCGACCAGCCGCACCCGCCCGCTCCCCATCGGCGGCTTCACCGACATGGTACGCACAAGCTGCGGGTTGGCCGCCATTTCCTCATCGCTGATCCATCTTTCGCTCAAACGATGATCGGCGGCAATCAGCGCGTTGATGCCAGCGGTCAAATCGTCCTTGTTGACGGCCTCCGGGTTGTCGATGTCGAAATCGAGGCGTCCGCCGTCGGCGGCGATCTGTCCGCCGGTGACGGGGAAGGGGACAAGCGAACACAGAAGATGCAACGCCGTGTGCACCCGCATGTGGCGATGGCGCGCCGCCCAGTCGAGCCGCACCGTGACCTTCGAGCCTACCGGCGGCACATCGCCGGGCATGGCCGGCACATGCACGATGGTCTCCTTGTCGGCATCGTAGACGGCAGTGGCGATGGCGATCTCGGTGCCATCGGCAGTGACGATCACGCCCTTGTCGCCCGGCTGGCCGCCGGAGGTGGCATAGAACACCGTTCGGTCGAGCACGAAGCCGCCGCGCTCGTTGACGGCCAGGACCGTGGCCTCGCACTCGCGCTGGTAGGCATCCTGGTGGTAGACTTTTTCGGTCATGGGGCTAGACCTTCTCGGGATCGACAAAGACTTCCGGCACGCCGGCGCCTCCGGGCTCCATCCACGCCGGCACCGGCAGATTCTTTTCGCGCAGGAACACCGGGTTGAACAGCTTTGACAGATAGCGCGTGCCGTAATCGCATAACACCGTCACGATGGTATGACCGGGGCCCATGTCGCGGGCCATGCGGATGGCGCCGGTGACGTTGATGCCTGACGACCCGCCAAGGCACAGACCCTCATGCTGCAGGAGATCGAAGACGGTCTGCACCGCTTCGGCATCGGGGATCTGGTAGGCGCGATCGACGGCGGCGCCCTCGATATTCTTGGTGATGCGCCCCTGGCCGATGCCTTCGGTGATGGAGGAGCCTTCGGACTTCAGTTCGCCGCTGGTGTAGTAGCTGTAGAGCGCTGCGCCCATGGGATCGGCAAGACCGATCTGGATTTTGGGATTCCTGGCCTTGAGGGCATCGCTCACGCCGCCGAGGGTGCCGCCCGAGCCCACCGCGCAGATGAAGCCGTCGACCGTCCCATCGGTCTGGCGCCAGATCTCCGGGCCCGTCGTCTCGATGTGGGCGCGCCGGTTGGCGACATTGTCGAACTGGTTGGCCCACACGGCCCCACCCGGCAATTCTGCCGCCAGCCGTTCAGCCAGGCGCCCGGAATACCTCACGTAGTTGTTGGGGTTCTTGTAGGGGACAGCCGGCACCTCGACCAGTTCGGCCCCCATCAGGCGCAAGGTGTCCTTCTTCTCCTGCGATTGCGTTTCCGGGATCACGATCACGCTGCGAAACCCCATGGCATCGGCCACCATGGCAAGGCCGATGCCGGTATTGCCGGCGGTGCCCTCGACGATGGTGCCGCCCGCCCTCAGTTTGCCCGATGCGATGGCGTCCTTGATGATGTAGAGCGCGGCGCGGTCCTTCACCGACTGGCCGGGATTCATGAATTCGGCCTTGCCCAGAATGGTGCAGCCGGTTGCCTCGGAGGCCCTTCGCAGCCGGATCAACGGCGTGTTGCCGATGGCCTCCACGACATCTTTTCGGATGTCCATGCTAATGAACGCCTCTCTGAATGACGGTGCCGCACATGATCTAGAAGCGCGGATGAACGAAAGTGGTGCACACATATTTCGGTCCGCTCGCCGGCGGTGCGCCGCGATGGCGGTAGGTCCAGGCGACGGGAAAGAAGGCAAGCCTGCCGGCAACGCAAGAGATCGCCACCTTCTGGTCCTCGAACTCCGTGGCCCCGCCCTCGGCCACATCGTTGAAATACCACTGGGCAGCCAGGCAGCGGCTGTAGTTTTGCGCCGAATTGCAGTCGATATGCCAGTGGAACTGCCCACCGATCTCATATTTCTTGATACGCAGCGGCTCGCAATAAAGCTCGCGGTGATCCGAGCCGGCAAGGAATTTGACATCGCGCTGATAGAGGCCGAGCGTCACCGACAGCGATTGCTCCAGTGCCTTCTTGATATCGCTCCAGCCCTCGTCCGGCAGCACCAGTTCGCTGGTCTGCTTGGCCTTGAGGTCGACCTCGGCGCCCAGATTGCCCGAAACCTTGCCAACGATCTTGCGGGGATCAGCATCGAAGCGGGCGATGATGTCGGTGCACACCTCGCTCGCCAATGCCTGATCGTACCAGCGGATGAACTGGCTCACGGAAAACGGCTCCCTTGCATGGAAATCCAGCGTCGGCCGCGATGATCGTCGCGGCCGCGCTTCAAGTCAAGCAACCGGGTATCGCGGGCGGGCAGGGTGGCGGAATATGCCCTTCAAAGAAGCCGGGCACCCATTTCGTCGGATCGTAGTTGGGATTCAGCCGATGCACGATGCACTGCGAAATCGACAGATAATCGGAATTGGGCATGTGGAACCAGCGCAGGAAATCGCCGGTGGTAAACTTGCCCATCAGGTAGTAATCGAGCACCTGCTGGCTGAACCAGTGAATCGGTCCGTGCATGCACGAGGCGATTTCCGGCAGCATCATGGCTTGTTCCCCCGCGCTGACCTCGGGAAGATCGCTAACAGTTTGCGACAATTCGCCGGACATGAGAAGTGGCTAGCGCCAAGGCCCCTGCCAACGGCAGGTTTTGCGGCCTAAACTTTGGTGCACTAGCGATTCGAGGCCACCACCGTCGGGAAGATCTGCGCGCCATGAGTTTATCCAGCATGACCGGATTCGCCCGTGACGACGGCGAACATCAGGGCCTTGAATGGCACTGGGAATTGCGTTCGGTGAACGGCAAGGGGCTGGATGTGCGGCTGCGCCTGCCGCCGGGATATGACGTGCTCGAGCCGCTAGTGCGCGAGAAGTCGCAAAAGGTGCTGAGGCGCGGCAACATTCAGGCCTCTTTGCAGATTGCCCGGCGCGAGGCGGCTTCGCGCATCAGGGTCAACGAAACCGTTCTTGAGGAAGTCCTGACGCTGGCCAACGCCCTGCGGCGGCGCCTCGATGCACCGCCCGTTA
Organism: uncultured Rhizobiaceae bacterium; assembly: GCA_964568825.1. Classification (GTDB taxonomy): domain Bacteria; phylum Pseudomonadota; class Alphaproteobacteria; order Rhizobiales; family Aestuariivirgaceae; genus CAVVDT01. Next base: position 3,802 of record CAZMSA010000142.1, on the reverse strand, counting down.
CCATCGAGGGTTTGCTGCAGGTGCGCGGCATTCTCGAAGTGGGCGAGGGCGAGGCCGAAGAACCCGTCGAAGGCGAGCGTCTTGCCGCCCTTGTCGCCAGCTACGAGGTAGCGCTCTCCCGGCTCATCGCGTCCCGGCGCGAGGAGGGCGCACGGCTGGCGGCCATCCTTTGTGGCCATTTCGACACCATCGCGCGCCTGACCGATGCGGCGCGCGCCAATCCTTCGCGCACCCCCGAGGCCATTCGCGCCCGGCTCGGAGAACAGGTGGCGCGACTGGCCGGGCAGTCGCCGCCGCTCGATCCCGAGCGCCTCAACCAGGAAGCCATGCTGCTGGCGGTCAAGGCCGACATCCGCGAGGAGATCGACCGGCTGGACGCGCATGTGGCGCAAGGCCGCGAACTCGTCGCTTCAGGCGAGGCCGTGGGCCGGCGCCTCGATTTCCTCGCCCAGGAATTCAACCGCGAGGCCAACACCTTGTGCTCGAAATCCAACGACGCGGACCTCACCCGCACCGGCCTCGAACTGAAGACGGTGATCGACCAGATGCGCGAGCAGGTGCAGAACATTGAATAGGCCGCCGGCATCGAAGACCATTGCCCGGCGCGGCCTCCTGCTGGTGCTGTCGTCGCCCTCGGGCGCCGGCAAGACCACCTTGTCGCGCCGCCTGCTGGAGCGTGATCGCGACGTGGTGATGTCGGTATCGGTGACGACACGTCCGCCGCGACGCGGTGAGGTCGAGGGCAAGGATTACTTCTTCATCTCTCGCCGGCGCTTCGATGCCATGGTCGAGGCCGGCGAACTGCTGGAGTGGGCGGACGTCTTCGGCAACGGTTACGGCACACCACTCGCCCCGGTGGAGAAATGGCTGGCAGCCGGCAGGGACGTGTTGTTCGACATCGACTGGCAGGGCACCCAGCAGATTCATGCCCGCATGGGCGACGATCTGGTGCGGGTGTTCATCCTGCCGCCCTCGGCGGAGGAATTGCGCCAGCGTCTGATCCGCCGGGCCCAGGATTCGGCGACCGTCGTCGCCAAGCGCATGGCCGAGGCCTCCAACGAGATCAGCCACTGGGCGGAATACGACTACGTCATCATCAACGACGATCTCGACACCTCCGACAAGGCCATCCAGTCGATCCTTTCAGCCGAGCGCCTGAAGCGCCATCGCCGCATCGGCCTCGACACCCTGGTGCGCGACCTGCGCGCCAAACTCTGATTGTGACCGTCGCGACGCAGGCAATCAAGGAGCGGGCTGGCCGCGCTTTACCCTCTGGTTCAAGGCGTTGGCGTGTCCTACCATGGCAAACTGGCAAAGGAGGCAACACCAATGTCCATCACCATTACCGTCATGTACCCCAACACCCCCGGTTCCAATTTCGACATGGATTACTACCTGCAGAAACACGGGCCACTAGTGCACAAGCGTTGGGACCGCCACGGCATGAAGAGCCTGAAGGTCATCAAGGGCCTCGCCACCCCGGATCCCGATGTAAAGCCGCCTTACCGCGTCATGGCGCTGCTGGAGTTCCCCAGCCTCGATGACTTCAAGGCGGCCATAAAGGCCTCCGGCGCCGAGGTCATGGGCGACATTCCCAATTTTACCGATGCGCCTCCCGCCATCCAGATCAACGAGAATGTCGTTTGAAGGATGCCGGCTCGATGAGCTTCGACTTCAGCGGCAAGACCGTCTTCGTCGCGGGAGGTACCAGCGGCATCAATCTCGGTGTGGCGCTGGGCTTTGCGCGGGCGGGTGCTGCGGTCTTCGTCATCTCCCGCAATCCCGACAAGGTGGTCTCAGCCGTCGAACAACTGCAATCAACCGGTGCCAGGGCGGCCGGGGCGAGCGCCGATGTGCGCGACATGGAGGCGGTGAAAGCGGCATTCGCGGCGTGTGTTGCCGAGTTCGGTGAGATCGATGTTCTGGTATCGGGTGCGGCCGGTAATTTTCCCGCCCGGGCGCTCGATATTTCGTCCAACGGCTTTCGCGCCGTCATGGAAATCGATGTCCTCGGCACCCATCATGTGATGACCGCCGCCTACCCCTGCCTGAAAAAGCCCGGCGCCAGCATCATCAACATTTCGGCACCGCAAACCCTTGTCGCCATGACCGGGCAGGTCCACGTGTGCGCCGCCAAGGCCGGCGTCGACATGATCACCCGCACCCTGGCGCTGGAATGGGGCAGGGACGGGATCAGGGTCAATTCGGTCATACCCGGCCCCATCGCCGGCACCGAGGGCATGGCCCGCTTGGCGCCAACGCCGGAAGCCATGGCGAGGGTGGAGAAATCGGTGCCACTGGGACGGGTCGGCACACCGGACGACATCGCCAATGCCTGCCTGTTCCTCGGCTCCGATGCCGCCGGCTATGTCTCGGGCGCGGTCATCCCGGTGGACGGGGCCTGGCATCTCAACCTTTCGGGCACCCGGCTCGATCCGGTGCTCGATGCCATGGGCAAGGCGAAGCTCGGCGCTTAGGCTTGGACAGTCTTCGGCAGGTGCCTGGCCTTGAGCGCGGCAAAAGTCCGCCCGGTTTCGGCCATCTCGGCGACCAGCCATTCCCGAAAGGCGCGCGCCGGGGCGCTCTCGCGGGTGCTGGCCGCCCTCACCAGGTAATAGCCGCCGTGATCGGCCAGATCGAAGTCGAACGGCTTGACCAGCCAGCCCTCGGTGAGGGCATCGATGGTCAACACCTGATCCGAAAGGGCAAAGCCCTGACCCGCTTCGGCCGCTTCCAGCGCCAGATGATTCTGGAACATCGGCCCGCGCTGGCCGCCTTGCTCGCCAGCCCCGGCTGCTGCCAGCCAATCCTGCCACCATTGCCGCGAATCCTCATGCAGCAGGACGCGCCCGATGAGATCGCCCGGTGAGGCAACGGGGAAGCGCTTGAGATAATCGGGCGAGCACACCGGGAAGATCGACAGATCCGTCAACTTGATCGCCTCGATGTCCTCCCAGCTTCCGCGTCCGTAGCGCAAGCCGATCTCGGCATCGCTGGAACGCAGGTCGGAGACATCGTTGTCGGGATCGATGGAGAGTTCGATATCGGGGTGCAGGTCATTGAACCGCCCCAGCCGCGCCACCAGCCAGCGCGAGGCGATCGCCGGTTCGACCGAGACTTCCAGGCGGCGCGTCCCGGCAGCCGCCAGCAGGTCGCGGGTCGCCGCGTTCAGGCCATCGAACAGCCGGGTCAATTCGCTCGCGTAACGCGTTCCTGCCTCGGTGAGAACCACGCCGCGCCCGGTACGCCGGAAAAGCTTCAGTCCCAGCCAGTCCTCCAGTTCGCGGATATGTCGGCTGACCGCGGCGTGGGTGACGAACAGCTCTTCGGCAGCCAGCGTGAAACTCTCATGCCGCGCGGCGGTCTCGAAGGCGCGAAGGGCGTTCAGCGAAGGCAGGCGACGGGACATGAGCAGCGTATAGCCTGCAACTTTTTGTTACGTCAAGCGTTCAAAAATGCCGTTTGCGCCGCACAATGAAAATGCTCATATTGGCATCACAAGAACCAAGGAGAAGAACCATGAACTGGATTTTCGAAGCTTACGCCAATGTTTATCAAACAGCTACGGGATTTGCCCGCACCGTCAACAGCGGTGCTGCACCTGCGAAGAGCAGCGACTACGAGCGCCATGACAGCAAGTACCCGCGCCGTTGAGCCAAGCCGGCAAGGCCGGCCAACAAACGACGAATGAACCGGGCCTCGGCGATGAAATCGCTTTGAGGCCCGGTCGATTCAGGGGCATGCAAACGCTGGTGGCGGCTAGAGCGGGTTCGGCGTTTTCCGATTCGTGATGGGATTCACA
>CAZMSA010000141.1:0-9615 GCA_964568825.1 uncultured Rhizobiaceae bacterium | reverse complement strand
AACCGAGCAGGATGGAGGAGATGGTGACGACGGCCAGAAGCGCGTTGCGGGCGGCGTGGCGGATCATCACCTTGTGCGGTGCGAGGCCCTTGGCGCGCGCGAACTCGACATAGTCGCTGCCCAGCACCTCCAGCATCGAATCGCGCATGATGAGCATGGGGGTCGCGAGATAGTAGGCGGTGATTGTCAGGGTCGGCAGCACCAGATGGTGCAGAAAATCGGCGGAGAACATGAAATGCAGGAGATCACCCGGTCGGTTGCCGGGGCTCGACATGCCGCCGGTGGGGAACAGGTCGAGCCGGTAGCTGAGCACGATCAACAGCAGGATGCCGGTGATGAAGGGCGGTGCCGACTGCATGATGAGCGAAACGACGGTGGCGACGAGGTCGAGCTTGCCGCCGCGCCGCCAGCCCATCACCATGCCAAGAGAGATGCCGATGGCGAAGGTGAGCAATAGCCCCGCCATCATCAACAGCATGGTGTTCCAAAAGCGGTAGACGAGGATGTCGAAGACCTTCTCCGAGCTGGTGAAGGAGCGGCCCCATTCCAGCGTCACCAGGTTCTTCAGATAGAGCAGATACTGGACATATATCGGCTGATCGAGGCCGAAGGCATGGCGCATGCGGTCCTGCGCCACCTGATCGAGGGCTGGCGAGATCACTTGCGCGGTCGGGTCGCCCGGCATCATGCGGAACATGACGAACAGGATGGTCGCGATGGCGAAAATGGTGAACGCCGAATAGGCGAGGCGCCGGATGATGTATTCTCTCATGCGAAAACCCCGTAACCTCCTTGCCCACGGGCAGGCAGGGAACTCATGTGACAGCCGCAAAAAGGGGGCGGGCGCGAGCCCGCCCTTTCGCCGTCAGGCCGGATAATGCAGCTTGCCGGCCTCCCAGGTGAAGCCCGCAGCGGCGAGTATCTTCTTGGCCTTTTCCAGGTCCTGGCTCGGCGCCTTGACCTCCGGATTGTGCCAGAAAGCGTTGATCGGAGCGATCACCGAGCCGCCGCTATGGGCAAAGCCGGAGAGCACCACGTCGCGGATGAGGTCGCGCGGAATGATGTACTGCATGGCCTCGCGGATAGTTTTGTTGTTGAAGGGCGGCTTCATCAGATTATAGCTCAGGTCATAGAAGCCGTGGCTGGGATAGCCCTTGCCGACGCAACCCTTCACCTTGTTCACCTGCTGCATGAGGTCAGGTTTGAGGATGTAGCGGGTACGGTCGCACTCGCCCTGCTCGATGGCCGCGGCCATGGCATCGTGGCTGCCGTAGACGATACGGATGATGCCCTGGCACTTGGGCGCGAAGGGATGGTTCGGCACCGCCGTCACCTTCATCTCCTTGCCGCGGTCCCAGTAGTCGAACTTGAAGGGGCCGGAGCCCACCGGCTTGAGGTTGGGATAGTTGAGCGGGTCGTCGACATCGACCTTTTCCGGGATGTCCTTCCAGATGTGCTCGGGGATCAACATCAACGCCGAGAACAGGTTGGCAAGAAGCGGCGCATAGGGCTCGCTGAGTTTGAAGCGCAGGCTTAAGGGCCCGGTCACATCGACGCTGGCGACCTTGGCCAGCGAGGAGACGAAGAACGGCGCTTTCCACTTCTTCTGGTAGTCGAAGGAGAACTTGACGTCGTTGGCCGTCATTGGCTCGCCGTCGTGCCATTTCATGCCCGAGCGCAGGGTGACGTCGATGGTGGTGGCATCGACCTGCTTGTACGACTCCGCCGCCCACGGCACCGGCTTGCCGGTCGGGTCCACCTGGAACAGGCTGTCGTAGATCATCCTCAGTTCCTTGAACTCGTTGGCGTCGTTGACGGCAATCGGGCTGAGGCTCTTGAGCGCGACGGTGGCGCCGGTGCGCACATAGCCGCCGCCGCTGCTGCCGGGGACCACCTTCATCGACACATCGGTCCACAGCGAGCCGATGCCTTCGCCCATCTGCGGCGTCAGGTCGGTAATGCGGTCGGAGCGATAGGCGTTGGTCATGTCGGGATAGACGACCACGTTCTCCGGCTGGTCAGCATCGATGAGGACTTGTGCCTGGCGCACCAGCGCCTGGCGCTTGACGGGATCCATCTCGATCTGCTGGGCCACGGCCAGCTTGTCGACGTCGGCATTCTTGTAGCCGGTCCAGTTGAAGCCGCCGGCGCGATAGTTGGCGGAGTCGTGCACCTTGTAAATGAACACGTCCGGGTCGATGCGCACCGACTGGCCGGTGAGGCGGACGAGGAACAGATCGTAGTCGTGCTCCTTGATCACCTTCTGGATGCCGAGGTTGTAGTCCTCAGGCGTAGCCTCGATGTCGAAGCCGACCTGCTTGGCCGCTTGCGAGATGAGGCGCGCTGTCTCCGGCCGCACGGGATCGAACTGGGCTGTGGCGGTCAAGAGCTTCTGTGCCTCGACCGGCTTGCCCGCGGCCCAGCCCTTGCTCGGCAGGCCGCCGACCACCGCGCTGCCCGCGATCGCGGCCGAGGCCTTCAGAAACTGACGACGTTTGATCCGGCTGATGTTCATCTGAAACCTCCCGAGTTCGGCACGAGGCCTTGTGCGGCCTCCGGTTATGTGACTTTTTCAGGCTATTGCACCGGCTAACGGAATGTCTAATGTTCATTATTTGAAATGCGATAACTGAAAGTTATGAGTCGAGACAAGCTGCGCCATCTCAATTTTCGCCAGGTCGAGGCCTTCAAGCTGGTCTTCGAGTGCGGCTCGATGACTTTGGCGGCCGAGCACCTGGGCATCTCCCAGCCGGCCGTGACCAAGCTCATCCAGTTGCTGGAGCGGCGCGTCGGGTTCCAACTCTTCGAGCGCTCAGGTGGACACCTCGTGCCCACCGACGAGGGGCGGCTTCTCTACGAGGACGTGGAACGGGCGCTCATCGGCATCGAGGCGCTGGCGGAAAAGGCCGAGGACATCCGCCAGAGGCGTCACGGCCGGCTCGCCATCGGCGCCATGCCGACACTGTCATGGGGCCTTGTCCAGGGGGTCATCGCCGAACTGGTGGGCGAGCATCCCGGTGTCTCGGTGACGCTGCATACCCGCACCTCGCCGCAGTTGTTGAGCATGGTGGGCGTGCGCCAGCTCGATGTGGCCGCAATTGCCTATCTCGGCCCCAACCCGCTCGTCCACATCGTTTCGCTGCATCGCATACCGATGGTGTGTGCGGTGCCGGCCAGTCACCGACTCGCCGGCCAGGATGTGATCCGGGCACGCGACCTGGCCGATGAGACGCTCATTCAGCTCTCGCTTATCGACCAGTTGCGACCCCGCATCGAATTCGCCCTGCGCAAGGAAGGCGTTCAGCCCAAGAGCCGCATCGAGACGACGCTGGCGGCTTCGGCCTGCGCCTTCACCGCCAGGGGGCTGGGGGTTGCCATCGTGGACCGGTTCTCGACGGCAGTGTTTCCCACCGACCAGATCGTCGTGCGTCGCTTCGAGCCGCGCATCGACAACGAAATCGCGGTGGTGCGCCCGGCCGGCGTCAAGCCGTCGCCGGCCGGCCTCACCAGCGAGTTCATGACCGCGCTCGGCCGCAAGCTTGAGCGCTTCGAGGAGGACGATTTTCTTCCCCAGCCTTGATCCGCGCCACTGGGGTGCCGAGCGAAGCTCGCACTGCGATCGGTACAAATGCGCATCCCCTCGGCGTTGCTGTGGAAATAGAGTTGATCGCGAAAGTATTAATCTGTGCGGGTCGGGAAACGGATTTGCCCCGATCAATTGACTTACGTCAACGTCAGCCTTGGCGCCGCGCGCTATCCTTCAACCAAGGGGATGTTTTCAAAGGAGTTAGCGAAGCATGTCGAAATCCTCATGGAAGATCCTGGGAGTGGCGGCGCTGGCTATGGCTGGCGCGCAATTCGCCAGCCTTGGTGGGGCAGTTGCCCTGACGGTCCCGGTGCCGACGGCACCCGTCGCCAGTGATGTTGGTCAATGGAATGGCCAGTTGGAGCAGGTCCGCACCTACCGCCGCCCGCATTATCGCGGGCACCACCTTTATTACCGGCATCGCCATTATCGTTATCGCCGCCGTGGCTACACCCACTATTATGGCGGCTGGTGGTATTCCAGTCCCTGGTGGGTGATACCGGTGCCCCAGCCGGTGCCCAATTATGGTGGCAGCCGCCATGTTAACTGGTGCCTGAGCAGGTATCGTTCCTACAATCCGTCGACCGATATGTACCTCGGCTTCGACGGCCGCTATCACCGCTGCATCAGCCCTTATTGAGGTAGCAACCAATCGCGCCCGCATCGTTGTTGATGCGGGCGTGGTGCATTGAAAGGCCTCAGCGTGCTTGTATCGCTAGGGGCTCCGGGATTGCCTCGTTTGCGGACACCTTGCTGGACGTCTTGCGGGTGATCGTTTGAGGTCCGCCCTCGCCTCATTGCAATGCGAGACACAAAAAGCAGCCCCGGTGCAGGACGCCGGGGCTGCTTGCTCGCTGAGGTGAAGGGAGGAACACATCGCGGCGGTATAGTTTGCGACAAGGCCCCGGGCACCGATCGTGCCGCGGCCCACTGTGCGCCAACCGTCCAAGAAGCCGCCGGCCTTGAACGGCCGACCGCTTCTGGAGCATCCATTACTGCAGGTTGTTGCTGACGGCGGTAAAGGTAGACGTCAGGTTGGCCTTGATGGTCGGCATCACGGCGGCCAGCGCCAAGCCCGTGGCGGCGGCGATAAGACCATACTCAATGGCGGTCACGCCGGATTCGTCTTTCACGAATTTTGCAATCTTGTTCATGACATGCTCCTTGCTGTGTTTCGTTTCTGGCAACCTGTCCATCCAGAGCATCAAGGTAGTCATTAACGTCTGCTGAACATGGTCATTAACATACAGTAAACTATTTCAAAAAACAAGTTATCGTTTGTCCATGTTATTAATTGGTATACAATATATTAACGGATGAACTAAAAACAGCACCTTATTGTATAAAAATACTGCATATACCCGGCGGCGATATCATCGCCACCTGTTGCAGAGCTTGCAGATCCAGTCCACATCTCGCGCACGTCACATCTCCCCTTGCCTGTCGGGTTCTTGATGGGATGCGGAGGGCGATGACCTGCCTGTCGGTTTCCATGCGGTCATCGGGGCCGACATGCAACCGCAGTGCTGGACCGGTGCTGCCCCCTAACCTGCAGCCAGCAAGTCGAAATCGCCGCTCAGAATGGCATCCACCTTGCCGCTGCGGCGGCTGCCATCGCCGCTGCGAACCAGGGGCGCCGGGTCGCGGCGGTAGCGTCTGATGACCTTGCTGGAGGCCGGCGCCCTGGCGAGCGCATCGGCAACGGCGCCAGCAAGCCTTGCGGCAGGGATATCGCCCAGCGAGGCCACGGCGACCCTGACCCGTGCCGTTGCGCGGCTGGCGCCACCGTCGGGTCCGGCAAGTTCGAGAACATGCAGCCCGCATTCGCCCGACAACAGCCGATACGCGCCAAAGCCTGTGACCAGCAGCATCGGCAGGCCGCCGGGTGAGCCGGGTTCGAGTTCGCTGACCTGCATGTGACGTTTCCCGGACCACCCGCGGTACATGTCATGCAGCTGGCGGCGCCAGGCATCGGTATTCTCGTCGCTGCGCGTCTTCTTGGCGAAAACCGGCTCGACGATGAGCGCGACCTCGATGGCCGCATCCTCGTGCACATCCTTGATGCCGTCGGCGACCAGATGCAGCTGCAGCGCTAGGCGGGCGACGAGCTCTCGGGAATAATGTCCGGCACGGTGGCTCCCCCGCTGTAGCCGGCCGTACAACGAACCGGCCGTACGAGCAGCGGCGGCAACCCGGTCCATGAGGGCAAGGCGGCCCAGGATCAGGTGCCGATCGGGCCGCTTCCAGAAGTCACCATGCCTCATCTCGTTGGCAAGGTCGCTCTTGATGGTCTCCCATTGGGTCGAACCGAGGGCGTCCTCGATGCCGGCCCACCGCTCCGTCAACGCGGCGAATTCGGCCGCTGTACCGTGCGGCGAGAGAATCATTGTCGCCAGCGTCGGTAACGCACCATCGCCATCGCCATCGCCGTCCGGTACGGGTTGGCGATCGCTTGAGCCACCGTCGCTGTCGGGATCGACGAATTCGGCCAGCACCGAGCGGCCGTCGCTGCGGAAGAACACGAACTGGTCGCCCTCGGGAAACCGCTTCTCGACGATGGTGGCGGCCAGCGGCGCGATCACATATTGCTCGATCGCCCGCTTGAGCGGCCGGGCGCCCATCTCCGGCGAAAAGCCGCGCTCCAGCAGAAACTCCAGTGCCGATGCCTCCCATTCGACCGCCCATGTGCGGTTCTTGAGACCGCGCCGCTCCAAGACATCGCCCAGCTCCTTGTCCAGGATAACCCGCATGAGTTCACGGGTCAGCGGCCGGAAAACGATGATCTTGTCGATACGGTTCTGGAACTCGGGCCGGTAGGTCCGACGAATGGCCGCTGTCACCTGGTCAGCGGCAAAATCGGCCCCCGCCGGAGCAAAGCCCATGCCGGCGCTCTGGTGCTCGGTGGCGCCGAGATTGGTTGTCATGATGATCAGGCAATGGCGGAAATCGGCGACCTCCCCGTTTGCATCACTTAGCCGCGCGTCATCGAACACCTGCAGGAACAGGTCCCAGATGCGCGGATGGACTTTTTCGAACTCGTCCAGCAGCACCACCGAAAACGGCCGCTTGCGCACCTGGGAAATCAGCGTTGAAGTCTCCCCGGGACCACCGTCACCGACGATGGCCCTGACAGCCTCGGGCGTCTGCAGTTCGCTCATGTCGAGACGGATCAGGCGGTCGACCGACCCGAACAGATAGCTCGATGCGGCCTTGGCAAGTTCGGTCTTGCCGGTTCCCGTGGGACCCGCAAACAGCAGCACGCCGATCGGCCTGTCCGGGTCGTTCAGTCCGGCTTTCAGCATGATGATGCGATCGATCACGGCGTTCACGGCCTCGTCATGGCCAATCACCCGCTGCCTGAAGAAATTGCCGATGGTTGCCACATCGATGGTTTCGTTGCTGTCGAGGATGGACACCGGAAGGCCGGTCAGCTGCGACAGCGTCTTGAGAATGTCGAGGGGCGCGATCGCTGCCTCGGCGGTTTTTGCCCGCCCGGCGGCAAGATTCAGCAGTTGCAGCGCCGAGCCTGGAAGGCTGGCGGCGCCGAGATACTGGCGCGCCGCATTGACGGCCGTTGCCGCGCATCCCGCATCGATCTTCAGGGCTTTTCCCGATGAAAGTTGCTTCACCAGCCCATCGGCGAGCGCCAGTGTGCTCTCTTCGGACTGCGGTTCGAGGCGCACGACCTCGAGGAGGTTGCGCATGCCGGGGCGAAATTGCAGCAGCCGCGCCACGCCCGCCGGCGTCGCCTCGCTCCACACCACGAGTTGACCCGCCTGCATCGCCGGGAGGATCTGGTCGAGGATGCTGGCGCTTTGTCCGCGATGCGTCCCGCTCTGCGCCAGCTGCATCAGGTCGGGTATGTACCAGATGAGCTTCTTCGACACCGACAGCTGCCCGACCACCTGCTGGATGCGGCCTTCCAGCTGCCCGAACCATTGCTGCCCGGCCATCAGGTCGGCAGCGCTTGCCTCGAACACCCGCCAGCCCTCGGGCGCCAGCGATCTGGCAACCAGTCGCAACAGCGTCGTCTTGCCGACCAGTGGCTCGCCGCTCACCAGCAGCGAGCGCACCGGCGTCTGCTTCAGCGTCGCCCGGGCTGAAGCCAGCCCATGTTCCCAGCTCTCCGGCTGGCCGAGAAACGCCCCCCTGCCTCTGTCCGCCCAGAACCGGCCAAAGCTCGTCAGGAACGGATGATCGACGGTCTTGCTCTCGAAACCTTCGAGCTTTTCGGCGAGCTGGCGCGCCAGCGGGCTGCCGGTGGCCAGCAGGAACTGCCTGATGATCGCCGGCGACGGCGACGGTGTGCGTTCGAGTGCCGGTCCGAATTCGGCGCCATCGCCGAGCTTGGCGCGGGCATCGAAGTAGTCCCGAAAGATCGCCAGCATGATCTGGAGGTCGCACCACCACTCCTTGGCGCCGACGACAGGCGCGCCAGCCGGCGGCCGCGGGCTGGTCTTGCAAAAGAAGTCCAGCGCAAAATACATCGGCCATGCCGTGAGCTTGTCACATTGCGCGACCACCCGATCGACGGCCCCGCCACCATCCGCCCGCAGGCTGAGAGCAGCCAGCGCCGCACAGGCGATTGCCCAGTTGGTCCCTTGCGCATATTGCAGGACAGTCTGCAGCGACACCTCGGGGCCGGCCAACAGGTCCGCCGCCTGCTTGAAGGCAGCATGATCGGCGAGTTCGCGGGGATGCGCCGAGGCATTGGCGAAAGCATCGAACTGCTCGGCGAGCCCGTAAAGGCGCTTGGTAAAGGTATCGGGCCCGGCCAGTTCGGGTGTTACTCCGCTACCGCCAGCGCTTGAAAGAGGTGCCGCCTTGCGAATGCCCTTCAAGCGCCGGCGCAATGCGCCCGACAGCCACCAGATGCAGGCAGCCAACCCCAGCAGCGGGAGGAAACTATAGAAAAAACCCATTGCCCCTCGACGGTCCTGACGCCATGACGCACCCGCCAACTGTCGGCATCAGGCATTCGGCTGTCAATGAACGCGCCAATGCGGCCCCACCGAGCGAGGCGACGCTGCCGCCACCGGCGCCGGCACCAACAAGCCTTTGGCGTTTCGTCCTCACTTGCAGGGGCCGGATGCCCGCACCGAGATGCCGGCTGCCGCAGCGGCACACGCATTGCTGTAGGTCTTTGCGTCACAGCCGCAGACCGGCGCGTAGTTCAGGGTACAGACCTGCGGCCGTATCTGGCAGGTACCTTGCAGGTCCGCCACGTCCCCAGAACACTGATTGCCGGCGTACTTGCAATATTCGTCCTTGCCACAACCGGCTCCGGCAAGTCCGCCGCATTTATCGCCTGCCGCAGCAATTGCAAGGCCTGAGTGGATAACCAGCACCAGTGTGCAGGCGAACATCAGCCCGATAGTTCTCAACTCGATCTCCCCGTTCTCCGCCCGCGCCTTCGCTGCGAACGATGCCAAGCCGGGCTGCACCACCCGTTCGTCGCCACGACAGTTGAGATAACCGGGCCCAAGCCTGAGATCAGGTTCGGGCTCAACCGCGATCGATGTTATGTCGCCGGGCGTTGGCGATACAAGTGGCTCCCGGCGCCCTGCTCTTGAACCCCGCGCCGCCAACACCATCTGGCCTTGTGGCCCCATCAACCGCAGAGGAAGCCTGTTCCATGCGCCTCATCACCCTTAGCCTCGCCGCCCTTGCCGCCCTCACCGCGGCTGCCGCTCCCGTCATGGCCGCCGCCGATGACGGCCCGGAACTGATCTTCAGGAAGACCACCGTCTTTCGCCTGCTGTCGCCCGATGCCACCCTGGATACCTACGCCCTCGACGATCCGCTGGTGGAAGGCGTTGCCTGCCATTTCACCGTGCCGCAGATCGGCGGCTGGAAGGGTTGGGCAGGAATAGCCGAACAGCGTTCGGAAATTTCGCTGGCCTGCCGCCAGATCGGCCCCATCCACTTCAAGGGCAAGTTTGCCCAAGGCGCCGATGTCTACACCCAGCGCCGATCGCTGTTCTTCAAGAAGATGCAGATCGTGCGCGGTTGCGATGCCAAGCGCAACG
>CAZMSA010000140.1:0-9631 GCA_964568825.1 uncultured Rhizobiaceae bacterium | reverse complement strand
TATTTACTCGGCTTGGAGAGCGGCGTGGAGGCGATGGAAGCCTGCCGGGTGGAATCCCTTTGTCGCCTTCACGCGACAGACCTCAGTCTTTCATAAGCGCCGGTTACAGAGTCGATTGGACAGGCACCAATGGCTCCTATGGTCGCGCCCTCGTTCGGATTACCCTCGCAGATGGCCGTGATGCAGGCAGGGTGCTGCTCAAGGAAGGCCTGGCGCAGCCGTGGCCGAATTCGGGGAATGTGTGGTGCAAAGGGTAAGAAATGGGGGATGGTCGTTCCCCGAACCGTCTCCATAATCCAATAGACGTTGGCTAAAGATGGCCCGCCAGTGTCCCAACGCTCTCGCCGCCGTCAAGCGTGAAAACCACACCGGTGGCGTATCTTGTCAAACGACAGCATCAAAGCCAAATCGCAATCGACTACGGTACGGTGACTGGCCTCCAACCGGATCGAAAACTTCGTTCAGGTTCCGGTCGTCCGGATCGCCGCTAGCTCGGCTTCGAGTTCCGCGATGCGCCGGTCGCGTTGCGCGAGAGCGCCGGCAACCTCGGCGGCTTCGAGCCGTTGTGGAATGTGTTGCGGACAGTTCGCATCCCAGGCGCCGACGGTGAACAGAATGATCTGCTCCGGCCGTGCCTTGTAGTTCGCGGGCATCAGTTCGGCGGTTAGCTCGGCGTCGCCTTCGACGACGCGGGCGGTGCCCCAGAGCTTGATCCGTCGCCGATGCGCGTAGTCGATCAGGAACAGGTAGGCCTTCGGGTTCTCGGCCAGATTACCGGTGGTGATGTATTGCCGGTTGCCGGAGAAATCGACAAAGCCGATGGTGGAGTCATCGAGCACCTTGAGAAAACCGGCCGGGCCGCCGCGATGCTGGATATAGGGCTGGCCCGCGGCATTGGCGGTGGCCAGGAACACGCTGGTCTGTGCCTCGATGAAGGCCTTCAGCCCGGCGTCGATCGTCGTGGCCCAGCCACCGCGCTGTTCCTGCTGGGCGTAGGCACCCCGCGAGCCCTTGCGGCTCTGGATCGCCTTGACCGTGGCGGTGAAGGCCACGTCGCTGGAATGGATGGGTTCGTCTGCCATCGTCTGGTTCCTCATAGCCCCAGATCGCCGAGGCCGGGGTGATCGTCGGGGCGGCGCCCGAGCGCCCAATGGAACCGGCGGTCGGCCTGGTCGATGGCCAGGTCGTTGATGCTGGCGATGCGCCGGCGCATCAGGCCGTCGCCGTCGAATTCCCAGTTCTCGTTGCCGTAGCTGCGGAACCAGCGGCCAGCACCGTCGTGCCACTCATAGGCAAAGCGGACGGCGATGCGATTATCGCGCCATGCCCAGACTTCCTTGATCAACCTGTACTCCTGCTCGCGCTGCCACTTGGCGGCGAGGAAGGCCTCGATCGCCGCGCGGCCCTGCAAGAAATCCGCACGGTTGCGCCACAGGCTGTCGGCCGTGTAGGCCAGCGCGACACGCGCCGGATCGCGGCTGTTCCAGGCATCCTCGGCGAGCCGCGCCTTCTGGGCGGCGGCCTCCTGGGTGAACGGCGGCAACGGTGGGCGGGTCATGGTCGGGTTCCTTCGGGAAAGAGCGCCGCCGCGGTCCAGCCGCGGCGGCGTCGGGGCGGGTCAGGCGGCCAGGGTGGCGACGACCGGGAAGTCGATCTCGGTCCCGGCGACCGAATTGAGGTAGTTAGTCCAGGTGTTCAGTGCGACATGCTGCACGATCTCGATGATCTGGGCGTCGTCGTAGCCGGCAAGGCGCACCGCCCGGACCGCGTCATCGTCGACATGGCCGCGCTGGCGCACGACGCTGGCGGCGAAGCGCACAGCGGCGTCCGCCTTGGGGTCGTTCGAGGTGCCGTGGCGGTTGGCGATAATCTCGGCCTCGTCCAGCTTGGCCAGATTGCGGCCCAGATAGGTGTGCGCGGCCAGGCAATAGCCGCAGGCGTTGATCTCGGCCACCGCCAGCGCGATCCGTTCGCGTGTCGGTGCCGGCAGCCGGCCCTTGGCCAGTGCGCCGGAAAGGCCGAGATGGCCTTCCAGAGCGGCGGTGCTGGTCGCCACTGTCCGGAAGAGGTTCGGCACCATGCCGAGTTGTTTCTTGACGGCTTCGAGCATCGGCTGCGAAGCCTGGGGCGCGTCGGCAATGGTTGCGGGGGTGGGGAGACGGGTCATAGCGGGGTCCTCGGGGTTCGGTTCTGGCCGGGTTGGCCTGACGAATGAGACATGCCACCTTTCATTGTCGGTGAGCATCCGGTATTCTTGAAACCTATCTTTCCGTTTCCCGGAACTTTAATGGACCGACTCGATGCCATGGCCGTGCTGCTTGCCGTGGTCGAGGCAGGCTCGCTTTCGGGTGCGGGGCGCAAGCTGGGCATGCCGCTGCCGACGATCAGCCGCAAGCTTTCCGAATTGGAAGATCATCTCGGCGCGCGGCTGGTGATCCGCTCGAGCCGGCAGCTGAGCCTGACCGACGCCGGACGCAGCTACACCACCGCCTGCCAGCGGATACTGGAGCAGGTCAAGGAGGCGGAACGCGCTGCGGCCGGCGAATACAGCGCACCGCGGGGCGGCCTGACAATCGCGGCGCCTGTGGTTTTCGGCCGCCTGCATGTGTTGCCGGTGGTGGCCGAGTTCCTCAAGGCATATCCCGAGATCGAGGTCCGGTTGATCCAGGCCGACCGGATCGCGCATCTTCTGGACGACCACATCGACGTGGCGTTGAGGATCGGCGACTTGCCGGACAGCAGCCATGTGGCGATCAGGTTGGGCGAAGTGAATCGTGTGGCCTGCGCGAGTCCGCAATACCTGGCGCAGCGCGGCGTGCCCGAGATGCCGGACGCCTTGTCAGGACACGACTGCATCGCCTTCGACATCCTGGCCTCGGCCGACGGCTGGTTGTTTCGCGAGGGCGGTCTCGACCGGCTGGTGGCGATCTGGCCGCGTTTGGTGGTCAACACCGCCGAAGCTGCGATCGACGCCGCCGTCGTCGGGCAGGGCATTACCCGCGTGCTTCCTACCAGACCGTCGCGGCGTGCCGGGCCGGACACCTGCAGCTGGTGCTGGCCGGGTTCGAGCCGCCGGCATGGCCGGTCAGCCTGGTCTACGCCGCCCAAGGGCAGCTGCCGCTGAAACTGCGCGCCTTCCTCGACTTCGCCGCGCCGCGGCTGAAGGCGGCGATACAGACGGCCGCGGGTTAGATCGCGCTCGGGCGCCCCACTCGAACTCGCGACTGCAGTTTGCCATCTTCGAAGTTCCGGAACCTGGAAGCATGGCTCTCGCCTTTGCCGGACATCGGGGTGCGGGGATCGGGAATACTCAATCAGGGGCCGAAGCAATCCTGCTGAACCCTCCCCAAAAGGAACCCGGGATATCCCGCCTTGCCGCCTTGCCGCCTTCCCCGCTGCCCGCCGTCCCGCCCTGCGCACCGCCATCGCGCTCCTGCTGCAGGCGGCGGCGCTGACCGGGAGCCTTGGCCTGCCGGCTCGTGCCGAAGCCGGCGCCATGATGGCCATGCTCAACCATGTCTCGAAGACCATTACCGGCCAGCGTTACGTTAAGCCAAAGCTCAACCTGCTCCGCTCCGCCATAGAGATCATTGCTGCCGAGTTGGAACGGCGGCTGATGGGTAATGGATGCACGGACCAGACGCGGCCTCAAATCCAGAGCTTCACCCGGATAAACCGGCGTGCGGCCGCACGCCAACAAGCTTGTTACTCGTCGACAGCCTTATGGACTCTAATGAGTTGAACCGCCGGAAATGCTGCGAAAGCCAACTGTCCCAGCAAGCCTAGAATCGCAGGCATCTCGCGATACTGTTCCAGATGCTGGGACAATGTGCGCCCCAGCAGAATGTTCGAGAACGCGAATTCAGCCAACAATAGCAGCACCAGTCCCAACCCACCCATGACGGATCGAGCAAGCATCGATCTGGCAACATCGAGCCCGTCGGTGAGCCACCGGCACGCTATCCACGACAGCGCCAGCATTATTGGCAATTCGAGGAGCACTGCGGTGGTCTCGCCAATGTTGGGCGCCACGAATGCCACCCGCAGTGCTCCCATTGCGAAGCCGGCAGCGAACACGGTGCCGAAATAAGCCAAGCCAGCAATGGCTCCCTTTAGTATGCCCCGAACGGTCGAGCCAATGTCGGCGGGATGTCCGATGAATGGCCGTTGATGAATAAATCGCGTGCTGTCGATCTGCCTGACCACGAAGGCGGCAACCTCGTCCCGCGTGATGTGAGTGAGGCAAGTGTCGGGCGCGATTACGGCGTGCACTTCCAGTTCAGTCGAATCTCGCCGCTGGGAAAATGGCGCTGGCCGCACGATCGTCCAGTCCAGATCCGATGCGGCAATGAGGGCTTCCTGTCTGTCCTTGTCGGCGTATCGTTGCCGGGTGAACAAGGGAAAGATGAACCAGTCATAGAGCAATCCGCCATGCCCTCGGGTCTCTCCCGCGCCGACCCCGGTGATCACGACCAAGCGCTTGACCTTGTGGCGCTCCATCACCTGGATGAGCGCCGCCGTCGCTTCGGAGAAAAGCCTAGTCGCCCCCAATCGGTCAGTACCGAGGGTAAACACGACCGCGTCCGCGCCCTTGACGAACCGCTCAAGCATTCCGGTGTTGCGCGGCTCAAATACATGAATCTCGGCGCGTCCTCGCAAGTGGGCCAACCTTTCGGCGCTGCGGGTCTGGGCAACGACCTTAAAGCCGTTCTGCAAAAGGTGTTCGACAACGCGCTGCCCCACTCCACCGCTCGCACCCAGAACGGCCACACGTCTTTTTCCTTCAGGTCTCATTTCTTCTTTCGTTCATCAGCCGGAGGCCCAGTGACGTGGCCAGGATAACGCCGGCGACACCGAGCCCGAGATCTTCAATAATGTCCAACATGACCGCGGCGCTCGTGCCAACCACCGCCCACAGCAAAGGTATGATGGATAGCCACTTCAGCACGCTCCCATGTCCGAGACGCAATATTCCAACAGTGAATATGGTGGTGGCCCTTGGGGCCGGCGCCGACCGGGGCGATACTGGTGAACAGCGTCATCGTCGTCGGTCCCCATGGCGCTGCACCCTGATCAAAGTGAGGGGCAAAAGTGCAATCGTCAATTGACCTCGATGCTCTCCTGCGCCGGCAGGCCAAAGCGCTTGGGCGCCGCCTCAAACCGACCGAGATTTTCCGCCGGACGATGGTAAGGCAAGTGGACGGTCAGCCAATATCAGAAATCGTGCGCCGCATTTCGCCTCCAAACCGATACCGAGACGACGTTTCGGTGAATGGCGCCTGGCGGTTTTCGGAAGGCTTTGACGGAATGCGAGCCTGGTATCGCGATAAGGCCAACCAGCATCCAACCGAGGCGACTGGCCGCGCGCTGGCGGGTCATCATTGGGCTGGTACCTTGCTTGATCATCTTCGGCCCCTCAAGCAACTGAAGCGCCTCGGTTGCAGGCTGAAGGATTGCGGCATCCAATCCACCGCGAGAGCACAACGGCATCGGGCTGTCCAGATATCGATGCCCGATTACTTTGCCGAGACCGTTTTCATCGACGAAGATGGCCGCATTGTCGCCCATCACTGGGACCTGCCGCCAGCCGATGAGGATGAACGCGAACTGGAGGTATGTGTCGACAACTGGGGCCAGCATGACGGCCTTGCCTATCCCCTTCACTCCGCGGTGCTTGATAGGGGGAACCAGGACGCGGTTGCTGAAATTTTTGTGACTGGTGCCTGTCTGGAGCCCTGCGTAGCTGCCATCTTCAACCTTTCCGCAGACTGATGGGTGAAAGGGAATTTGGAATGATTGTGCGCTCTGCTCGATATGTTCGGGAAGGACGCGCCGGACAGTGCCCAAGAAATGATCGATCAACGTAAAGGCATCAGCGATGAGAAGGGCTTGAAATTTTCAAAGCGGGTTCAAAGCGACGTCCGACGCATGCTGGACGAGGAAAGTCATCGGACCACTCATTGAACCAAGCGGCCGGTTCGGTGTTGCTCAGTTCCTAGGATCATTGGGGCGCCATTTCGGTGTTGCTCAGTTCCTAGGATCATTGGGGCGCCATGGCAAAGAACATCGTGATCCTGCTCGACGGCACCTTGAACGAGATACCGGCAAATCGCACCAACATTCTTCGCCTCTACGGAACACTACAAAAAAGTCCGGGACAAAGGGTTACAATTTCTGGGATGGTGCCGAAGGTAATACACGACTAACGCCCGCAACGTCAATTAAGGTGAAACGAGAGGGAGATCAGTGATGACGGCGCGGCTGCGGGAAGCTATCGACGATTTTCTGCGACGCGAGTCCACGGCCGGCATCTTTTTGATGTTCACAGCGGCCTTGGCGTTGGCAATTTCGAACACGCCCCTGCGGGTCTTCTATGACAGCCTGCTCACCATGCCGATCGTGGTCCAGGTCGGGCCCCTAGAGATCGCCAAGCCGCTGTTGTTGTGGATCAACGACGGCCTGATGGCGGTGTTCTTCTTCCTGGTCGGGCTGGAAATAAAGCGCGAGACCGCGGTCGGCGAATTGTCGACACGCGACCGAGCCTCGCTGCCGCTGATCGCCGCCGTCGGCGGCATGGCACTACCTGCCGTTGTGTTCGTGATGGTCAACTGGAATACGCTGCAAAATATCGATGGCTGGGCGGTGTCGGCGGCGACCGATATCGCTTTCGCGCTCGGTGTTTTGGCGTTGCTGGGGCCGCGCGTGCCCGTCGCGTTAAAGGTCTTCCTGTTGGCCGTGGCTATCGTCGACGATCTCGGCGCTATCATCATCATCGCCCTGGCTTATACCGATCAGCTGTCGCTTGACGCACTGTTGATCGCCTTCGTCGGTTTCGCAGTACTGATGACCATGAACCGCGTCGGCGTGGTACGGCTGACGCCTTACGTTCTCGTCGGCATCGTAATCTGGGTTTGTGTGCTGAAGTCCGGCGTGCACGCGACCCTGGCGGGGGTGTTGGTAGCACTGACAGTACCTCTGGCCGCGCCCGACGGGCATTCGCCGTTGCGCCGCGCCGAGCAGGGCCTGCACTACTGGATCGCGTTCCTGGTGCTGCCGGCTTTCGCCTTCGCCAATGCCGGCGTGGACCTGACCGGTCTGTCCTTGGCCGACTTGGTGGCGCCGCTGCCGCTTGGCATCGCGCTCGGCCTCTTCATTGGCAAGCAGATAGGCGTGTTCGGTTTCGCTTGGCTCGGCGCGCGTCTCGGCCCGTGCCGGCTGCCCGAGGGCATCAGCTGGACGAAGATCTATGGTGTTGCCTGCCTTACCGGCGTCGGCTTCACCATGAGCCTGTTCATCGGCACGCTCGCCTTTGACGATGCGGCACAGCTCGACGCCGTGCGGCTCGGCGTGCTGATGGGGTCCTCGCTGTCCGGCATAGTTGGCTATGTCGTTCTACGCATTGCCTTGCGGTAGGGTGCGCAAGCCTAGATGGTATGCGCGACGTAGCCCTCCTCGGGAACGTCCAAGGTCTTCTCTGCCGCCGTTCCGGACGCATGTCGCGTGCTGGTGGGCGCGGACTATCGTGCTGTCGATCATCTGCACCTCGGCATCGTCCAAATGCGAGATGGCAGTCAGGATACGATCCCAGACGCCTGCGCAACGCCAACGCACGAAGCGGTTGTAAAAGGTGGTATACTTGTGCTGTCCAGCGCTCGACAGCGGGGCGTTACAAGCCACAATCTGCGCCAATGTTTCAAGAATGAAACGAGCGGACAAAATAACTGAACAAATAGATTGATTGACACCGACAAAGGGATCGCACCGCGCTTTGGCGTCTGGTGGATGGTGGTCTGCGCGCCGTTACCATTTGCAAGCCACACAACGACGAAAGCACGTTCCTGAACATCCGCGAGGGCGCATCGCCAGCGTCGCCGCACCAAGAAGCCACCACCCGCGGAGATTCCATCACTTATCCAGCTTCTGCGACAACATCCTCACCTCCTCGCGAAGGGCGCGCACTTCGGTGAGCACGAACTCCGTCTCGGTGTGCAGATCCCGCCGCGCGGCGCGGGCTTCTGCCTCGTGCTCGGTCTGCATTGCATCCACGATGACGCCGATAAACAGATTCAGTACTGTGAACGACGTGACCAATATGAACGGCACGAACAGCGCCCAGGCATACGGATACAGCTGCATCACCGGCCGCACGATGCCCATGGACCAGCTTTCGAGCGTCATCACCTGGAAGAGCGTATAGGCGCTCTTGCCGAGCGAGCCGAACCAGTCTGGAAAACTCGCCGCGAACAACTTGGTCGAGATCACGGAGAAAATGTAGAAGATCAAGCCGAGCAGCAGGACGATGGAGCCCATGCCAGGTATCGCCTGCAATAGCCCCGCAACGACGCGACGCATGGAACGCACCCGGGGGAGGATCCGCAACACGCGCAGGATCCGAAAGGCACGCATGACTGATAGCGCACCGGCTGACGGCAGGAGAGCGAGTCCAACGATGGCAAAGTCGAAAATGCGCCACGGATCGCGCCAGAAGCCACGGAAGTCCACGATGAGCCGCGCAGTGATTTCTACTACGAAGACGGTCAGCACCGACTTGTCGAGAACCTCAAGCAGCGGACCAAAGCCTGACATGACGACGGGGCTCGTTTCCAGGCCAAGCGCCAACGCATTCATGACGATCAACGCAACGATAAAGCCCTCGAACCGCGGCGCATTGACAATGCTGGCGAGACGGTCAAGGAGCATCGTGACTGGCCCTCTGTGGTGGCCTGGCTGCCAAAGCGTTCCGCATTCAGTTGGGATTTCGCACGTCTGTAACCGTGAAAATGGCTTGTGGAGGGTTGATCAGCCCCACTTGAGTGTCCAAGTTGAATGCTAGCGCACTGCTGGCCTGCGGTCCATCGAGACGATGGTTTCCGTAGCCGGTGGGCGGCAGTGACGGGGCTGCTCAACCAGGCAGGCTGGCACGTGAACCACAGGCGAGTCGAGCGTATCTGGAAGCGTGAAGGGTTGAAAGTCCCACCTAAACAGCACAAGAGGGCCAGTCTCTGGCTCAATGACGGTGCGTGTGCGCGGCTGAGACCGGAGCGGCCCAACCATGTCTGGTTCCATGACTTCGTCCAGGACCGCACTCATGACGGGCGAGCCTACCGAACCCTCAACATCCTCCTTCTCCAGACCGGAGATTAATGGATGTGTCCCGTGAGTTCGTACATATCTACACACTGGCCTTGCGAGCGACCTCATCAACGGATTGAATGCGGATCACGTGCTTGTGGCGCACCGGCCATCTATGTCTGCATCCCAATCATCATTGCTCACCCGTTGCTAGCCCATGAAACGCCTCTTTTACGTTAGCCGATTTGCCCGCCCCCTCACCACGCGTGACATTGACGCCATCGGTGAATCAGCGGTTCGATACAACCACAAACACGCAGTCACGGGCGTTCTGGTTTGTCTCGGTGACATGTTCTTTCAAGCACTTGAAGGCAACAAAGCCATTATCGACAAGCTTTATAACGAGCGCATTCTTCGCGACAAGCGGCACAAGAATGTGCTTTGCATGAATTCGATGGACGGCGTCAGCGCCCGAATGTTTCCAGAGTGGGACATGCATGTCTATAACTTGAACGAAGAAACGGAGGTTCTGCCCATAGCCTTCCGTCAAATGCTGAGC
>CAZMSA010000139.1:0-9729 GCA_964568825.1 uncultured Rhizobiaceae bacterium | reverse complement strand
AAGAGGCTGGCGATGCCGTTCGTACGTCGGCATCTGACGATGCGGACGATCTGGCCGATCTCGACGCGGACGAGGCCATGACGCGGAATGCCATGGAGATTCTCAACAACTCACGCAACGATGCCTATGAGGCCGCCCTGGCCGGACTTCGCGATGATACACAGGACTGGTGGGCGGACCTGATGGCACGCGATCCCGATGATCTCGATGAGGACGAGGAGCCGGCCACCGCCGACGCCGAGGGCCTGCGCCGCTTTCTCGAAGACGAGGTGTTGCCGTGGTTTGACAGGCAGCGCAAGGAACTGGCCCATCGACCGTTGATCCGCCTGCAGGCCCTGAGCGAGACGCTTGATCCCAACAGGCTGGAGAAACTCGGCCGCTACGAGGTCCATCTCGACCGCAAGCTTGAACGCATGCTCGCCATGTTGATCAAGCTTCAGGACCTGCGACGGTCCACGGCGGCAGGTTGATCCGTTTGGCAAAATTGCTGCGCACAACTCGCAGGAAAATCTGAAGGATACCTCAGTGCAACGTTTAGGCGGATCGTCGGCCTTTCGCCTGACGACATCATCGACAGCCGTACTGTTGCGTTCGGCGATCTGATTCATCCTGATGATCGCGAGCGCGCCTGGACATCGGCGCAAAAAGACTTCGCTGCGCACAAACTCTGCGAAATCCAATACCGCCTTATCACGCCGTCAGGAGACGAGAAGTGGGTCTGGGACCGGTCGCAGGCCGTCTACGACGCAGATGGCAACGTCATTCGCCTTGAGGGCTATATCGAGGACATTACCGCCATCAAGCAGTACGAGCGCGACCTGGTGGAAGCGCGCTTGTGGCTCAGGGACGGATGCGGCGAATCTTGGCTCATACGTTGAGCTATCGCGCGGAGGTTGTGGTCATTTTCAAGTCAGGCAGCAAATCGCCGGTACTCGCAAGCTTCATCAATTGCTGCGAACTGATTGTGAAACCGCCACCATCTGAATAGCGCTCTCGCGATAGTCTTCCTGAATGGCACCAAGATGGGCTTAGCTTATGGTGTCGGGCAACACCTGCTCCCAACAACTCAATTAGCTCAAATTTGGTGCACGTCCTTAAACGGAAATTTGACAACCTTTGTCAAAGTGAACGTTGGACAATGGGGTGTTGGACATGCGCACAAAACTGCAAAGTTCTGAGGTATTTGATCCACTGACCATCCAACAGATGCTGGCGGATTTCGGAGCCGAGGCTCTATCAGAGCTCATGGAGTGTTTTGTTCATGACGTGTCAAAGGCAGAGGCCGAACTTGTTCGCTGTGATGTAATCGCTGATGTCGCAGCACTCAAGAACATCGCACATAGCGTCAAGGGCACGGCTGGGCTGTATGGGGCAACTCGCCTCGCTGCGGAGGCTTCAAGGCTTGATGCTATGTGTGCCTTGGCTGATCCGACAGTCCTGCATACACAAGTGGTAATCGTCCGCTCTGCCTGCTGGCAAACAATCAATGACAGCACCAAATATCGTCTGGGGGCTTGAGACTGATATTCCAGGCTGACTGCCGGCCCTCTAGCCTCAGGGGCACTCCGTTTTAACTGAAAGCGAAATCTGAATTGTTCCTGTACAGCGAGATGTCCGCATAGGTCCTATAACCTCCCGCCGCAATCTGTAGCCGCCAGCCGTGAGGAGATAGCCGTGGCATCTATTCCGGACGTTCATAGAGAAAGGCATCTCTTGATGTGCGTCAGCATTGGTTATCGGATTCACACCTTTCGGAGCGAGACCGAGTGCAGGTTGGATCACGGGTGCCCGTCAGCATCTGATTGCCCGCTAAATGGCCAGTTTGAGATCGACGAAGATAACAACATTGTTCATCGAGGGCAGGCGCCGTGCAGAGGGGTTGCCACCTTCCTCAAGCCTGACCTGACGCCGCCCGAGCGTACCGTTGCGCAAGTGGAGGGTTGGATACTGGGCGTACGCGGCCCGGTCAGGGCGGGGACGCTTGCCGGCGGGTATCTCAATCACCGAACGATGCGGAACAGCACCAAAATCCTGCATAACAGGGCACGCAAATCTGCAAGCATCAAATCGTGAACGCGCGCACCCAGGTCGGCCTCCAGCAGCCGCATCTGCTCGCGGAGGAAATCGTTATCTCCTGCCACCGCTTTGCCACGAGCCATCGCCAAGAAATCAGGCACCCTGACCTGCGCTACTAGGTCACTGGCGCCGGCCGCGCTTGGATAGGGCCCTGGTGTCAGGCATTGATCGAGAGCGAAGTCAGCATCAGGCAGCACCTGGAGAGCGTTTGACATCTTCTTATGCCTGGGCCGCTCTGAATGGCTCACCAGAGGGAGAAGTCTCGTTGCCTGCCTTGCCCTTGCTGACGACAAGCCGCAATTGTTGGCCAAGCCCGGCAATCGCCTCCCCAATTTCCGAGACAGCGCCATCGCGGCCGTCGAGTTGGAGCGCGAGTTCGTTCAGCTTGCGTTCGACTATGCTCAGCCGCGTCGTTAGATCGGTAGTGAAGGTTTCGACGAACTCTAGGATCTTCTGATCGCGTAGTTTGTTCTGCTCGTAAAGCGGACCTAAAAGGAGCTGCCGTAGCGTCTCCATGTCATCGTGTCCGTTGTCGTCGTCCCGCATTCCGCCCTCCCGACTACCTGTGGCAGCTCAATTGCAGACATCGTGGCAAATGAAGGTTAGCAACAAGTTAATCCATTGCACCACGTTGGGGCGGCGTCTTGAGCTCCCACCGGATGACGGCGACACACACCGCTTATCAAACAGCCAACAATTCTAGTCTTCGAATTTCAATCCCATCATGCCGGATTTGCGCCAGGCGACAGAGCATGTGCGCTTGATATGTTCGTTGGGGATTTGAAGCGTGAACCGATCCGGGATTCAGATTGTCGAAGTCACGCTCACACGGCAACCGGTGTCAGATATGTCGCGAATTTCGCAATTGGTCACACTCGTATCCTGATTATAGACGATCTTGGCGACACGAAGGGTCCTTGTGCGAACGGCACCTCGTCGTTCCTCCACCTTTTGTTGCGCTTGGGAGTCGGTTTTTGGCGTATTGTCTGAGGGCTTCAGAATGCGTTGGAGCGCACAGGCCAACTGATGGGCCGGAATCTTTTCGAGAATCTGTAGCAGCTGCTCCTCGTCGAGGGCACACAGAGCGGCTTGCATAACCGAAACAACCTGACTTGGCGTTTCGGCCTTGACCGCCGTACCTGCCGTAGCCGGCGGCACGGGCCCTTCATGAGTGGCAGCCGCCGCACTTTGGGGTTGGTCACCTTCACCGGCTGAAGCATTTGCCCGTTCGGCAAGCAGACGGGCGCGCACTTTCTCCAAAAGCTCCGAAGGCCGCCGATCGGCTTGCTCCGAGGGCTTCTCCGTCTCTTGCCTGACCCCGAAGCTCTGCATCGCGCTGATATTCTCGGTCAAACACAATTATTGCGCGAATAATATAATGTATTCCCTAATAAGTTGTTGACGTTGCGTCTGATTGTGAGATGTAAGCAGGCGTGCCGGAAGGCACGCCGGAGTTGCTCAGAGCTCGCTCATGGCCAGGCCGGCTTGGCCATCCGCCTTTAATCTGTCATTTACACGTTGAGGCTTACGATGTCCTGGGTGCTGGCTCGGTGGAATACCCAGCGCCAAGGAAGCGACGGCTTGGT
Organism: uncultured Rhizobiaceae bacterium; assembly: GCA_964568825.1. Taxonomy (GTDB): domain Bacteria; phylum Pseudomonadota; class Alphaproteobacteria; order Rhizobiales; family Aestuariivirgaceae; genus CAVVDT01. The sequence goes on along the minus strand of CAZMSA010000139.1, from coordinate 6,067 downwards.
TTTGGGTCGCAAACTGTGAGCTGCATTCTGTGGAATCGGATCCCGGACAAACCTGAAATCGAGAACTGCTCGGAAACTTCGTGAGTGAGCCTCACGCGATGCATTCGCCGCCGTCGATGACCAAAGCCTGACCGGTCATAAAGGATGAGCGGGCGGAGGCGAGAAACAGGACGGCTTCGGCGATCTCGTCAGCGCTGGCCCAGCGGCCCATGGGGATCTGTTCAGCCACATAGCGCTCCAACGCGTCACGGCCGCCCATTTGGCGCATGAACGGCTCGTTGAAAGCGGTATCGACCCAGCCCGGGCACAAGGCATTCACCCGGACATTGAAGCGGGCATAATCAAGCGCCATCTGGCGCACCATGGCAACGGCGGCATGCTTGGAGGTGGCATAAGCGATCATGCCGCGGTCATAGAGCACGCCGGAATTGGACGAGGTAATGATGATGGAGCCGCCGCCCTGGCGCTTCATGTGCGGCACGGTGTGGCGTGCGAGGGTGAAGTGGGAGTAGACATTGAGGCGCCATGAGTCGTCCATGCCGTCCGGGCGGATCTCTTCGAGCGTGCCTTCGACCTGGATGCCGGCATGGGAATGAATGATGTCGATGCGCCCATGCTTTTCCGCCGTCTGATCGATGAGGCGGGCAACGGCCGTATCGTCGAGGACATTGAGCATACAAGCTTCCGCCTTGCCGCCCTCGTCCACGATCAGCCCTGCGGTCTCGGCGGCGGTCTCACCATTGAGGTCGCTGACAATGACGGTTGCGCCGTGGCGGCCGAGAATGCACGCACCTGCCCGACCGATGCCTGACCCGGCGGCGGTGACGATGGCGACTTGTTCGTGCAGGATCATGCCGCGGCCTTCCCGCCGGCAGTACGGCGCGTATCGCCGCGCAGCAGAAACTGGGCGGTGATGAGGAGCGTCAGCGATACCACCAGCACCACGGTGCCTATGGCATTGATCTCAGGGGTAATGCCGCGCCGAATGGAGGAGAAGATATAGATTGGCAGGGTGTTGTTGGGCCCGGCCACGAAGAAGGCGATGATGAAGTCCTCAAAACTGAAGGTGAAGCTCAACAGGAAACCGGCGATGACAGCCGGCGCCAGGAGCGGCAGGACCACCTGGCGGAAGGTGCCGAACGGCGTGGCGTAGAGGTCTTCGGAAGCCTCGATCAGGCTCTTGTCCATGCCGGCGAGGCGCGAGCGAACGATGAGGATGACGACAGCGAGATTGAACAGCACATGGGCACCGATGATGGTGGGTATACCCATGTGCAGTTTCGGCGCGTGATCGCCAAACATATGGGCGAGCGCCGGGTTGACGGCATTGAACACGGTGACGAACGCAATGAGAGTGGCGATGCCGATCACGACCCCCGGCACCATGATGGCGATGTAGATGAGGCCGTCGAAGACCTGCCTGAGCCAGCCGCGCATGCGTTCGAGGCCGATGGCGGCGAGTGTGCCGATGATGGTGGCCAGGAACGCCGTCCACAGGCCGACGGTGAGGCTGGTCCTCAGCGACTGCATGGCAAACGGGTCGGCGAAAGCCTTGAAATACCACTGGAAGGAGAAGCCCTGCCAGTCCATGGCATAGCGCCCGCTATTGAACGAATAGATCACGATGATGGCGATCGGCAGGTAGAGGACGAAGTAGATGACGCTCGCATACCAGCGCATGGGTCTTACCTCACATCAGCGCCATGCGGCGCTCGCTGCCACGGCCGATCACGAAGCGCATGTAGATGACGATGGTGACCAGCATGATCCCGACCAGGCCCAGCGATACGGCAGCCCCGAGCGGCCAGTTGCGCGACTGCAGGAAGAGGTCGACCAAAGCGTTGCCGATGAAGAACACCTTGCCGCCGCCGAGGAAGGCGGGGATGATGAACTCACCCATCAAAAGGATGAGGACCAGAAGCGAGCCCGTGGCCACGCCCGGCAGTGACAGGGGCAAGGTCACCTGCCACAAGGTGCGCCACGGGTTGGCGCCGAGATCGGCCGAGGCCTCGATCAGGCGGCGGTCGAGCTTTTCCAGGCTCACATAGATGGGAAACACCATCAGCGGCAGATAGCCGTAGACCATACCGACGAGCACCGCAAAGGGGGTATTGACGAGGCGCACCTCGCCAAAGCCGATGAGGGCGAGGAGCGAGGGAATACCCTTGTGCCCGAGGATCAGGAGCCAGGCATAGATGCGCAGGAGCTGGCTCGTCCAGAACGGCACGATGACCAGCACCAGGAGCAGGGTGCGCCATCTGTCGGATACTTTTAGGGCGAGGAAATAGGCCAGCGGATAGGCGATGACGACGCACAGCAAGGTGCCGAGCGGGGCCAGCGTCAGGGTGTTGAGGAAGGCCTTTCCGCGCGAGGGAAGATCGGCGTAGTTGGCGAAAGTGAATGCGGGCGCATAGCCGCCGGCCGGCCCCCGCTCTCCAAAGCTGTAGATGACCACGACGATCAGCGGCAGGATCAGGAGCAGCAGGAAGAACAGCGCCGCCGGCCCGACCAGCAGGGCCGTGGTGGTGCGCCGCGATGATGCTGCCGCGATCGTCATGGGTTGCGATCAGGCCGACTTGAAGCGGTTCATGAGCTCGGCCCTTGCCGGATTGGTAAGCGTTGCCGCCGCGCCGAACTCGAGATTGGTCAGCAATTCCTTGGCCGGATACAGAATTGGATCGTCAAGCAGCTTCTTGGGCAGCAGCGCGTTGGTTTTGGCATCCGTGCTCGGGTAGCCAATGGCCTGCACTTCCTTGGAATTGACCTCGGGTGTCAGCATGTGGTTGACGAAGGCATAGGCCGCCTCGCGGTGCGGTGCGGTTTTCGGGATGGCATAGAAGTCGGTCCAGATCTCACCGCCTTCGGTGCCGATCACATAGTGCATGGCCGGGATATCGCGGTGGAGCTGGTATGCATCGCCGGTCCAGCACATCGACACCCAGGCATCGCCGTTGCGCATCGAGGGCTGGTAATCGGAATTGATGCCGAACAGATGCGGCTTCACATCGAGGAGCAGCTTTTCGGCTTCGGCCAGTTCCTTGGGATCGATGGAGTTGAAGGAATAGCCGAAATATTTGAGCGCATTGCCGATAACGGTGAGCTGGTAGTCGTGCACCATGACGCGATCCGTGAGGTCACCGCGGGCGCGGTCCCAGAACTGCTTCCAGGTGGTCATATCGCCCTTGACCTTGTCGGTGTTGACGACATATCCGGTGGTGCCCCAATCCTTCGGCACCGCATAAATGGTGCCGTCGACCGTGCCTGCGCCGATAAACCGCGGATCATGGGTTGAAGGATCGAACGCCGGGAGCTTGGCCAGTTCCAGCGGCTCGATGATATCGAGCTGCTTGTAGGTGGAGATGGTGTAATTGGTCGGCACGAAGACGTCCCAGCCGGTGCCGCCGGCCTGCAGCTTGGCCAGCATTTCCTCGTTGGAGCCGAACACCGAGACATTGATGTTGACGCCGGTCGTCTTGGTGAAGCTGTCGAGGTCTTCCTGGGCGAAATAGTTGGGCCAGGTGGTGAAGTTCAGCGTGTCGCCGAGGTTACCGGCCGCCTGCGCGCTGCGCGGCTTGAGGCCGGGCAAGGCCGAGCCGAGCACGGCGGTGGCGAGCCCTAGGCCAGTTACGCCGAGAAAATGGCGGCGCGAAACCGAGCCCTTCTGGTAGCGGCGCAGCTCTTGCATGAAGCGGCGCGCGGTAATCGAGGTATCGTCAAACTTGGACATTTGGTTCTCCCTTGCTTTGGTTCATACCCACGGCACGTTCTCCTGGGCACCCTATTTCACTGCGAGCGCCAGAGCGGCATGGCTCAGCCACGACGCATAAGCAGTCTCGCCGACATTGAAGGGGGCTTCGGAAATTTCCAGCTGGCGCGGCGACAACACCAGAAAATCACCCAATTCATCGTTGTGCACAAGATATTCGGTGTGCTCGCCGAGAAAGATTCGGTTGAGAACGCGCACCGCCAACACCGCCTTGGTACCGGCGGGCTTGCGGCGGGCGAGGATGATCTGCTCCGGCCTGACGCTCACGCACACCTGGTCGCCTTTTCGGAGGAGCGAGACCGGCGAGGGAGCCTGCGCCTCAACGATCATGCCGTCAGCGAGTTCGACCTGCAGGCCAGCCTTCGTTGACTGTTTTACGTGGCCATTGAAGAAATTCGACTTGCCGACGAAATCGGCCACGTAAGGGTCGAGCGGGCGATCATAGAGTTCGCGCGGCGATCCGGTTTGCACGATGCGGCCCTCGCGCATGATGCACACGCGATCGCTCATCGACAGGGCTTCTTCCTGGTCGTGGGTGACGAGGATGAAGGTGATGCCGACATTCCTTTGCAGGTTCTGCAGTTCGATCTGCATTTCGCGTCTGAGCTTTCTGTCGAGTGCGGCCAGCGGTTCATCCAGCAGCAGGACCTTCGGCTTGTTGATGAGGGCGCGGGCAAGCGCTACCCGCTGTTGCTGGCCGCCCGACAGTTCCCAACTGCGACGGCGCTCATAACCCTCGAGGCGCACCAGCGTGAGGGTTTCGGCAACCCGCGCGCTGATTTCCTGTGTGGCTGGCCTAGGCGTACGCTGCCTGAGGCCGTAAGCGATATTGTCGGCGACATTGAGGTGGGGAAACAGCGCATAGTGCTGGAACACCATGTTGACAGGGCGGCGAAAGGCGGGGATGTCATTGACCCGCTCGCCCTCGAGAAAAACATCGCCCTGGCTCGGCTGCTCGAAGCCGGCGATCATGCGCAGCGATGTCGTCTTGCCACAACCCGAGGGGCCCAGAAACGACAGGAACTCGCCGGCACCCACCTCGAGATTGAGGTCGGCGGCCGCGACAACCTCGCCGAACCGCTTGGTTACATTGCGGAACTCGATCACCGGTGGGGCCGCGGTGGCACCCGGCATCTCGTCTACCCTCCCAACACCACTTTCTTTCCAACGGTTGGCCGCTTGTGGTATAGCCCGTGAGCTGCACTCAGGTTAGGCAATAGGGGTCATTTCTGTATATATATCTTTGCGCATATACCATTAGGGATAGAGAGTGGGTGAGGTATATGAATACGCTGACGAATGAGCATGTTGGGGTCATCATCACCGCCATCGGGACGCCGGAATTCGCGTTGCGGCTGGTGGCTGCCCTGAAGGCGCTGACATCGTTCGATTATTCGGTGATGTTCGCCTATCGCGGCGACAAGAGGCCCATCGACCTCTACGACAATTTCCCCGCCGCCAAGCGGCGCATTTTCGTCACTGACTATCAGGAAGGACCGTATCTGCTGGATCCCTTCTTCCTCGCATGCACCAAGGGCATCGCGCCCGGCCTTTACCGGTTGCGCGATCTCGCGGCCGATCGTTTCTACCAAAGCGAATATTTCCGCTCCTATTATGTGCAAACCGGCCTATCGGAGGAGGTCGGCTATTGCATACCCCTGGCGGGCGGACTAACGGCGGTGATTTCGCTGATGCGCACCATCCAGTCACCGGCCTTCAGCACCCGCGAGTTCCGCGACCTCGCCGGCGTCGAGCCGATCGTGAGGGCGGCGGCGGTGCGGCAATGGGGCGAGCTTCATCGCCGCTACTCGCCGACCGGGGGTGCCGATGCCGAACCCACCAATGTGCAGCGCCACATCGAGCAAGCGTTCCTCACCTTCGGGCGCACGGTGCTCACGCCACGTGAACGTGAGGTGGTGGAATATGTGCTCAAAGGCCACTCGTCGGATGCCATTGGCAAAATTCTCGACATCTCGCCCGGCACCGTGCGCATCCACCGCAAGAATATCTATTCCAAGCTCGCCATCAACTCGCAGGGCGATCTGTTCTCGCAATTCATCCGGGCGTTGACCACCAAGCCAGCAGGCACCTGACAGCATCATCGACGTGCTTGATTATCTGCGGCTCTGCCTGGCTTGTTCACGACCTAGATTTAATTGTCTGAGATTGGCCCGAAGCTGTCGCTCAGCAACACGTCAGACGACGGCAGATATCGAGGGTAGAGCGGCCATTTCCGCTGCGAGCCCGGAGCTGTGATCGTTTCACTGCGACGAAGGCAGCGGATAATCCAAGCTGTGGCAA
>CAZMSA010000138.1:0-9730 GCA_964568825.1 uncultured Rhizobiaceae bacterium | reverse complement strand
ACCAGATCGCCCACTTCGAGGGCGTCCGAATCGCCCATGGGCAGGATCGGCAGTGCTTCCTTGCCGGGATCGATCTTGAGGATCGCCAGGTCGGTGCGCTCGTCCGCCAGGAGCACCTTGGCCTTGAACTCGCGCCGGTCCGACAGGCTGACGCGGATATCGGTGCCGCCCTTGATGACGTGATTGTTGGTCACGATGAAGCCCGAGGACTCGACGATGACGCCGGAGCCCAGGGAATTCTGCACCCGTTCGCGCGGCTGCCCGAACATCCCGCGGTCGCCGAAGAAATAGCGGAACATCGGGTCGCCAGCGAACGGATTGACGCCCTCGCTGCGCACCACCCGCTTGGCATAGACGTTCACCACCGCCGGCGCGGTCCGCTTGACGACGGGCGCGAACGAATAGGTGATCTCGGCGCGGTTGTCCGGCACCGTCTGGGCGTTGGCGAAAATCGTGCCTGCGACAATCAATGTCACCGCCAGCGCGGCCCTCAGCTCAAATAACATTAGCATCTTTCTCCAATTGTCCTTATATGCGCGCCACCTACGACGTGCGGTCTCGAAGGGTTGAGCGGCATATTGCACGCAAAGCCCGTCGGACAAAACCGGCACGCACGAGGTTTGCAGGGATTCCACACTGCGGGCTCAACGCCTGTCGAGCTTGGTGGAGAGAATAACTGCGGACTCCGTCCGCGTAACGCCGGGAATGAGGCCCACATGATCGAGGAATCTGTCCATGTCGTCGGCGGTGGCGGTGCGCACCAGCACCACGCAATCGATCTTGCCCGAAACCGTGTGCAGCGTTTCGACGGGGCTGAGCTTCATCAGCGCCCGCACCACGTCCTGCGCCTTGCGCGGCTCCACCTCGAGACTGACCCAGGCGCGGATGCCGCCATCGCGCACCTCATCGGCCAGCCGCACGCCGTAACCCTTGATGACGCCCGCCTTTTCCAGCCGCGCCAGGCGGTCCTGCACGGTCGAGCGCGAGACGCCGAGCTGGCGCGCCAGCGCGGCCACCGATTCGCGTGCATTGAGGCGCAGGAGCGCAATAAGCTGTTCGTCGCGGGGCGTGATCATCGTTTATCACTTTACCGGAAAGGTTGGCGATTCGCCGGAATATTCGACATATCGCCACATATCGCCGCCTGTAAACCGGCCTGAGAATTCGACATCCTTCAATCAGATATCACCCTCCTGGAGCAGCGCCCATGACCTCGCTCGCCCTGAAATCCCTCGCCACCCTCGGTGGCGCCACCGTCATCCCCGCTGACGACGGCTATTGCCTGGCTCCCCGCCGCGTCTATGCCGACGCCGTCGAGGTGGCCAGCCTGCTGCACCCCGAGGCACCGGTCTTCTGCTTTTCGCCGGCTGCCCTCAGGACCTCGATCAAGACCTTCATTGACGGCTTTCCGGGCGAGGTCTCCTACGCCATGAAGGCCAATCCGGGCGAGGATATTCTGCTCACCGCCTGCGCCGTCGGTCTCGATTGCTTCGATGTCGCCTCGGTCGAGGAGATGGCCGCCATTCGCGCCATCGCCCCGCGCGCCCGGCTCCATTACCACAACCCGGTGAAGTCGCGCGCCGAGATCGCCCAAGCGCTTGAGCCCTTCGGCTGCCGGCGCTTTGCCGTCGACGATCACCAGGAAATCGCCAAGATCGCCGCTCTGGCCGACGATGCCGCCGCCATCGAGCTGGCGGTGCGCTTCCGCCTCGTCGCGGCCGGCCAGTCGGCGCATGACTTTTCCTCGAAATTCGGCGCCACGCCCGATGAGGCCGTCGAGCTGTTGCGCGATGCCGTGGCACGCGGCTTTTCCGTCGTCCTCACCTTCCATCCCGGCTCCCAGTGCACCGAGCCCGGGGCCTACGCCCGTCACATCGAGGCCGCCGCGGCGATCGCCTCGGCAGCGGGCGTGCGGCTTTCGGCCCTCAATGTCGGCGGCGGCTTTCCCGCCGGCTACGCCACCAGCCGCGGCCCGGCACATGGCGCCTTTTTTGCCGCCATCGCCGAGGCAGTCGCCAGCCACTTCGAGACGGGCGCCATGCCGCGCCTTGAATGCGAACCCGGACGCGGCATCGTGGCCCCGGCCGTATCGCTGCTGACTAGGGTCAAGCTGGTCAAGCCGGGGCGCCGCGAGGTGTTCCTCAACGACGGCATCTATGGCGCCTTGATGGAGGTGAGCCAGGCGCGCGATCTGATGCCGCGCCACCGGGTGATCCGCAACGGCGGCGCCCTGGCGGCCGGCACCGGTGGCTGGACGGTCTATGGTCCCACCTGCGACCCGCTGGATGTCCTGCCGGTGAAACTGGCGCTCGCCGACGACATCGCCGAGGGCGACTACGTGGAGTTTGCACCCGTCGGCGCCTATGGCGCGGCCACCTCGACCCGCTTCAACGGCTACGAGCCCGGCGAGACGGTCATCGTTGCGGAGACCTTTTGATTGCTATTGTAACCCGGCCTTCACCGTCGCTAAGTTAGGTTATGCTCAATAATCAGGGCATGGCGTTGGCAGATGAGGACCGAGGTTCACCGTTTTATTGCGATACTGGTGTTGACCGGTGGCATGACCGTGCCGGCGGCTGCCGGGCGTCTGGCCACATGCGAACGTGGCAAGGACGCCAAGGCCATGGCGGCCTGCACCGCCTTGATCGATCGCGCCAGCTCGAGCCACAGGACCCGTGATCGCGCCCTGCTTTCCCGCGCCCGGCACTATATCGATGCTGGCGATTATGGCCGCGCCATCGCCGACCTCGACCGCCTCGCCCACCTGACGCCCAAGAGCTCCAACGTGTTCAACGAGCGCGGCAATGCCTATTACGGCCTGTCGCGCTACCCAGAAGCCATTGCCGACTATCACCGGGCCGCCAAACTCAGTCCCCGCGATCCGGTGATCTGGTCCAATCTGGCCACCGTGCTCACCAGGACCGGCGACTTCAAGGGCGCAATCGCCAATTTCACCCGCGCCTTGCGCCTGCGCCATGGCAATCCCGACGATCTGGCCGACCGCGGCTGGGCACACTACGAGCTGCACCAGTTGAGCGCGGCCATTGCCGATTACGACCTCGCCCTGAAGATCGACCGCCGCCACGTGGCCAGCCTCAACAACCGGGCGCTGGCCCGCGATGCCCTCGACCAGCACACCGCCGCCCTCGCCGACTTCACCGCCGCCCTGAAGATCGCCCCCGACAACGTCGTGGTGCGGCTCAACCGCGCCCGTTCGCGCTCGGCCGCCGGCGATAGCGACGGCGCATTGGCCGATCTCAACAAGGTGCTGTCCCTCAAGCCGGACTACGCCGATGCCCTGGCAGAGCGCGGCTGGGTCTACCTCGACCTCAAGAAGCCCGAGAGCGCGCTTGGCGAATTCGATCGCGCCAATACCATCGGACCGGTGACCGCCGACAACCTGCTCGGGCGCGGCCGGGCGCTCGCCGACCTGAAGCGCCAGGCCGAGGCCGCCAAGGCCTTCGATGCCGCCCTCGCCCTGCAGCCGGACCGCATCGAGATCTACTACCGCCGCGCCTATGCGCTTTATTGGCTGGGGCGCTACGGCGATGCGCTGGCCGATTATTCAAAGGTCCTGGCGGCCAATCCAGACGATGCCGACGTGTTTTATGAGCGCGGCTTTACCTATTCCGCCAAGGGCGATACCACCTCGGCACTCGCCGATTTCAACAAGGCCATTGCCCTCGGCCTCCACCATGCGCTGGTGTTCTACGAACGCGGCCGGGTCTACAGCACCAACCAGGACTGGACCCGCGCGATTGCCGATTTCGATGAGGCACTGAAGATCGACCCCACCCTGGCCCCGCCCCTGTTCGAACGGGCCTGGGCCTACTGGGGGGCGGGCAACATGGCGGCGGCGGTCGACGACATCGAGGCCTATGTCAAGCTGCGCCCGGACGATGCCGCCGGCCAGTCGGTGCGTGCCGCCATTTTGTCGCGCCTGGGTCGCCTCGACGAGGCCGCCACGGCCATTGACGCGGCCCTGAAGCTTGAACCCAAGGTCGGCTATCACTACCGCCGGCGCGGCGATATCGCCGATGCGCGTGGCCATTTCACCGCAGCGCTTGCCGATTACGACCGCGCCCTTGCCCTCGATCCCGGCGATGCCGATGCCTGGGAAAGCCGCGCCTGGACCGATTTTCACCTGCGCCGCCTGGCCGAGGCGGTGGCCGATTGCGGCAAGGCCATCGCCATCAATCCGAAAGTGGCGAGCTACCGCCGCTGCCGCGCCGAGATGGAAACAGAGCTCGGTGATGTAGATCACGCCATCGCCGACCTCGACCGGGCCATCGAAATCGACCCCGATTATGGCGCCGCCTATTATTCGCGCGGCGCGATCGCTCTCGACCGCTCGGATTTCAGCCACGCCCGCCAGGACTTCACCCGCTCGCTACAACTCGACTACCGGCCGGTGGAAAGCCTGATGCTGCGCGGCGACGCCAGCCTGCGCGACGGCTCCGGCATCCGCGCCATGGCCGATTACAAGGCCGCCGAGGCACGTGACAAGTCCGGCACCCAGGGCGAGGCCATCTCGCAGCGCATCCGCCGGGCCGAGGACCTCACCGGCATCCCCGAAGCCCCCGACCTCGTCTACCCGCAGCGCCTCAACCGCTGATGGGCGTGCTCCAGAGCATGATGCCGAAAAGTGGAAACCACTTTTCGGACAACATCATGCTCAACATATTTGAATCGATCAGGTTCATGACTTTGGATCGACTCGATCCAAAGTCATCCTGATCTAGGACATGCCGGCACCGATGCCGCTTCCCATGAACATGCGCCCGTCGTCGGAAAACCCCAGCCGATCGTAGAAACGCTTGAGGCCCGAACTCTCGCCATGGGCGGTGACCGTGACATAAAGCGTCGTGGCACCCATCTGGCGGGCGAGCCCCCGGCAGGCTTCCACCAGCCCCCGCGCCAGCCCGCGTCCACGTGTCCCCGGCACCACATAGAGATCGCCGATCTCGGCTGCCCAGCCGAACTCGATGCCGAAGTCGAGCGACAGCGTCGCCACCGCCACCGCCTCGTCGCCCTGCCTTGCGACCAGCACCCGGCAGGTATCGAGGTCAAGCATCCTGTGAAGATTGGCATCTATCTGCGCGGGCGGTGTCGAAAATCCCTCTTCGGCAAAGAACCTTTTGAGGAGGCGGGCCGCATCGCTGCGATCATCGCCGGGCTTCAGCACAACGATTTCAGGATTGAGGCTCACAACAGCCCGAGTTCTGCCAGTTCGGCCGCCATCTTGTCGCTGAGATTGCTGTCGGCGGGGCGGCGCTTCAGGTCGGGCGGCGCATCGGCGCTGGCCAGATAGCGCCAGCCCTGAAAGGCGCGGCGCGGCACCGGCCTCACCGGCACCAGTTGTGGATCGAACACCAGCTTGCACCGCTCGATGCCGTCCTCGTCCTTGAACGGCTCTATGGCGATGATCTTCTGGCGCACCATGATCATCCCGCGGATCACCCAGTAGATGGAGCCCGAACCGACGATTTCAGCCGCCCGGCGCGGGATCATGCGGGTGACGTGATAGATGCGCTTGGTGCGCGCCAGACGCTCGTCCTGCCACGCCGCCAGTTCGGCAATCTCGCTCACCCCGACGCACAGCTTGAGGATGTTGAGGGCCATAGGCTTCTAATTCGTCTCTTTTGCGCGTCGGCGATCAGTTGTGACAGGTCGCCCAGCGCACCTTGAACACGCTGATGGAATGTCCGGCCTCGTCCATCATGTCCACTTCGATGACGCCCGCCGGATTGCGCACATAGTCAAACACTTTTGCGTTCCTTTGTGGGATCGAACAGGCATATTTCCACAGCTTCGGCCACATGGCACGGCGCAGGTCCTCACGACTGGTGGCATCGAGGTCACCGGCGCGGATACCCTTGAGCCGCAGGGCGAAGTGCGCCAGGTGCTGGGCCTCGATGGCGAAGCTGGCACCGAAATCGGGCGAAAACAGCACCTTTTCGGCAGCCGCTGCCGCCTCGCCGTGGATCGCCAGCCCGGCCAGCAGGCACAGACCAACTGATCCGGCAGGCACGACACGCACCCTCATGGCACCGCCGGGCTTTCCGCCGAGGCGATGCTGGCGAGCACCTGGCCCTCGGCCACCTGATCGCCCTCCCTCACCGGCAGCGCGCTCACCCGCCCGGCATGGCCGGCGCGCATGACGTGCTCCATCTTCATGGCTTCGATGATCACCAGCGCGGCACCGCGCGCCACCTCATCGCCCTCGCCCGCCAGAACCTTGATGACCCGCCCCGACATCGGCGCGCGCACCACGGCAGCGCCTGCCCCTTCATCTTCGTCACGGTCGAGGAGATCGATGGCCGAAGCCTCGACCTGGGCATCGCCGAGAGCCAGGAAGCAGCGCCGCCGCGCCTGATCGCCGGCCACCAGCGCCTCCAGCCGGTCGCCGCCGCATTCGCTCACCAGTGCACCTTCGCGCCACTCGGGATGCGCGAACTGAAAGCATGTTTCATCGCTGCTGCCGATGAGCGACACGGCGATGCCCTGATCGTTCCAGGTCAGGTGCGCTCTTGAGCCTTCGCCATTGATGTTGAGGGCAAGCACATCGGTGCGCTCGGGCCCCTTCAGGGACCAGCCGTCGCTGCGTGCCCACGGATCGCTGGCAGCGATGCCGCTGCGGGCAAAAACCCCGAACCAGGCCAGTGCCGCCAGCGCCCGCTCGCGCGGGCCTGCCGGTGAGCGGGTGAGCCGCTCGCCGCTGCGCTCGATGAACCCGGTATCGAAGTGCTGATCGGCAAATTCCGGCTCGGCCACCAGCCGGCCGAGAAACGCCACATTGCTCCTCAGGCCAAGCACCCTCACCTCCCCCAGTACCCGGCCGAGACGGCCGAGGGCTTCTGCTCGGCTCGAACCGTGGGCGATAATCTTGGCGATCATGGGATCGTAGTGGGGCGTGATTTCGGCGCCGCTTTCAACCCCGGTATCGATCCGGATGCCTTTGAGGCCGTGCGGCCAGCGGATCCGGTGCAGCCTTCCAGCCTGCGGCAGAAAGCCGTTGGCCGGGTCTTCGGCATAAAGACGGGCCTCCACCGCATGGCCGTTGATCGCCGGAACGCCTGCCTGATTAAACGGCAGCGCCTCGCCCGATGCCACCTTGAACTGCAATTCGACGAGATCGAGCCCGGTGATCATTTCGGTGACCGGATGCTCGACCTGCAGGCGCGTGTTCATCTCCATGAACCAGAACTTGCCGTTCTTTAAACCCTCCGACCCGTCGGCGATGAATTCGACCGTGCCCGCCCCGGAATAGCCCACCGCCTTGGCAGCGGCGACCGCCGCTGAACCCATGGCTTCGCGCATGTCGGGCGGCATGCCCGGTGCCGGGGCTTCCTCGATCACCTTTTGGTGGCGGCGCTGCAGCGAGCAGTCGCGCTCGTAGAAATGCACGGCGCCCCCATGATTGTCGGCAAAAACCTGCATCTCCACGTGCCGCGGGTTCTGGATGAATTTCTCCACCAGCACGCTGTCGTTGCCGAAGGCCGACGCCGCCTCGCGCCGGCAGGCCGCGAGCGCGGCGCGGAAATCCTCATGGGCCTCGACCAGCCGCATGCCCTTGCCGCCACCGCCCGCTGCCGCCTTGATCAACACCGGATAGCCGGTCTCGGCGGCTTCTTCGGCCAGCAGGTCATCATCTTGGTCGACGCCATGATAGCCGGGGACGACGGGAACGCCGGCCTTGATCATCAGCGCCTTGGCGGCATCCTTCAAGCCCATGGCGCGGATGGCCTCAGCCGGCGGGCCGACGAACACCAGCCCCGCCGCCGCGCAGGCATCGGCAAAGCCGGCGTTTTCCGACAGGAACCCGTAGCCGGGGTGGATGGCCTCGGCCCCGGTCTTGAGAGCCGTTGCGATGATGCGCTCGCCGTCGAGGTAGCTGTGGCGCGCCGCCGCCGGTCCGATGAGGTGGGCTTCATCGGCGGAGCGCGCATGCAGCGCCCCGGCATCGGCCTCGGAATAAACCGCGATGGTGCGCAGGCCCATGCGCCGCGCCGTCGAGGCGATGCGACAGGCGATTTCGCCGCGATTGGCGATAAGGACCGACCTAAGCATGGGTTATGTTTTGAACCATGCCCTCCGGCCCGGCAAGGACTTTCAGGCGGGCTGCGCCACGAGGTTGTCGCGCGGGCCCTCGAAGTAGTCCTCGTCCAGATGTTTCATCTCGAACGTCATGTGCGGCCTGACCGCGATGTTGTGGCGAATGAGCAGGCTGGTCAGCCTGTCGCCGTCGATGAAGGCGATACGCCGCCTCGAGGCCTGCGCGAACTTCACCGCGCTGTCCGGGAAATGCGAGGTGGTCACCATCACCCCCTTGTCGGCCTTGTGGGCATCCAGCGCGCCAGCGAAATCGCGCACCGCTGAAATCGACACCGCCGTGCCGGGGCGATAGCGCTTGGCCTGCACGTAGGCCACGTCGAGCCCCAGACTGTCCCGACGCACCACGCCGTCGATGCCGCCGTCGCCCGAGCGCCCAAGGCACTTGGCCAGATCCGGGCGCCGCCCGCCATATCCCATGGCCAGCAGCAGATCGATGACCAGTTCCTCGAAGAACGCCGGCGTCTGGCCGTGGATGCGCTGCAGCAGTTGCGCCTTCAGGCGTTCGTAACAGGTCTGGAAACACTCCTGCATTCGTCCCTCGGCACCGTTGTCGTCGCCACTTGCGGCGACCCACAAGGACCGCGGCGTGGCAACACTCCCGGAATTTTCAGGTGCTACGCCCATGTCCGTCAGATGCTCCGCCACCTGTTCGCTGCCGGTATCGCTGAGCCGTATCATGCCGTCCGGCGCGGCGGTCACGGCCCCGCTCGATTCCAGGTAGCTGAGGGTCCAGCGCATGCGTCCGACGAACACGGTCTCCTGGCCGCTCGGCAACCGCTCGTTGCGCTCCACATCACCCATCGCCATGGCCGCGGCGACCATGTCCGTCAACGCGTCGATAGCCAACTCGCCGCCCTGGTCGGCAAGTCGCTGCAAGATAGGTAACATCAGTCGTTGATAATCTGGGATATTCATGACGAACCCGGAAGACTGGCCAATACGTCATGATATCAGCAGACGGAGTAAATAACCACAGGTTGTACTACTCTAGGTAACTACATTCTGAAGACGCCGAAACGGGTTGTCTCTATCGGCGCATTGAGTGTGGCCGAAAACGCCAGTCCCAGCACGTCGCGGGTTTCAGCCGGCGCGATGATGCCGTCGTCCCACAAGCGCGCGGTGGCATGGTAGGGATGGCCCTCGCGCTCGTACTGCTCCCTGACCGGTGCCTTGAAGGCCTCTTCTTCCGCTTTCGGCCAGGTTTTCCCGGCCTTTTCGATGTTGTCACGCTTGACCGTCGCCAGCACCGATGCGGCCTGCTCGCCGCCCATCACCGAGATACGGCTGTTGGGCCAGGTGAACAGGAAGCGCGGGGAATAGGCGCGTCCGCACATGCCGTAATTGCCCGCCCCGAACGAGCCGCCGATGATCACGGTGATTTTCGGCACCGCCGCCGACGCCACCGCCGTCACCAGCTTGGCGCCGTCCTTGGCGATGCCGCCGGCTTCATATTTCCGCCCCACCATGAAGCCGGAGATGTTTTGCAGGAACAAGAGCGGGATGCGCCGCTGGCAGGCCAGCTCGATGAAGTGGGCACCTTTTTGCGCCGATTCCGAATACAGGATGCCGGCATTGGCGAGGATCGCCACCGGCATGCCCCAGATGCGGGCAAAGC
>CAZMSA010000137.1:0-9824 GCA_964568825.1 uncultured Rhizobiaceae bacterium | reverse complement strand
CGATCAGCTTTTATGCAATTGGGTGATTCCACCCAATTGCATGCTGATCTAGGCCCCGACCGGCGCGAAGGGCCAGGGCTTCTTCTGGCCGTAGATCGACAGGCGGCGGCTGCCAGGCCGGGCATTGCCACGGCGGTGGAAACCGAAGGTGTCGGCGATCACCAGGGTGTTGGCCGCAACCTCGATGGCGCGCGGCGGCGGCAGCCCCATCTCCGCCAGTTCGACGTCCGAGATGCGGAAGGCGCCATCGACGAAGACACTCGGTATGCCCTGCCTTTCGGCCTGTGCATGTTCCCAGCGCAAGCGTTCAGGTGTCAGCCGATGGCTGCCGGGCGCATAGACGAACGGGCCGTCATCGGCAGTGACAGGCTCGAGAAAGTACCAGTACTTCATCTTCCTGAAGAAGGTGTCGCGGTGCAGGTCCTTCTGGATATCGTGGTTGGCCGCCTCGTCCCCGTGCACGGTGAGATAGATCATGCCGCGACGCGGCGGACGGTGCATGCCCAGACCCACCCGGCACAACCGCGCCACCCGCCGGTCGTGCGCCAATGCATTGACCGCCGGCATGCTCGCCGGGTCGATGTCGATGAAGCGGTTGAGGGTGCCGCCGTCAAAGCGGTCAAACCCCCAGGGATGGGGTTCGGGGGCACTGAAGCCGGGCTCCAGGCGCTGCCTGACGGGTACCGCCTTTTCCACCTCCTCGACCGCCCGCCGGGCTTCGCCGCGCACCCGGTGGAACGCCTCGGTCGGCAAGAAGTCCTCGATGATCGCCATGCCATCCCGCCTCAGCGCCTTTTGCTCGTGCTGTTGCAGCAGGAAGGTCAGCGCCAGGGCCTGGCGGCTGGTGTTGCACCAGTTCGCAGCAGCAATGCGGGCGGCGTGAATTCGGCGAGGTGAAGGTTTCAACATCGACACCGGCAATTCTCATGCAACAAATGATGGACCCTGTCGCTTTGCCGCCACGGCGCGCCCTGACGGACCGGAGTGTACCGCCGGCGGCGGAGATTTTGCAAAATTCCGGCGGCGTCGCGGACGCGCCGGTCTCGGTATCGGCCCTGCCTGAGGTTCAATTCATCGTCCAGATGGCGGCATTGAGCGCGGCGGCGAAACTCACCCAGGCCAGATACGGCAGCATGAGGTAGCCGGCGGGGTGGTCGCGGTCGAAGAAGGCGTAAACCGTGAGCGCCAGCATGATCCACAAAAGCCCCATGTCGATGAGCGCCAGACCGGGCGAGCGCAGGCCGAAGAACAGGAACGACCAGGCGATGTTGAAGACCAGTTGGGCAAAGAAGAAGTTGAGCGCCAACCGGGTGCCGGAAAAGCGCGGATCGGTGCACCACACCCTGAAGGCCGCCACCGCCATCATCACATAAAGCGCCGTCCACACGGGCGCGAATATCCAGCCGGGCGGAGTCCATGCGGGCTTGGCGAGCCCTGGATACCAGGTCCTGACCGGTCCGGCGGTGACGGTGCCGGCCATCCAGCCGGCGCCGAGGCACAACACCAGGAGGCCTGCCAGTATCCACCAGCGGCGTTCGCGTTTCAGGAGTTGGGCGGATTTGGGTTTCTTCATGGATCAGGCGCCGGCCTTGAGGAAATCGCGAATCTCCTGCCTGAGGCGCTGCCAGGCCGGTTCATGCTCAAGCACGATGTGGTTGTGGCTTTCAAGCGGCACGAAGCGGGCGCCGGGGATCATGGCCGCCATGCGCCGGCCTTCATCGAAGGGGACCACGGCATCGTCGCGGCAATGCAGCACCAGGGTGGGGACCTTTATTTGTGCGCACAGATCGCTCACCTCGAAGTCGGCGACCGCCCGGCGCAGCCGTACCGCGTTGTCGGGCGAAGCGGAGCGGCGCTGCAGCTCATTGAACCATTGCATCTGTTCCTGGGTGGCATCGGGCATGAAGGCGGAGGTGAACATCTGGCGGAAAGCCGGATTGTCCTGGCCCCAGCCGTGCTTCATCAAGGTGATGAGGGCTTCGGCGCGCTCCTTGTCGGCGGCGCCGCGCTTGAAAGGCCCGCGGGCAAAGCCGCCGAACAGGATGAGACGGCTTACCCGCTCGGGATGCCGAACGGTATAGGCAATGGAGATGGCGCAACCCTGCGACAGCGCCATGATGGGAAAGCGCTCGATGCCGACGGCATCGACCACGGTTTCGAGATCGGAGACGAAGGCATCGAGCGACACGGTATCGACGTCCCAGTCCGACAGCCCGTTGGCGCGCTGGTCGAAGCGGATGAGGCGGTGCGTTGCCGCGAGTTCCTCGAGAAAATGCCGGGTGAAGGGATTGTGCCATTCGTATTCGAGATGGGTCATCCAATGCGGCGCCCTGACCATTGGCGGCCCGGACCCCACCGAGGCATAGGCAATGCGTGCGCCGTCCGGAGCGGTGCAGAAATGGATTTCCTGTTCCTCATGGCGGGCGGGCGGACGGGCATTGGTACCCTCCTTGTCGCCACCGTCCCAGCGCCACACCCTGATCAGGCGGGTGATGTTCTTGAGCTGCACTTCGCCGCCGTCGGCAAAGCCGGCATCGACCTTGCCGGCCACCTGGCTCCAGGCGACGTCGGATACCAGCACACCGCCAGCGGGGGCGCGGGCTTCGAGGCGGGCGGCGATATTGACGCCGTCGCCTAGGATGTCGGCGCCCTCGATGACGATATCGCCGAGATTGACGCCGATCCGCAGCGTGATGGGCTTGTCGGCCGAAGCGTTGCGGACGGCCATGGCGCGCTGGAATTCGACGGCGGCATCGACCGCATCGACCACGCTCGAGAATTCCACCAGCGCACCGTCGCCCATGAGCTTGACGATGCGGCCCTTGTAGCGGGCGACGATGGGGCGAAAGTGGCTGCTCAGCACTTCGCGCAAGGCATCGATGGTGCCCTGTTCATCCTCGCCCACCATGCGGCTGTAGCCGACAACATCGGCCGCCAGAATGGCAGCGAGGCGGCGGGTGATTTGAGTTTCGGCCATGGGTCGCTTCCGGGAAAATCTGGTTGTTCGGCGACAGTCTAGTTCACTTCAGCCGTGCATGCATCCTTTGCCACCCACTATCGGCAAAGTTCCATCAGACCGTCTATTCGGCGGCTTGAGGCAGGATGTCGAGCGACGGCCACAGGCCGGTCTCCAGGGCCTCGGCATAGCCCTCGGGCAGGCCGGCTGAACACTTGCAGGCAGCGAGGGGTGTCGCAGGCGCCGCCGCCGACCAGCATGCGGCCATCGAGAGGTCCAAGATCGAGGGTGACGGTCATGCGGGCTAGTTGGGTAAATTCGCCCACACTGGCAAATCACGTTGCAGCGAGGTTCGGCGATCAGCGCTCGTCGCGCCCGAGAACGATGGGCTCGCCGTGTGGCGTGGCGCGGGCGGCGCGGTCCCAGGCATCGCGGCGGGCGAGGCGGTCGTGGCGCGACATGGTGCCTTTGGTCACCGCCAGCTTTTCCAGCGCCGCCAGCCAGTGCTCGTAATAATTGTCGGCGCTGTCGCTGGGGCCGGCGGCGGCCAGTTCGGCGCCTAAGGTTTCGGCCCATTCGCTCCAGGTGAAGACGCCGGCCTCGTTGAGCTTCACCGCCAGCGCAAAGGCCTGCGCCTGCCAGGGGGCGGCGAACACCGGACCGGCGTCGTCGCGCGGCAGGCGGGGCAGGGCATCAAGCTTGTCAGCAGGCATCGAGATAAGGCTCCCACAGATCGGCCGTCACGGTGTCGCGTGGATCGGCATCGGGCCCTCACAGCTCACGGGCGGCGAATTTCACGGTGTAGAGCCATTGCGGGTCTTCGCCCTTGCCGGCCGCATTGGAGTCGGGAAAGACGTGGGTCCCGTGCACGGCGATGATCTCGCCGGCATGGTGGCGCAGGTAGCGGGCAAGGCGGGTGTGGCCGGTGGGATTGATGGTTTTCGTCATCACCTTGTCGCCGACAGTGAAGCGGGCCGACGCCGGTGCCGGGCGCTCATAAGAATGGCGCGCGAAACACGAGGCAATCGCCTTGTCGGGCGGGATCGCGCGGGCATTGGCAACCCGTCCGCTGGCCGACCGGCCCGCGGCCAGTTCCTCGCCGGTGATGGCGCCGGAGGCAAGCAGGCCCTTTTCCAGCTCATCTAGCCATTTCCCGTAATAGGGCATGGCGAGATACGCCGCGAGCGAGCGGTGCTCGGCGACGTGGCGAAACGCATCGATGGAAGGCGCACGACTAGCGACCTGCGACAGGGCAAAGGCGTGGGCCTCCCACCAGCTACGGAACACCGCCTCGCCGGCTTCGGGGTCAACAGGGCCGAAGCCCATGATGCCGCCCATGTCGTGGATGCCGATCATGGCTCAGGCGCTCTCAAGATAAGGCTCCCACAGATCGGCCGTCACGCTGTCGCGCGGATCTGCATCCGGTCCCCACAGCTCGCTGGCGGCGAATTTCACGGTGTAGAGCCATTGCGGGTCTTCGCCCTTGCCGGCCGCATTGGAGTCGGGAAACACATGCGCGCCATGCACCGCGATGATCTCACCCTCGTGGTGGCGCAGGTAACGGGGAAGGCGGGTGTGGCCGGTGGGGTTGATGTTCTTGGTCATCACCTTGTCGCCGCGCTTGAAGCGGACGGGCGCCGGGGCCGGGCGCTCATAGGGAGAACCGGCAGTCATTGCCTTTGCAACATTTGCAGCGGCAAGCGGTGGGTGTTTCGTCGGCCTCGCCGGACCCCCGGCCCAGCCGCTCGCCAGTTCGCCGGCGCTTGCCAGACCGCGTGCGGCCATGAGTTTTTCAAGACCGGCCAGCCATATTTGATAATACGACGAGATGAGATACTGCGCCGGCGGCTGGCTCTCGCGGGCTTGACGGGCGACATCGATTGACCATTCGCCCAGCGCGCCCATGGCGAGGGTCACGGCGAGCACGCGGCTTTCCCAATCGGCATGGAAGACCGGTTCTCCGGGTTCGGCATCGACGGGGCCGAAGCCCATCATGCCGCCGAGGTCGTGGGCGCCGTTCATGGCTTCACCTCGCCGGGCGCAAGCGCAAGGCCAGTGCCGATCATCGCGTCGCGGGTGACGAGTTGCTGAAGCTGCTCCTCGCTCCAGCCCTCGGTGCCTTCGGGGCGCATGGGAATGACCAGGTAGCGGATCTCGGCGGTCGAATCCCACACCCTGACCGCCTGGTCCGGCGACAGCGTGACGCCGAACTCCGCCAATACGCCGCGCGGGTCGATGACGGCGCGCGAGCGGTAGGCAGGCGCCTTGTACCACACCGGCGGCAGGCCAAGCACCGGCCACGGGTAACACGAGCACAGGGTGCAGACGACCATGTTGTGTTGTTCGGGTGTATTCTCCACCGCCACCATGTGCTCGCCCTGGCGGCCGGAAAATCCCAGTTCGGCGATGGCTGCGGTGGCATCGGCCTTCAACCGTTCGCGGTAGGCCGGATCGGCCCAGGCCTTGGCCACTACCTGTGCGCCGTTGCGCGGGCCGACTTTCGTCTCGTAGGTCTCGATCAGGGCATCGAGGGCGGCGGGATCGACGTAGCCTTTTTCCACCAGCAGCGATTCGAGTGCCTTCACCCGCAGCGTCATTTCATCGAGTTCGGAGCCTGATGTCGCATGATCGTGATCGTGGGAGTGCGCGCTCATGGCTTGACCTTTGTCCCGGATATCGCCCATCGATGGGCCGTTCTTCGATAAGAGCCGAATTTATGGAGCAATGCAAATGACCGCCAAAGCCTTTTCCGGTGTCTCAAGCGTGTTCTTCGATGCCTACGGAACCTTGTTCGATGTGCATGCGCCGGTGGCGCGGGTGGGGGGGCGCATCGGTGATCAGGCCGATGCCGTTTCGCGTTTGTGGCGGCAGAAGCAGCTCGAATACACTTGGCTGCGTTCACTCATGGGCTCTCATGCCGATTTCTGGCAGGTGACGGGCGATGCCCTCGACTATGCCATGGAGGCCCACGGGCTAGCCGATCCAGCCTTGCGCGAGGAATTGATGCAGCTCTATCTCGGGCTCGATGCCTATGGCGATGCACGGGTGGCGCTTGCCGGGCTGAAAGGCGCCGGGCTGGAGACGGGAATCCTGTCCAACGGTTCACCAGCGATGCTGGAGGCGGCGGTCAAATCGGCCGGGCTCGGCGCCAGCCTCGATCATGTGCTGTCGGTCGAGGAAGTGGGCATCTTCAAGCCCAAGTCCGCCGTCTACCAGTTGGCGCTGGATAGATCGCGGGCCAGCGAACCGCACCAGGTGGGCTTTGTTTCGGCCAATACCTGGGATGGCCAGGCGGCAGCCCATTTCGGGTTCACGGTGGCCCGCATCGACCGCTTCGGCCTGAAGGACGAACGCATCCCCGGCCGCCCCGCCGTCACCATCACCTCGCTGGCAGCGCTGCTGGAACTGATCTAGCTGCCAGTGGCGGGCAAGGGGTTGGAGCGGGCCGCCGCATAGGCGCGGGCTGCATCCGCGAAGGCTTCGAACAGCTTTACCGAATCGGGATTGGCCGCGGCCTTGTATTCCGGGTGCCATTGCACACCCAGTGCAAAACCCCTGGCGCCCTTGACCGAGACCGCCTCGATGATGCCGTCGGGAGCGCGGGCCTCGATCTGAAGGCCGTCGGCAAGACGGTCGATGGCCTGGCGATGCAGCGAGTTCACCCGGGTTGAGGACTTGCCGAGAATTGCCTCGAGCTTGCCGCCAGGGGTGATGGCGATGTCGTGGTTGGGTCCGTAGCGAATGTCGAGTTCTTCCACCTTGGGGGCGCGATGATCGCGGCGGCCCTCACCGCGCTGGGCCTCGGTCTCCAGCGTGCCCCCCAGCGCCACGTTGAGCTCCTGGTAGCCGCGGCAGATGCACAACAGCGGCATGCCACGGGAGATGACGCTGGTGATCAGTGACAAGGTGGTAGCATCGCGGGAATGGTCGTAGGGCTCATGGGCCGGGGTGGGCTCGGCGCCGTAGTGCGGCGGGTGGACGTTGGACGTTGCCCCTGTCATCACCACGCCGTCGAGATGGTCGAGTGATGCCTCGATGAGCCCGGCATCGCCCAGCGAGGGCAGCATGACCGGCGCGCAGCGCGCCACCTCGGCCACGGCGCGCAAATACTTGTCGCCGATGGTGTGGAAGACAAGGCCATCCTTGTCGTTGGTATCGGAAGGCAGGCCCACCAGCGGGCGGAAACCGGATGCCGGCATGATCGATCCCCAGATTGATATTTCACGTGGTGGAGCAATAGCGCATGCGCGCATGCGATTCCACTGGGGTCGCGGCCTTTGTCGTACTTGCGTTTGATTTTGGCTTGGGCTTAAGTAATTCAGCCTGATTGTCTTTCGGGCACGAGAACCGAGGGGCAATGTCATCCGAGGACGGCAATGCCCGCCGTGTTCATCCAGGTCAAGAAGACGGCACGGCGAGATCAAATGCCCTCGCCTTGTCCAAAATTGTGAGGGAGACCACCAAATGGATCGTCGTAAATTCATCAAGACTGCCGGCGTCGTTGCCGGAGGCGCTGCTGCCGCCACGACGCTGGCTGCGCCCGCCATCGCCCAGAGCATGCCGAAGCTCAAGTGGCGCATTACCTCGAGCTTTCCCAAGAGCCTCGATACGCTTTATGGCGGCACCGAGGTCTTCGCCAACTACGTGACCGAAGCCACCGACGGCAATTTCCAGGTGCAGGCCTTCCCGGCCGGCGAAATCGTCCCCGGCCTGCAGGTCGCCGACAAGGTGACCGACGGCACGGTGGAGATGGGCCAGACGGCTCTCTACTATTTCTGGGGCAAGGACCCTGCCTTTGCGCTGGCGACCGCGGTACCCTTCGGCCTCAACAACCGCCAGATGAATTCGTGGTGGTATCATGGCGGTGCCAAGGAGAAGCTCAACAAGTTCTTCGAGAAGTACAACTTCACGGCCTTCGCCGCCGGCAATACCGGCTGCCAGATGGGCGGCTGGTTCCGCAAACCGATCAATTCGCTCGCCGACCTGCAGGGCTTAAAATTCCGCATCGGTGGCATGGGCGGCAAGATCATCGCCAAGATCGGCGTGGTGCCCACCCTCATCGCCGGCGGCGACATTTATCCGTCGCTGGAAAAAGGCACCATCGACGCGGCCGAGTGGGTGGGGCCCTATGACGACGAGAAGCTGGGCTTCTACAAGGTCGCGCCCTACTACTACTACCCCGGTTGGTGGGAAGCCGGGCCGATGCTGCACGTCATCGTCAACAACGAAAAGCTTGCCTCGCTTCCGAAGAGCTACCAGGCGATCATCGAGACGGCGGCTGCCTATGCCAATGTCGACATGATGGCGAAGTACGATGCCCTCAACCTGCCGGCGCTCAGGCGGCTGGTGGCGGGAGGTGCCAAGCTCAGCCCGTTCTCGCAGGACATCATGGACGCCTCCTTCAAGGCGTCGGTCGAGACCTACAAGGAGCTTTCGGCGCAGAGCCCGGCCTTCAAGGACATCTTCGCGTCGATGGCCGACTTCCGTCGCGATTCATATCTTTGGGACCAGGTGGCCGAAGGCACTTACAACAACTTCATGATGGCCGAACAGCGCGCCAACGCGCTGTAGGCCTCGCGGGCAACCGCGAACCGCACCAAAGACAAACCCCGGGACCCTTCAAGGCTCCGGGGTTTTTGTTTGCTCGACGGCCGATCCGACCGCAGTCGTAGCACCGCTCAATTCTTGATCTTGGGCGGCTGGTTGAAGTTGAGGGCCCGCGGCTGGCCGAAGTTGAGAGCCGGCGGCTGGCCGATGCCCTGATTGGCGTCTTTCGGCACGATGAGCTTGAACGATGGATTGACGACGTCGGCATCCTTGTAATGGGTGACGATGCGCGGGAAGGCGATGGTAATGCCGACCATGATCACCTGAATCAGCACGAACGGGATGGCGCCCATGTAGATCTGAGCGGTGGTGATCGGTTCCGTCAGCTTGCCGGTTACCTTGTCGATATAGGGCTCTCTGGCCGCCACTGAGCGCAGATAGAACAAGGCAAAGCCAAACGGCGGATGCATGAACGAGGTCTGCATATTGATGCTCAACAGCACCCCGAACCAGATGAGGTCGATACCCAACGTTGCTGCAGCCGGCGCCAGCAGCGGTATGATGATGAAGGCGAGCTCGAAGAAGTCGAGGAAGAAGGCGAGGAAGAAGACCAGCAGGTTGACAACGAGCAGGAAGCCGACCTGTCCGCCCGGCAGGCTGGTCAGCAGATGCTCCACCCACACATGCCCGTTGACGCCGTAAAAGGTGAGCGAGAAGGTGCGCGCGCCGATCAGGATGAACAGCACGAAGGACGACAGCTTGGCGGTTGAATCGAGCGCCTGGCGAATCAGGGTGAGGTCCAGCCGGCGCTTGGCGAAGGCCATCAGGAGGGCACCGCTGGCACCCATGGCACCGCCCTCGGTCGGCGTGGCGACACCCACGAAGATGGTGCCGAGCACCAGGAAGATGAGGGCGAGCGGCGGGATCAGCACGATGATCACCTGCTCGGCCAGCCGCGACAGAAGTTTGAGCTGCAGGCGGCGGTTGAGATGGGCCATCAGATAGGCGAAGGTGACGGCACCGAAGAAGGCCGCCACCGGGCGCCATTGCTCGTTACCGATGTAGAAATGTTCAATCAAGGCGCCAACCCCGACGGCGATGACGAGCGCCACCAGCAGCGACATCACGCCTGAGCCGAGCGTGCGCGCCTCGATGGGGAGAGCGGGCAGCTTGGTGGGCGAGATGACGCACCTGAGCAGCACATAGCCGGCGTAAAGGCCGGAGAGAATGAGGCCGGGGTAAATGGCGCCCGTATACATGTCGCCGACCGAGCGGCCGAGCTGGTCGGCCATGACGATCAGCACCAGGCTCGGCGGAATGA
>CAZMSA010000136.1:0-9905 GCA_964568825.1 uncultured Rhizobiaceae bacterium | reverse complement strand
GTGAATCACAACGCCGCTGATTTGCAAACCCTCATTCTCAAACGGACACTAAGAGGCGAGCTCATGTCGGCGTCGATCCTTGCCGCCTTCTGCTGGGCGGCCGGCATCAAGGGGGGTGTGGTGTTCCTCGGGCTGGCCGCCGTCGGCATGCTCTACCTGCAATGCGTCAACTACATCGAGCATTACGGCCTGGTTCGGGTTCCGGGCGCCCGCATCGCCGAGCGGCATTCCTGGGACAGCAATCGGATGATCTCCAGCGCCGCCCTCTATAATCTCACACACCATTCCGAGCACCACCTCAATGCCTCCAAGCGCTATTGGGAGCTGGGCACCAACCGCCTGGCACCCCACCTGCCGTTCGGTTACATGACCATGATCTGCATCGCTTTCGTCCCGTTCATGTGGCGGCGGCGAGTGCATCCGCTGCTGGCCGACTGGGACGCTCACATGGCGAGCGATGCCGAACGCGCCATTATCGCCGAACGCGGTTGGCAGATGGCATGAGGAAACCGCCTCCATGTGCGGCATAGCGGGCGCCTATTGCCGGCGACCGGGCGATCGGCTCGACCCGCACGACCTGTTCGGCATGGTCGATGCGCTCAATCATCGCGGCCCCGAAAGCGTTGGCTACTGGGTCGATCCCGAAGCTGGCGTCATGCTCATGCATGCCCGCATGGCGATGGTCGATCCCGAAGGTGGCGGCCAGCCGATGTCCAACGAGACCGGCTCGGTATGGATTTCCCTCAACGGCGAGATTTACGATTTCCGCCGCCAGTCGCGCCAGCTCGCCGAGCGCGGCCACCGTTTCCGCAGCCGTTGCGATGTGGAGGTTGTGCCGCATCTCTACGAAGACCACGGCATCGGGTGCCTGAAGCATCTGCGGGGCGAGTTCGCTCTCGCCCTTTATGACGGCAAGGCAAAGACGCTCTATCTGGCCCGCGACCGGTTCGGCACCAAGCCGTTGTTCTACGCCGAGGCGGGGGGCACGGTGGTGTTCGGATCCGAGGCCAAGGCGGTGCTGGCCCATCCCTTGATCGAGGCCGAGCTCGATATCGAGACCCTGAAGCTGGTGTTCCTCGGCCTGCCCCTGCCCGACCGTTCGGTGTTCAAGGGCCTCAGGCAGGTGCGTCCCGGCCACTATCTGAAGATCACCCCTTCCGGCCTCGTCGAAGAGCCCTGGTGGACGCTCAGGCTGGCACCGGGGCGTTTCAAGGGTTCGATGGGCGATGCCGTGGACAAATTCCGCGCCCGCCTCGATGAAGCGGTCAAACTCCGCCTCGATGCCGATGTGCGCATCGGCGGGTTCCTGTCGGGAGGACTCGATTCGGCGGCCGTCCTCGAATCGGTCGCCCGCCAGTACGACCAGAAGATCGAGACGTTCACCATCCGCTTCGGCGACGAGGCCGGCGACGAAGCCAACGCCGCCGCCGCTGCGGCGCGCCAGTTGGGCATCGAAAACACCGCCATCCGCGTCACCGGCGACCAACTCGCCGCTGAGTTCGCCCGGACGGTGTGGCATGCCGAGATCCCCATCATCAACAGCGCCGGCACCGCCAAGATGCTGCTTGGTGTGGCGGCGCGCGATCGCCTGAAAGCGGTGATGACCGGTTCCGGCGCCGATGAGCTGTTCGGTGGCTATGGCATGTACCAGCACCAGATGCTGATCGAGGAGGCCCGCGCCGGCAAGGACGTGGCCGCCGAGATGCGCGCGCTGCGGGCGGGCGAGGATGTGGTCGCCAGCCTTCTGCCGGTGAAGGGCTATCGCCGCCACGCCGAGGTGAAGGCGATGTTCGGCGCCTACCCCTATCAGGCGATCCGCCCGTTCGTGTTCGGCAGCATCGTTTCGCGCCTGCTTCACCGCGACCACGCCGGCGGTCTCGATCCGATCTCTGCCCTGAAAGAGGTAGCGGCATGGCTGCCCGAAGGCTGCCTCGAGGGTTTGAGCCCGCAGGGTGCCAGCCAGTACCTGAAGGTCGCCTGCGATCTGCCCTGGTACATCATGACGTCGCTGGACGACCGCCCGGAAATGGCCGCCTCGATCGAGGGGCGCACGCCGTTTCTCGATCCCGAACTGGCCGAATTCGCCTTCAGCCTGCCGCCGGAATTGCTGTTCGACCGCCAGCGCGGCAAGCTGGTGGCACGCTCAGCCCTCGCCGGCCGCTTGCCCGAGGCCGCGGTTTCAGGCCACACGCGTCTCTTCCGCACGCCGCCGCGCCTCAACGACCGGATTTTGACCAGCGAGGAATCGCGGCATTATCTCTCCGGCCGGGTGAGCGGCGAGGTCGGCCTGTTCAGCCCCCGCCGGGTGGCGCTGGCACGCGCTGCCTTGCGGGTGGTGCCGCGTTCGACCTGGCAGGGCGCGGGTCTCAGAACCATGCTGATGTCGGTGCTGTCGGTGCACATGCTGCACGATCTCTATGTCAAGCGCTTTGCCGAGAGTATTGGCCGCTTCTCCAGCCGGCGGCGCTGCTGGAGCCTTTCCGATCTCGGCCATGTCGCCCCGCAACGACCTCCGGCTGCGGCGTGATCAAAAGCCATGAAGCGCCAGTTAACCTAGGGTGCATTTGTCGCGCTGCAGGGGTTTGACTTTTCGCCCGCCGGCACTATGTTGGCGCTAATCACGGAAATTTCCGGGATTGGCGATTTGTGATCGGCAAGGTATGGCCGACGGGTCGTCAGCAATCGGGCAAGGCCCGCATGCGACCGGACACGTGTTCCCGCTTACCAATAGGCCGCATCGTTGCCGAGAGAGGTGGTCGTCACGTCATCTCGCAGATGCACGACATAAGGTTGTTTATTCCAAAACATGACATTCGATGAACTCGGGCTCAGCGACAAGGTTCGCGAAGCCGTCAAGGCCGCAGGTTTCGAGACCCCCACGCCCATCCAGGCCCAGGCCATTCCCCCCGCCCTTGAGCGCCGCGACGTCCTCGGTCTCGCCCAGACCGGTTCCGGCAAGACGGCGGCTTTCGCCCTGCCAATGCTCACCATGCTGGAAAAGGGACGCGCCCGCGCCCGCATGCCGCGCTCGCTGGTGCTGGAGCCGACACGCGAACTGGCGGTGCAGGTTCACGAGGCCTTCGAGCGCCTCGGCCGCGACCACAAACTCACCATCGCGCTGCTCATCGGCGGCGTTTCCTTCGGTGAGCAAAATGCCAAGATCGACCGTGGCGCCGACATCGTGATCGCGACGCCAGGCCGCCTGCTCGACCATCTCGAGCGTGGCAGGCTGATGCTGCACGGCATTGAAGTGCTGGTGGTGGACGAAGCCGACCGGATGCTCGACATGGGCTTCATTCCCGATGTCGAAAAGATCTGCCGCATCCTGCCGATCACCCGCCAGACGCTATTCTTCTCGGCCACCATGCCGGCTGAAATCCAGCGCCTGACCAATCAATTCCTGCATAATCCGGTCGTGGTGGAATCCTCACCGCCTTCTTCCACCGCCGCCAGCCTCATACAGCGCGCCGTGTGGACTCCTTCCGACCCGGCCGCCAAGCGCGCCAAGCTGCGCGAATTGCTGCATCTGTATGACAACATCAAGAACGCCATTGTCTTTTCCAACCGCAAGATCACCGTGGCGGCGCTGGAAAAATCGCTCAAGCGGCACGGCTTCAATGCCGCGGCCCTGCATGGCGACATGGACCAGTTCTCGCGCCTCAAGACGCTGGAAGCTTTCCGCAACGGCGAAGTCACCTACCTCATCGCATCCGATGTCGCCGCCCGCGGCCTCGATATCCCGCAAGTTAGCCATGTGTTCAATTTCGACGTGCCGGTGAGCCCGGAAGATTACGTGCACCGGGTAGGCCGCACCGGCCGGGCCGGTCGCGAGGGTCATTCCTTCACCCTGGTGACGCCGGAAGACCTGAAGACCTTCCACGCCATCGAAGCTTTGATCCAGATGAAGGTCGAGTGGCAGGATCATGAACCGAGCGAGGACGAGGTCGCCGAAGCCATGGCCAGCAGGCGACGCGGCCGTGGCGGCGCCAGGGGGGCCGGCAAATCGGCCGCCGCGCCCGCCGACAAAGGTGGCCGTCGCGGGTCCAGAGGCAAGGCAGCCGCCAAAGCGGAATCCGCCGAGCCGAGCAAGCAGGCGCGCCAGCCCGAAGCCGTGCCCGCTGAAAACGTTGCGAAGACGGCCGATGAAGCCCGATCATCCGGCGACAGGCATGAGCCCCGTCAGCGCCGCGAACGCAAGGCCGCCGAGTCGCGCCAGCAGCAGCCCGACGAGCGCAAACAGCATCCCGAGCGCAAGCGTGGTGGGCGCGATCGTGACGGCGACGGTGGCGAGCCATTGGGTTTCCATGCCGGCAACATGCCCGCCTTTCTCGCCAGGCCACCGGTCAGAACCTGAAACCTTAGCCGCGACGGCGCTTCTTTGAAGATTTGGGCGCGTTGGCCCTCACGGCCGCCCCGAAAGCCAGGCGGCACCATTCGGTCATGTCATCGGGATCGTCGAAGCAGCGTTCGGGCGCCCGCCTGAACGACATGATGGTGTTGCTTCCCTTGCTGGTAGCGTAGGAAAAGGCTTCGAGCCCTTCTTCTTCGAAAAAACTTCGGCTGGTTTCATCGGCTTTCAGATAAAGCACATCATCTGCCACCAGCGCGAACATCAGCCCGTCGCGAAAGAACCCGGCGCCGGAAAACATCCGGCGCACCGAGACCGGGCCAAAGCCCGACATCTGCTCTTTAAGGAATGCGATCAGTTCGCCCGAGGCGGCCAAGGCGCCTGCCTCAAGCCTCTTGCGTGGCGGCCTTCAACTCAACCGATTCACCACACCCGCAGGCCGATGTCTGGTTGGGATTGTTGAAGGTGAACCCCGACTTCAGCTTTTCCACCTTGTAGTCCATCTCGGTGCCGAGCAGGAACATCACCGCCTTGGCGTCGATCACCACGCGGGCGCCCTTGTCCTCGATGACCTCGTCGAACTTTTCCGGCTGGTCCACCCAGTCGACGGTATATTCCATGCCGGCGCAGCCGCCCTTCTTGACGCCGATGCGCAGCGCGGCATCGGCATCTTCAGCCTTGGCCATGAGCGCGCGGATGCGCTCGGCGGCGGCATCGGTCAGGGTCATCACCTTGGGCCGGGGGCGGGAAGTTGCAGTCAGGTTCATTTCACGGTTCGTCCTTTGGCGACAGACTAAATTCTACCACATATTGAGGGCGACGCGGGCCTCGTCCGACATGCGCGAGGCATCCCACGGCGGATCGAAGACGAGGTTGACCTTGACATCCTGCACGCCGGCCACCGTCGAGACGGCGTTTTCCACCCAGCCCGGCATGTCGCCGGCCACCGGACATCCAGGTGCTGTCAGCGTCATGTCGACGACGACATTGCGGTTGTCGTCGACGTCGATCTTGTAGATGAGGCCGAGTTCGAAGATATCGACCGGGATCTCCGGGTCGTAGACCGTCTTCAGCGCGGCGATCATGTCATCGGTCATGCGCTGCAGCTCCTCGGGCGGAATGGCGCTATCGGCGTTCTCGACGGCGGGGTCCATGTGCCCGGCCGGCCCGGTGGGAGCGGCGGGTGCGCAGGATGTATTCTGGTCGTCCATGACTTTGCTTTTCCCTTCCCGCTTAGATGAAAATCCGTGCCGCTGCCTTCAAGGCATCGACCAGCCGATCCACGTCGTCCCTGGTGTTGTAAAGCGCAAACGAGGCGCGGCAGGTGGCGGTGACGCCCAGGAGCTCCAACAGCGGCATGGTGCAATGGGTTCCCGCCCGCACCGCCACGCCGTAGCGGTCGATGACGGTGGAAATATCGTGCGGGTGGGCGCCCTGCATGGTGAATGACATGATGGCCCCCTTGTCGCGCGCCTGTCCGACGACCTTCAGGGTGTTGATGCCGGCAAGCTGCTGCATGGCGTAGTCCAGCAGCATCTTTTCGTGCGCCACGATGGCCTCGCGGTCGAACGCCATCAGGTAGTCGAGCGCCACCCCGAGGCCGATGGCCTGGACGATAGCCGGCGTTCCCGCCTCGAAGCGATGCGGCGGCGCGGCATAGGTAATGCGGTCCATCGAGACCTCGCCGATCATCTCGCCGCCGCCTTGATAGGGCGGCATGGCCTCAAGGTGCTCCTTCTTGGCGTAGAGCACCCCGATGCCGGTCGGCCCATAGGTCTTGTGGCCGGTGAAGACAAAGAAGTCGCAACCCATGTCGCTGACATCGACCGGCAGGTGCACGGCGGACTGGCTGCCGTCGACAAGCACCGGCACGCCGCGCGCATGAGCGATGCGCACCACCTCTTTCACAGGTACGATGGTACCCAGCGCGTTCGACATCTGGGTGATGGCGACCATCCTGGTGCGCGGGGTGAAGAGCTTTTCGAACTCTTCAAGCAGGAAGTTGCCGTCATCGTCCACCGGTGCCCATCTGATCACGGCGCCGCGGCGCTCGCGGTGAAAATGCCAGGGCACGATGTTGGAATGGTGCTCGAGGATGGACAGGATGATCTCGTCGCCCTCCCCCAGCACCATGCCGCCGAAACTCGACGCCACCAGGTTGATGGCCTCGGTGGCATTGCGGGTGAAGACCAGTTCCTCGCTCGAGCCGGCATTGAGGAACTTTCTCACCGCCTCGCGGGCGTCCTCGAAATTCTGCGTTGCCGTGTTGGAGAGGAAATGCAGGCCGCGATGGACGTTGGCGTATTCCATTTCATAGGCGTGCTTCATCGCCTCGATCACCACCCTTGGCTTCTGGGCGGAAGCGGCGTTGTCCAGATAGGTGAGCGGCTTGCCGTAGACTTCGCGTGACAGGATGGGGAAATCGGCCCGCGCGGTTTCGGCATCGAAGGCAGGTAGTTCGGGCTTGTTCCTGGGTACGGTGATGATGGCGCTCATGTGATTGCTCCCCGCTCCCCGGCGAGCCAGCGCGCTGCCAGTTCGGTCAGCACCTCGCGGACGCCCTCGTTCTCCACCGCCTCGATGGCCTCGCCGACGAAGGCCGCCACCAGCAACGACCGGGCTTCGCCTTCCGGGATGCCGCGAGAGCGCAGGTAGAACATGTGATCGTCATCGATCTCGCCCGAGGTGGCGCCGTGTCCGCAGACCACATCGTCGGCGAAAATCTCCAGTTCCGGCTTGGCATCGAACTCAGCCGTCGGCGACAACAGCAGCCCGTGGCTCGACTGCTTGCCGTCGGTCTTCTGGGCATCACGCCTGACGACCACCTTGCCCTGAAAGATGCCGCGCGCTTCATCGTCCATAACGCACTTGAACAGTTCGCGGCTGGCACCTCCTGGCACCGCATGGTCGACCACCAGGCGAGTATCGGCATGCTGGCGCCCGCCCAGCAGATAGGCCCCGGCAATGCGGGCGTTGGCATTTTCGCCGGCAAAGCGCACAAAACCCTGCTGGCGGGTGACGCGGGCCCCCAGGGTGAAGGTGAAATCACGAAAATCGGCGCCCTCGCCGAGGGTCGCCACGAGGTTGGCGAGATGGAACGATGTGGCATCGTCGCGCTGCAGCTTGATGCGGTCCAGCCGGGCGCCCTTGCCGAGATCGATTTCGGTGACCGTGTTGGCGACATGCGCCACGGCATTGCCCAGATGGGTCTCGATCAGCGTGAGGGATGAACCTTCTTCCATTACCACCACATTGCGGGTGGTAACGGTTGCGGCCTCGCCGGGTGCTGAAACAAAGCACAACTCGATCACGCCTTCGGGCCGGGCGCCCGCCGGCACCCGCAACGCGGCGCCATCGCTCACATGCGCAAGGTTCAGATCATCGATGGGATCATCGTCGGTGCTTGTGACCTTCACCCACTCCGGACGCCCGGTTGCTGAAAGCGGAACGATCTCGACGCCGCTGCTGGCATCGATCAGCGAACGGCCGGCATCGAAGCGGCCGTTAACGAAAATGAGACGGGTCGCGGCGATGTCCTTGAGCGGCGAAGCGGCGACCAGTGCGTCGATCTCGCCTGCGTCGGTCTTCACCGCACCCACAGGCGGATAGGCGCCGTCGATGAGGCGCTTCAGGTCGGTCCACTTCCAGTCTTCCAGCCGCCGGTTGGGCAGGCCGGACCGGGCAAAGTTCGCCGCCGCCTTGCTCTGGACGGCACCGAGCCACGAAAGCCCCGCCCCGCCCTCGATCCACGCGGTTTCAGCCGCGGTCTTCTGCACCAGCGCATCCATCAGGCGGCCTCGTCGGCGTAAGCGGCATAGCCGGACTTTTCCAGTTCCAGCGCCAGCGACTTGTCGCCGGTGCGCACGATGCGCCCCTTGGAGAGCACATGCACGACATCGGGCACGATATAATCGAGCAGGCGTTGGTAATGGGTGATGACGATCATGGCGCGATCAGGCGAGCGCAGGGCGTTGACCCCGTCGGCCACCACCTTGAGGGCATCGATATCAAGGCCTGAATCGGTCTCATCGAGAACGCACAACGTCGGCTCCAGAATGGCCATCTGGAGGATTTCGGCACGCTTTTTCTCACCACCGGAAAAGCCGACATTCACCGGCCGCTTGAGCATTTCGGTGGCGATGCCGAGCTTTTGCGAGCGCTCGCGCACCAGGCGCATGAAGTCGGGAGTGGTCAGTTCGGGCTCGCCGCGCGCCTTTTTCTGCGCATTCAACGCCACTTTCAGGAACTGCATGGTAGCAACGCCGGGGATTTCCACCGGGTACTGGAAGGCGAGGAACACCCCCTTGGCGGCCCGCTCGTCCACGTCCATGGCCAGCAGGTCCTCACCCTTGTAGGTGACTGAACCTTCGATGACCTCATAGCCGTCGCGGCCGGTCAGGACATAGGACAGCGTCGATTTGCCCGAGCCGTTCGGCCCCATGATGGCATGCACCTCGCCGGCCTTCACCGAGAGATCGACGCCACGCAGGATTTCGCGATCCTCATCGGCAACTTTCACGTGTAAATTCTTGATTTCAAGCATTTTTGTTTCCGTCATCCGTTGAATTGCAATTGTCTCGTCAGTCGTCCGTGTGGTTCCGCAGCGGCTTGCCGCCCCAATGCCAGTTCCATCCGCCCCGCGTCCTCTTGCGGGTGAAATTGGCAAAAAGGATTGCCGCGATGAGCCCGATGCTCAGCCATGTCGTCCAACGAGTCGAACCGAGTTCGTGGCCCGATGCCGAAAACGGCAGCAGCATGAACGCCGTCCAGGCGAGGAACACGACCAGAAAGCCGATCTCGCGGCAACCCAGCCCTTCCAGTTGTCCAGATAACCGCCATAGCCGTATCGCCGCGGCCTGAACCAATACTCCTCTGTATTGTTCCCGTTGCTTTGCATGCGACGTTCCGCCTGTTCCGGAGCCCGTTCAGTCCCTATCCGACGCTGCCTTCCAGCGAGATGCCGATGAGCTTTTGCGTCTCGGCCATGAACTCCATCGGCAGGTGCTGCAGCACGTCGCGCACGAAACCGTTGACCACCAGCGCTATGGCTTCCTCGGCGTTGAGGCCGCGCTGCTGGCAGTAGAACATCATGTCGTCGGAAATCTTCGAGGTGGTCGCCTCGTGCTCGAAATGGGCAGACGACGTCTTGGCCTCGATATAGGGCACGGTATGGGCGCCGCACTTGTCGCCGATAAGCAGCGAGTCGCACTGGGTGAAGTTGCGGGCATTGGCGGCCTTGCGATGGGCCGAGACGAGGCCGCGATAGGTATTGTCGGAATGCCCGGCGGCGATGCCCTTCGAGATGATGCGCGAAGAGGTGTTCTTGCCCAGATGGATCATCTTGCTGCCTGAATCCACCTGCTGGTAGCCGTTCGAAATGGCGATGGAATAGAATTCTCCCCGCGAATTGTCGCCGCGCAGGATGCACGAGGGGTATTTCCAAGTGATGGCCGAGCCGGTTTCCACCTGCGTCCACGAGACCTTGGCGTTGCGGCCGCGGCAGTCGGCGCGCTTGGTGACGAAATTGTAGACGCCGCCCTTGCCGTCCTTGTCGCCG
>CAZMSA010000135.1:0-9911 GCA_964568825.1 uncultured Rhizobiaceae bacterium | reverse complement strand
TGATCGACCAGGTCCAGTCCATCTATTGGCCCAGCCTTTCGAGCAGCGCCGGCACATGCACCTGATCGGCCTTGTAGTTGCCGGTCAAAGCATACATCACTAGGTTGATGCCGGCGCGATAGGCGAACTCGCGCTGCTGCTCGCCGCCCGGCACGCAAGGGAACATCGGCCGGCCCGAGGCATCGACGGCCCAGGCGGCGGCATAGTCGTTGGAGCCGATGATGATCGAGCTCACCCCGTCGGCGCGCGTTTTGCTCTGCGCAGCGCCGCCCGAGGCCTGGACCCACAGGCGGCCGTTGGCATAGCGGCCGGGAAAGGTCTGCATCAGGTAGAAGGCCTTGGTCAGCACGTGATCGGGCGGCACCGGTTCGAGCGGGGGAATGTCGAGAGTGGCGAGGATGCGCCGCAGCGCCTTGAGCGTCGGGGTGGCCTCACCGGTGAAGTCAATGCTGTCGCCGTTGTCGTTACGGGTGTCGAAGAAGATGGTGCCGCCGTTCTTCATGAAGGCATCGAGGCGGGCGAGGGCGGCCTGCGAGGGCACCGGCGTATCGGCGGTGATCGGCCAGTAGATGAGGGGAAAGAAGACGATCGTGTCTTTTTCGATGTCGATGGCCATGGGGGCGGCCGGCTCGACGGCGGTGCGCTTGGTCAAAACATCGGTGAGGCCGTTAAGGCCGGCCAGGGTGACGGCGTCGACCTGCGGATCGCCGGTGATCACATAGGCCAGACGGGTATCGAGGGCGGCACGCATGGCAAAGCGGTCGGCCGCCGACAGGTTGGCGTCTTTACCAGAGGTGTCCTGGGCAAAGGCGAGATGCGGCAGCATGGTGGCCATGAAGGCGATGGCCAGCATGGCAGGCGCAACCCCCGGGCGGCGCAGCAGGCGGCGCCAGGCGCCCGACAGGGAGAGGGCGGCGAGGCAATCGAGCGCGAAGACCAGCGCAGCGATGAGGAACAAGATGCCCGCCAGATCGCGTGGTGGGGCCGCTTTGTAGCCGGCGACGGTGGTGCCGGCGGGCAGGCCAGCGATGGCTTCGAGCTTGTCACCGGCGGGCGTCAGGTTGAGGGCACGGATGGCGCCCTGGCGTTCGTAGAGGCCGGGGGGATGCAGGGGGCCCGGTTGAAGGGTGGCGAAGGCCTTGGCCTCGAGGGGCTCAGCGGCCGCATCGGGGGTGACCAGTTCGCCATGCCCGTCGAGCACCAGCTTGGGCACGAAGGCGCCGGCTGTGGACTTGCCGGTGTCGTTGCCGGCCAGCGCCCCGGGCCCCATTTCGACGACCCGCTGCAACATCTCGACGAACAGGCCGGTCAGCGGCAGGTTGGACCAGTCGGCGTTGGCGGTGACGTGGAACAACACGATGGTGCCCTCGCCGCGCTTGGCCGCCGTCACCAGCGGGGTGCCGTCCTGCAGACTTGCCCAGGTGTGGTCGAAGAGCTCGGCGGAGGGTTCGGCCAGCACCTGGCGGGAGACGGTGACGGATTTGTCGATGGCAAGGCCGGCGAACGGGCTCTTGTCGGGGAAGGGGGCGAGGCCTTGCGGGCGCTCCCAGCTCAGGGCGCTGCCCAGGGTGCGATCGCCGGCGCGCAGGGCGACCGGTACCAGATCGTCGTTGCTGGAGGCCAGGCGCGGACCGGCAAAGCGCACCAGCAGGCCGCCCTTTTCCACCCACTTCGCCACCGCGTTGCGGTCATCGGCGCGCAGCACGCCGATATCGGCCAGCACCAGCACCGACAGCGACGATCCCAGCAGGCTGGAGACCGGCTGGTCGGGATCGACCTGGCGGATCTCGGCCACCGGCTCAAGCGCGCGGCTCACATAATACAGCGGCGACAGCAGCGGCTGGTCGGACTCAAGCGAGGCGCCGGAGACGAGACCAACGGTCTTGCGCCGCCAGCGGTCATCGAACAGATGCACGCCGGCGGCCGTTCGGGCGGCGGTCAGGTCAATGCGGTGGGCCTGGTTGCGCAATTCCACCGGCAAATCGAACGAAAGCTCGGCCTTGCCGCTGCCGGGGGCAAAGCGGGCGGTGGCCGATGCCAGGCTGCGGCCATTGGTGGCGAGGATGTTGACCGGGGTTTCAGCGGGTGAACGCTCGGGCACCCGCAAGACGCTCACCTTGAGCTTGCCGCCGGCCAGCTCGGGCTTGCCCAGCGCCATGGCGAGGCGGGATTTCTGCGGCAACAAGACGGTCGGCGCGGAGCCGCTACCGGACAGGGCGGCAAGGCCTGCCGCAAAGGCACGGGCATCGCCGTCGTCGATGCCGTCGGCCAGCCACACCACCTGGACGCCGCTGCGTCCGGCCGTTGCGGCCTTGATGCGTTGAAGGGCGCCCTTGCGGTCGAGCGCCCAGGCAACCGGCACGATGGCGGCGGCACGGCGGCGGGCCTCGTCGGCGGGGAGGAACTGCTGCACCGATTGATCGCGGCCCGGCGCCGTGGCGATGACCGCCACCGGCACCGGACGGGTGGCGGCGGCATCGATGAGGCGCGCCAGGGCGGCCTCGCGGCGCTGCCAGTCGGCGGCGGCGGCCCAGCCGTTGTCGATGGCGATGAGCAGCGGGCGGCCGTCGGGCGCCAGACCCTGGTTGCCGCCCACCTGCGGGCGGGCGACGGCGATGATCAGCAACGCCGCCAGGGCAAGGCGGATGAGCAGCAGCCACCACGGTGTCTTGTCAGGCTGGTCCTCGGGCGTGATCAGGTCGAGCAGCAGGCGGAAGGGCGGAAAGCGCACCGTTTGAGGGCGCGGCGGGGTAAAGCGCAGCAGCCACCAGATGGCCGGCAGGGCAAGCAGCGCAATGAGCGCTGCCGGGGTGGTGAAGGTGATGCCGGAGATGAGGTTCATCAGCGATTGCGCCCTTGCGCCGTCAATTGCGGCTGACCGCCGATGAGGGCATACAGCGCCAGAATGATGGCATGCACCGGCCGCGCGGTGTCATGGCGCAGGAAATTCCAGCCCAGCCGCTGCGTCAGTTGCGCAATGGCCTCGCGGTGGGCCGCAAGGCGATCGACATAGGCGATACGCAGGTTTTCGGCGCGGCCGGCCAACAGGCGGGCGGGGCCTGAAAATTCGTGGAACTCGGTGCGCCCGGCGAACGGAAACGTCTCCTCGGCGGGATCGAGCACCTGCACCAGATGGCCCTTGATGCCGGCATCGGCGAGCCGCCTGAAGCGATCGGCGATCTCATCGACGGGCCTGAGGAAGTCGCCGATCATGACGAGGCTGGCATGGCGGCGGGCAAAGCTCGAAGGCGGCAGGGCGGCGGCCTCGTCGTCGGGCGAGGTGGTGCCGAGCCAGTGGGCGAGACGCACGAGGGCGTTGCGCGACTGATCGGGCGGAAACGGGCTGTCGATGAGCGCCACCCGCTCACCGGCCTTCACCGCCAGCACCGCCAGGGTGGCGGCGATGAGGGCGGCGCGTTCGTATTTGGTGACATCGCTGGCGTTCGAGCGGTAGGCCATGCCGGCATTGCGCGCCACCCACAGATAGAGCGTGTTGGTTGCCGCCCATTCGTTCTCGCGCACCAGGATGCGGTCGCCCACCGCCGACTTGCGCCAGTCGATGCCGGCGGCCGGATCGCCGGGGCTGTAGGGGCGGTATTGCCAGAAGTCCTCGCCGGCGCCGGACTTGCGGCGGCCATGCACGCCAACCACGATGGTATCGGCGATGCGCTCGGCCTTGATGAGCAGCGGCGGCCAGGCCGCCGCCAGCCGATCGGCATGCTCGCGCAACAAGAAGCCCTTCAGCGCCCCGTCGGTCACAGGCTCAGGCCGCATCGCCATAGGTTCTAACCCAGCCGGCCTGCCAGGCGGTCGATCATGGCATCGATGGTGAGGCCGTCGGCACGCGCGGCAAACGAGATGGCCATGCGGTGGCGCAATACCGGGCGGGCCAGCGCGATGACGTCATCGAGCGAAGGCGCCAGCCGCCCGTCGATCATGGCGCGGGCGCGGGCGCACAGCATCAGTGACTGGCTGGCGCGCGGTCCGGGTCCCCAGGAGACGCTTTGGTTCACTTCATCGCCGGCATCGGGGCCGGGGCGGGCGCTGCGCACCAGTTCGAGGATGCCGTCGGCCACCGCCTCGCCGACCGGGATGGTGCGCACCAGGTGCTGCAGGCCGATGAGTTCATTTTTCGAGAAGATGCCCTTCAGTTGCGGCTCGTCGGCGCCGGTGGTCGAAAACAGCATGCGGCGCTCGGCCTCGAGATCGGGATAGCCGACGTCGATCTCCAGCAGGAAGCGGTCGAGTTGGGCCTCGGGCAGGGGATAGGTGCCCTCCTGCTCGATGGGGTTCTGGGTGGCCAGCACATGGAAGGGCCGCGGCAGGTCGTGGCGCTGGCCGGCGATGGTGACGTGGTGCTCCTGCATGGCCTGCAACAGGGCCGACTGGGTGCGCGGGCTGGCGCGGTTGATCTCGTCGGCCATCAGCAACTGGCAGAACACCGGGCCCGGAATGAAGCGGAAATGCCGCCGGCCGTGCTCGTCTTCTTCCAGCACCTCTGATCCGAGGATGTCGGCGGGCATCAGGTCGGGGGTGAACTGGATGCGCTTTTCCTCCAGCCCGAAGACGCGGCCAAGGGCGCCGGCCAGCTTGGTCTTGGCGAGGCCCGGCACGCCGATGAGCAGCGCATGGCCGCCGGCCAAGAGCGCCGTCATGGTGAGGTTGATGACCTCGTCCTGGCCAAAGATCTGGCGGCCCAACTCGGTGCGCGCGGCGGTCAGGCGCTCGGCGGCGGATTCCAGATCGGCGACGATTTTGCCGTCGGCTTCGTTGATGGTAGCCATGGTCCTCACTATAGTTTTGCGGCAAGCGTCAGCCGGCGCATTATCCGCGCACCCCGACTCGACGCCCCAATTACTGTTAAAAGGGTGGCGGCTTTGAGGCCGGCATGCAAGGACAAGTGTAGGGTCTTGGCCCGCCACATAGGATTCACGACGGCGTGATATGAGCCAACGAAACGTCAAATCGCCAGCCGGCAGCGATGCCGCCAACCCGCTGAAGGGCCTCAAGGAGGTGGAAAAAGCCTCCGCCGGCAAGGGCGGGCTGCCGCCGGTCCACTTATGGAATCCGCCGTTTTGCGGCGATATCGACATGCGCATCGCCGCCGACGGGACGTGGTTCTACATGAACTCGCCGATCGGGCGAAAGCCGCTGGTCAAACTGTTCTCGCGGGTGCTGAGGCGCGATGAGGACGGTCGCACCTACCTGGTCACGCCGGTGGAAAAATGCGGCATCGCGGTCGATGATGCGCCGTTTGTGGCGGTGGCCATGCGCATCGACAACAAGGGCCGGGACCAGACCATCACCTTCACCACAAATGTCGATGACGAGGTGACGGTGGATGGCGAACATCCCTTGCGCTTTGAAATCGAAAAAGGCACCGACGGGCTGAAACCCTACGTGCTGGTGCGCGCCAGGCTGGAAGCGCTGGTCAACCGGGCGATCTTCTATGATCTGGTGGCGGCCGGTACGGTTGAACCTCATGCCGGCGAGGACTGGTACGGGGTCATGTCGTCGGGGCGCTTCTGGCCGATGGCACGGGCGGCCGACATCGGCCTGAAGGCCGGGCCTTGAGGGCACCGGGGATGGCAACCGACACGCAGGACTTCACTTACAGTTCAGACGAGCTGCGGCGGCTGGCCAGGGCGCGGCTGCATGCGCGCCCGCCGGGCGAGGGGCTCGATGTGTCGCTGCCGGCGCGGCGCAGCGATGATGATCTCAACCGCCACCTGCCGCCCACCTTCGATCAATCCGATCCTCGCCCGGCAGCGGTGCTGGTGGGGCTGGTCGATCATGTCGAGGGCCTTGAGTTGCTGCTCACCCAGCGCACCATGGATTTGCCCTCGCATCCCGGACAGGTGGCGTTTCCGGGCGGCAAGATCGATTCTGGCGATGCCGATGCCGAGGCAGCGGCGCTGCGCGAAGCCAGAGAGGAGACCGGGCTCGATCCGGCGTTTGTCGAGCCTTTGGGGTTTCTCGATGCCTACCAGACCCGTACCGGCTTCAGGATCGTGCCGGTGGTGGCGCTGATCCATCCCGGCTTCACGCTCATTCCCCATGCGGGCGAGGTGGACGCGGTGTTCGAGGTGCCGCTTTCCTTTCTCATGGACCCGGCCAACCACGTGCAGGAATCGCGCGAATGGCAGGGTTTCACCCGGCATTTTTATGCCATGCCGTATGGCGAGCGGTATATCTGGGGGGCGACGGCGGGGATGATTCGCAATCTCTATGAGACGCTCTATGCCGCTACCTCCTGACCTGACGCACGCGCCATGGCTGCACGCCGCGGCGCTGCAACAGGTGCTCAAGGTGCTGGAGCAGGAGGGCGAAGCGCGGGTGGCGGGGGGTGCTGTACGCAACGGGCTGTTGCACGAGGCGGTCGACGACATCGACATCGCCACCACCTTGCGGCCCGAACGGGTGAGCGCGCTGTGCAAGGCATCAGGCCTTGGCGTCCACCCGACGGGCCTCGATCACGGCACCATCACGGTAGTGGCGGGCAAGGGCGATGAGCGCCGCGCCTTCGAGGTGACGACGCTCAGGGTCGATGAGGAAACCTACGGGCGGCATGCCAAGGTCGCCTTCACCGATGACTGGACGGTCGATGCGGGGCGGCGGGATTTCACCATCAATGCGCTTTATTGCGACCGCCACGGGGTGCTGTTCGATCCGCTCGGGGGCCTGAAGGACTTGCAGGCCCGGCGGGTGCGGTTTGTCGGCGATGCCCGCCAGCGAATCACCGAGGACTACCTGCGCATCCTGCGGTTCTTCCGCTTCCATGCCCGTTACGGCCATGGCAGGCCCGATGCAGAGGGTCTCGGCGCCTCGGTGGCGCTCAAGGGCGGCCTGAAACAGCTTTCGGCCGAGCGTATCCGGGTGGAATTGTTGAAACTCTTCGTCACCCGGCGGGCGGCAGCGACGCTTGAGGTGATGCAGGGCTCGGGGCTGCTCAAGGTGCTGTGGCCGGAAACCGGCGACATGGCGCAGTTTGAACGCATGGCGCGGCTCGATGCGCGCTTCGGTCTCGATCCCGATCCACTGCTGCGGCTGGCAGCGTTGTGGCTGTTACGGCCCGGCGACGGCGCAAGACTGTTCGAGCGCTTCAGGCTGTCGGGCGATGAACTGCAGCGCCTCAAGGCGGTGGAGGCGGCAGGCCCCATGTCGCCTGCCTTGC
The DNA here is from genome assembly GCA_964568825.1 of uncultured Rhizobiaceae bacterium. GTDB lineage: Bacteria > Pseudomonadota > Alphaproteobacteria > Rhizobiales > Aestuariivirgaceae > CAVVDT01. The sequence goes on along the minus strand of CAZMSA010000135.1, from coordinate 2,737 downwards.
GCGACAGAGAGCGGCGGGCGCTGGTCTACCGGATGGGCCTTGAGGCTTTCCGCGACGCCGTGCGGCTCGAATGGGCTGGCCGGCGGGGGCGTTTTGGCGATGGCCAATGGCGGGATTTCCTGGTGTTCACCGACGACTGGCCGATACCGCGCCTGCCGGTGAAGGGCGAGGACCTCGTCAAGCGCGGCATCAAGCCGGGTCCTGAGGTGGGCCGGCTCCTGCTGGCGCTGGAGGACTGGTGGATCGCCAGCGATTTTACGCCCGACCGCGCGGCGCTGCTCGAACGGCTGGAGCGGTTGAAGCCGTGACGGTATTTTCGGAGAGCGGAACGGCGGCGTCTTGTCAACGGCCTGCCCGATAGCCAGTTTCTCAAGCCAATCCCCCTTTCAAGCAGGACGATGCCGCCCCCCATGCAGAAATTTTCCATTGGCCAGCCGGTGCGCCGGCGCGAGGACCAGCGCTTCATCACCGGTGCCGGGTGCTATCTCGACGATATCCAGATGCCCGGCATGACCCATGCCGCCTTCGTGCGCTCGCCGCATGCCCATGCCCGCATCGTTTCGATTGATGTGTCGCAGGCGAGGGTGGCACCGGGCGTGCTGGCGGTCTTTACCCATGCCGACGTGGCAGCGGCGGGGCTTGGCACCTTTCCCACCCTCGATCAGGTGGACGGGGTGGATGAAAACGGCATTTCGGTGCCGCCGCGTCATGCGCTGACCGGCGGGGTGGTGCGCTTCGTCGGCGATCCGGTCGCCATGGTGGTGGCCGAAAGCGACGAGGAGGCGCGCCAGGCGGCCGATCTGGTGATGGTCGATTATGACGACCTGCCGGCCGCCGTCGATGTGGCAACGGTGCTGGACAAGGCAACGCCGCTGGTGTGGCCGCAATTCGGCACCAACCGGGTCTACCACTTCCACAAGGGCGATCTTGAGGGCACCGATCAGGCACTTGCGGCGGCCGAGCATGTGGTCAGCCTCGACTTCATCAACAATCGGGTGGCGCCGTGCGCGGTGGAACCGCGCGGCGTGATCGGTTCGTGGAACGCGCCCGAAGAGCAATATGTGCTGCATGTCTCGGGCCAGGCGGTGTTCGGCCAGCGCGGGCAGATGGCCGACAGGATCTTCAAGGTGCCGGCGGCGCAGATCCGCGTCATCATGCCGGACGTGGGCGGCGGCTTCGGGGCCAAGAATTTCGTCTATCCGGAAAACGTCATGGTGATGTTCGCCGCCCGCGCCGTCGGCCGGCCGGTGAAATGGGTGGCCGAGCGGGGGGAGAACTTCACCACCGAGGTGCACGGCCGCGACCATGTCACGCGCGCCGGGCTGGGTCTCGATGCCGAGGGCCGTTTCGTGGGCTTGCGCATCCGCACCCTCGCCAACATGGGGGCGTATCTTTCCAGCTACTCGACCATCGTGCCGACCTCGGCGAGCTGGGTGTCGGCGGGCGGCAATTACGTGATCCCGAAAATCTCCATGGCGGTCGATGCGGTGTTCACCAATACCGTGCCCGTCGATGCCTATCGCGGCGCCGGGCGGCCGGAATCGGCCTATCTAATCGAGCGGCTGGTGGATGTGGCAGCCCATGACCTGGGGATCGACGCCATCGACCTCCGGCGGCGCAACCTCATCACCCAATTTCCCCACAAATCAGCCCTCGGGGTCAGCATCGACACGGGCGATTTCGCGCACACACTCGACATGGCGCTGGAGGCCGCCGACCATGGCGGGCTGGAAAAGCGCCGCAAGGCCGCCGCGCGGCGCGGGCGGCTGTTGGGGTTCGGCGTTTCGAGCTATCTGGAAGTGACGCTGGGTATCCCGTTCGATGAGAGCGAAATCCGCTTCGACGATGACGGCGGGGTGAGCGTCATCGTCGGCAGCGCCTCGGCGGGCCAGGGCCACGAGACCACCTATGTGCAGATGGTCAATGCCGAGCTGGGCATCGATCCCGACCTGATCCGCTATGTGCAGGGCGATACCGGGCTGATGGCCTCGGGCGGCGGTCATGGCGGGGCGCGCTCGCTGAAGATCGCCGGCAGCGCCTTGTACCTCGCCGCCGGCGGGGTGCGCGAAAAGGCGCTGAAGGCGGCCGGCCATCTGCTGGAGGCCGATTCTGCCGACCTGGAATTCGTCGATGGCCTGATGCGCATCAAGGGCACCGACCGGGCGCTGTCGGTGGTCGAGGTGGAGGAAGGCCTGAGGAAGGCGCAAAAGCTGCCCGAGGGCATCCCCGCAACCCTGACCACACGGCGCCGCTTCGAGCGCCAGGCCTTGAGCTTTCCCAACGGGGCGCATGTGGCCGAGGTGGAGGTCGATGCCGATACCGGCGCGGTCGATCTGGTGCGCTACACGGTGGTCGACGACTTCGGTCGCATCGTTAATCCGCTGATCGCCGAAGGCCAGGTGCTGGGCGGCATCGCGCAAGGGGTGGGCCAGGCGCTCATGGAGGGCGTCCGCTACGACGACAGCGGGCAGCTCATCACCGGTTCGTTCATGGACTATGCCTTGCCGCGCGCCGACAGCCTGCCGGCGATGACGGTCAGCTTCAACGAGGCAGCGCCCACCTCGACCAATCCGCTCGGCGTCAAGGGGGCCGGCGAGGCCGGCGCCACAGGGGCGCCGCCCGCCGTCGTCAACGCGGTGATGGATGCGCTCAAGTATTTCGGCGTGCGTCATCTCGACATGCCGCTGACAGCGGAGAAGGTGTGGCGGGCCATGGAGGCCGGCGGCCGATAGCCTTA
>CAZMSA010000134.1:0-10068 GCA_964568825.1 uncultured Rhizobiaceae bacterium | reverse complement strand
CCCGGTCGTCATGCTATATATCGCAAATGCCCTTGAGTTCCACAACAAAGACCCCGATCCAGGTTAACGCCGATGTCCGCTGACGAACGCTTTTGGGAAAAAAAGTCGCTCATCGAGATGTCATCCGAGGAATGGGAATCCCTGTGCGACGGCTGTGGCCAGTGCTGCCGGGTGAAGCTGGAGGACGAGGATACCGGCCGCATTCATCGGACCTCGGTGGTCTGCCGACTACTCGATACCGGGACCTGCCGCTGCCACGATTACCCCAACCGGCAGCAGCTGGTACCTGACTGCGTTCAACTGGAGCCGCAGAATGTGGCGGAAATCCAATGGTTGCCCGCCACTTGCGCGTATCGTGTGCTGGCCGAGGGACGCGAACTGGCCTGGTGGCATCCGCTCATCTCCGGCGAACAGGCAAGCGTTGCCGCCGCCGGCATCTCGGTGAGCGGCCAGGTAGTATCGGAAAGCGAGGTTGACGAGGAAGAGCTGGGTTACTATCTCATCGACTAACCATAAAAAAGGACTAAAACGCGGAAGGTATATTTTTTTTCTGATATTTGACATTTTTGTCCTTGACATCGTTGCACTGTTGGGGTATGTATTTGCCACGCTCCGGAAATGGGCCTTGGGGACGCACTGCCGAAGAGCAGTCATGCCAGGCAAGGGCCGGCCGGATGCCTTCAGATCACATCACGCAGCAGTAATGACGTCCCGTCGCCGCATCGGCGCCGGCTTGCGTCGCACTGCCTGTCCAGAAAACGAGATGCCCATGGACGACGACCGCGGCGCCGGGGACGGCGCTGCTTGCACGCCGCTGGCAGGCGACGACAACAGGACGGCGGCGATTGCCCGCGACTATCTCGAAGCGCGCCTGCCGATCGACGAGATTTTGAAGCGCCATCACATGTCCTACCGCTGCCTTTATCGCCTGATCGATAAACAAGGCTGGGCAAGGCGCAAGCCGCAGAAATCGAAGAAGCCGCGGGTCAGAATGCACACCCCCGCCGCGCTGCTTGCGCGCTTGCGAAAGCTGGCGCGCCGTCGCATCTCCGCACTTGAAAAAGTGGCGAACGACGATACAGCGGGGCTTGTCGGTCATGAGCGCCACGTCAAGACGCTCGCCGCACTGGTCTCGCTGGTCAAGCGCATCGAGGAACTTGAAGCCCCGAGCAAGACCGGCACCGTGGCCGCCCCTGCAGCAATGACGCCGGAAGAGGCCGATGCACGACGCCAGAAGCTTGCGCAGATGCTTGTTACGATGCTCGAGCAGGCAGGCGGTCAACGACTTCCTGACGGCAGTTGACGGCGACGATCTGGGCTTTCTGGAAGACGACTGGGCAACCCTTGCCCGCGACGATCAATGGCCGGCGCTGGCGCCGCAAGGTGAAAGCGGGCCGCCCACCTGGCTGTTCATCGGCGGACGCGGTGCCGGCAAGACCCGTGCCGGTGCCGAGTGGGTGCGCCGCATGGCCATCGACCGTCGGCTGCGGCCGCCGGGCGAGGACATTGTGCGTATCGCCCTTGTGGGCCCCACCCTGAGCGAGGTGCGCCAGGTGATGGTGGAGGGGCCGTCGGGTCTGCTGGCCGTCCACGGGGATCGTGACGTCCGACCGTTGTTCGAACCCTCGCGCCGGCAGCTGACGTGGCCGGGCCTGGCTATCGCCCAGATGTTTTCGGCCGAAGAACCCGATGCCCTGCGCGGCTTCCAGTTCCACGCCGCCTGGTGCGACGGCACGAGACCATCGCTGCTCACCTCACACCCCCCTGAACTGATGCTATTCTGTGGTCTGGCCATGGGATACATGGATCAGCACCACCCTCTCAATGCGCTCCGGACCGAACGCGCCTCCATAGAGGAATTCTGCACGTTCATCGACACTTGAGGGCCGCTGCCATTCATGTCGGGTTCATCTGTTACACCCTATTTTGACCCGGGTCGTGGAATGCATGTAATGAACCGAGCACCTGTCCAAATAGCCATGTTGCTGGCTGCGAGCGTTGGATTCGCCGCTGGGGCGCAAGCCTTTGCGCCCGGCGTGCCGGCTTATGGGTCCCAGGAATATGCTGTTGCACAACTGGTTCCGATCTATGTGCAAACCTACAACAGCTATCAGAACGGGACGACGAAGGCCGGCAACGACAATCAGATGATTCCGCCGTCCGAGGCCCTGCAGGCAGCGTTGGGCTACGCGCCCGGTAGCCAGGGACTCGGCGTACGGCTTTTACAGGGCTCGCGTCTCGTATACGCTGTGAAACTAAAGTCCGGTAATCGGATTCGGCGTGTCCTGGTCGATGCTCGAACCGGCCGTGTTCTTGGTGAATAGATCTGCAAGGGCCGTTGTCGTGCGATTTTCTGTGACACTCGGCTCGCAATGTGATGGCTTTCCATCGCTATTCCAGACTTGCGGTCATGGAGGTTGTGCCTATGCGTTTGCTCGTCGTCGAAGATGATCCCGACCTGAACCGCCAGCTCGTCACGGCATTGACCGATGCGGGCTATGTGGTGGATTCGGCCAAGGACGGAGAGGAAGGGCATTTTCTGGGCGATACCGAGCCCTACGACGCCATCGTGCTCGACCTTGGTCTGCCGATCATGGACGGCGTGACGGTCCTTGAGCAATGGCGCCGCGCTGGCCACAAGGCGCCAGTTCTCATCCTCACCGCCCGCGATCGCTGGAGCGACAAGGTGGCCGGTTTCGACGCCGGCGCCGATGATTACGTCTCGAAGCCATTCCACATGGAAGAAGTTCTCGCCCGCATCCGGGCCCTGTTGCGCCGCAGTGCCGGTCACGCCACCAGTGAGTTGTCGTGCGGGCCCTTGATGCTGGACACCAAGGGTGCGCGGGTGACGGTCGACGGGCAGGCGATCAAGCTGACGTCGCTTGAATTCCGCCTCTTGAGCTATCTGATGCATCACCAGGGCAGGGTGGTTTCGCGTACCGAACTGGTGGAACACCTCTACGATCAAGACTTCGATCGCGATTCCAATACCATCGAGGTGTTCGTCGGCCGACTGCGCAAGAAGCTCGGCGTCGACATGCTGCGCACCGTGCGTGGCCTGGGATACTGCATCGCCGACCCCAATGATGCGGACTAATTCCCTAGCCTTCAGACTGACGGCCTCCGCGGCCGCGGTCAGTCTGGTGCTTCTGGTCGTTGCCGGGCTTTTGCTGTCGAAATTGTTCCAGGACGCCGTTGAACGTAATTTCGACGTGCGCCTGCAGTCCGTTCTCGATGGTCTGCTTAGCGCGGTGGAGATCGGCAGCGACAATCGGGTCGTGTTGTCGGGTGCCATCGCGGACAGCCGCTTCAAGCTGCCCTTGTCAGGCTGGTATTGGCAGATAACCCCCATCAACGGCCCTGCAGACAAGGGACTGAAATCGGACTCCCTGCTCGAACAACGCCTCAAGCCGAGTGCCGCGCAACTGGCAAATCGTGACGCCAACAACATCGCGCATTTCTATATTTCGGACGTCAACGGCACCCGGCTGCGGGCTATCGGAACCGATTACACCTTGTTCGATGCCGGACGCTATTCGCTCATCGTTGCCGGCAATTTCGATGAGCTTAAAAAAGAGGTATCGGCCTTTCAGGGCGCCTTGTTCCTCGTCCTCGCAGTTCTCGGCCTCGGGTTGCTGATTGCCATCCTGCTGCAGGTGATATATGGCCTGAGACCCTTGCGGGCGCTGGAAAGCGAACTGTCGGGAATCCGCCAGGGCCGCCGCGAACTCCTGTCGGAGGAATACCCTTCCGAGATCGCTCCGGTCGCCGATGAACTCAACTTGCTCATCCAGTCCAATGCCGAAATCGTCAATCGCGCCCGCACCCAGGTCGGCAATCTCGCCCACGCCTTGAAGACGCCGTTGAGCGTGCTGGCCAACGAGGCCCGCCTCTCAAAGAGCGAACTTGCCATGAAGGTCGGCAAGCAGACCGACATCATGCGCGACCAGGTCTCGCTGTACCTTGATCGCGCCCGCCGTGCCGCCCGTGCTCAGACGCTCGGATCGTCGACCAACGTGCGTGAGACGCTTGATGCGCTGGCCCGGACTCTCATGCGCATCCATATGGATAGGGGCATCAGCATCGCCGTCGATTGTCAACCTGGCGTGAAATTTCGCGGCGAGCGCCAGGATCTTGAGGAGATGATTGGCAATCTGGTCGATAACGCCAGCAAATGGGCCAGAAAGATCGTCAGGATCGATGTGAAACCGCCGATGATCGATCCGACTGACGGGCGCAGCTGGCTGGAGATCAGGGTCGCCGACGATGGCCTAGGGCTACCCGCCGACAAGCTTGAGGACGCGCTAAAGCGCGGACATCGCCTTGATGAGACCAAACCGGGCTCCGGCCTAGGTCTGTCCATCGTCTCCGAAACGGCGGCGATGTATCACGGCAAGGTCATGCTGGGAAAAGCCGATCTCGGCGGCCTGCTGGCGCGCATTCGCCTGCCGGCGGTTCAGGACACCTGATGGCGGTGAAGACATCGCCCTCGATGCAGCCGCCACGAAAGGTGCACCGTCAGCCGCTTTGGGCCTCAGGGTGATCCTGATTGTCCATGGCGGGAATGCCCCGTTCCCGATACGGAGTGCGGCCATAAAAGGCGCGGTAGCACTTGGAGAAATGCGATGGCGAGGAAAAACCACAGGCCAGCGCCACGTTGATTACCGACATATCGGTCTGCAACAGCAGCGAGCGCGCCTTCTTCAGACGCAGTTCCAGGTAATAGCGCTTGGGCGAGCGATCGAGATAGCGGCGGAACAGCCGCTCCAGTTGCCGCGTCGACAGGCCGGCCTGCCGCGCCAGCGTGCTCGGTGACAGCGGCTCCTCCAGATTTCCTTCCATCCGTTCGATGATGCCGACCAGTTTGGGATGCCGTGCTCCGATGCGGGCCGGCAGCGACATGCGCTGGTGTTCGCTGTGATGGCGGATCGGCGAATGCAGCACCAATTCGGCCACGGCCGAAGCCAATTCGGCGCCATGCTGCGCAGAGATCAGCGCCAGCATCATGTCGAGCGCTGATGTGCCGCCGGCGCTGGTGAAGCGGTCACGGTCGATCTCGAACAGGCTGCCGGTGACGTCCAGTTCGGGGAAGGCTTCCGAAAAGCCCGGCAGGTTTTCCCAATGTATGGTGCAGCGGTAGCCGTCGATGATATTGGCCTCGGCGAGAATATGGGCGCCGGTACATACAGCGCCGAGCGTCATCCCGCGCCGGGCGGCCTTCCTCAGCCAGTTGAGCAACCGCTTGTCGGCGTGTTTCTGCACGTTGATGCCGCCGCACACCACGACGATGGCGTGTTCGTCGATGGCCTCGAGGTCACCATTCACCATGGTCACTATGGCGTTGGAGGCAGCGACCGCCTGACCGTCCGCTGAATGCAGCGACCAACGGTAAAGCTCCTTTTCGGCATGTCTGTTCGCCAGCCTCAGCGGTTCGACCGCCGCCGTCACCGGCATCATGGTGAATTCCGGGACGACGATCAGGGCCACACGCTGCGGGAGTTCACGCGGCTTGTCACCGAACATCTACGCTGCAAATCCTTGAAGATGGTCTCGCCGCACTGCGGCTGGTTACCGGCGGCGGTTCAACGTTCCGCCCACGCAGGAAAGCAGCCTAACCGTCAGCGGCGAGCACTACAAGTGCCTCGGGGCGTCGACTTCGGAGACGCTCAGATCGAAGTCTGGAGTCACCAGCTTCAGACCGTGGGCGGTGCGGGTTGGCCGGTGAACAGGCGAACCCGTGCCGCTTCGCCGGCCGTCGCTTCCAGCCAATCCCAGGCAAAGCGTGCATATGACCGGAAGACGTAGAGATCGATTGTATCCGGTGCGAGGGCGTGGATATGCACCAGTGCCGCAACGTCGCCGAGGCGCAGTCGGCGAACACTGCCGACGCCGTATTCGGCAAGTGTCAGATCGACAGGCGCGCCCTTCATGAGGATCTCCCTGACGCTTTCACCTTCCAGCCGAATGATCGTGCGCGCATCGCTGAGATCGATGGCCAGCGAGTGGGTTTCGCGCAGCGCCGAACGCAAGGCACTGACCACGTCCTTGACGCGTTTGCGCGGCACCAGAACCAGCCATTGATCGACCGACAGCCAAAGAACGTGCGTGTCGCCCCCGGCAACACTGGTCCGCGGCATGGCGGGCAGGTCGCAGCCGGTAACTTTCGCGAACGCGGTGCGGAACGTCTTGTCCTTGGCATCGCCGCGGACGTCGATCATGCCGATGTCGCTGACCTCGCTGATCGTGATCGCCAGCCCGTTACGGGGTTTGACACCGGCCAGGGCCGAGCTGAATTGCGGTTCAGACATTCTGTCGCTCTCCTGCCTTGTCGTAGAATACCGGCTCAACCACCTTGGCCCTGACTACGCCGCTCTCCAGCGGGAACGACAACGTCTGCCCCAGGAGGGCCTGGCCGTTCTCGATCATCGCCATGGCGATGGAGCGCTTCAGGGTCGGGCTCCAATAGGTGGAGGTGACATGCCCGATGGTTTTCATGGGCGGCTTGGGCTTGAGGTCGGCCACCGCATGGGCGCCATCCGGCAGCACGAATTTGGGGTCATCGGTCAGCAGTCCGACAAGCTGCTTGCGCCCCGGGGCCTTGAGGAAGGACTGCTCCAGCGAGCGCTTTCCGATGAAGTCCTTCTTCTTCTTTGACACCAGCCCCCCCATGCCCACATCGAAGGGCGTGACGGTGCCGTCGGTTTCGTCGCCGATGACGATAAAGCCCTTTTCGGCGCGCAGCACATGCAACGCCTCGGTGCCGTAGGCCTTCATGCCGAACTCTTCCCCCGCCGCCAGCAGGGCCTCCCACAGGCCGAGGCCGAAATTCGCTGGCGTGGCGAGTTCGAACGAAAGTTCGCCGGAAAAGCTGATGCGGTAGGCTCTGACCGGATAATCGCCGACGGTTCCTTCCTGCATGCTCATGAAGGGAAATTCTTCCTTCGAGAATCCGAACGAGCAGCCGAGCTTTTCGAGAACGTCGCGCGCCTTGGGGCCGGCGATGGCAAACTGCGACCATTGCTCGGTGACCGGCGTCACGAAGACCTTGTAGTCGAACCACTCGGTCTGCAGCCATTCCTCCAGCCATGCCCCGACCCGGTCGGCACCGCCCGAGGTGGTATGCATGAGGAAATGATCCTCCGCCAGCCGCACCGTCACGCCATCATCCATCAGGAAGCCGAGCTCGTTCATCATCAACCCGTAGCGCGCCCGGCCCACCTTCAGGGTCGAAAAGGTGTTGGTATAGATGCGGTCAAGGAATGCTGCCGCATCCGGCCCCTTGATCTCGATCTTCCCGAGAGTGGAGGCATCGAGCAGCCCCACCGCTTCGCGCACGATGAGGATCTCGCGGTTGACGGCATCATGTCGATCCTCGCTCGCTGACCGGTAGCAATAGGGTCGATGCCATTGCCCGACCGGCTCGAAGTCGCCGCCGTGGGCCGCATGCCAGTCATGGATCGCGGTGCGCCTGACCGGCAGGAACAGGTGTCGGGCATGGGTGCCGGCGATGGACCCGAACGAGATCGGCGTGTAGGGCGGCCGGAACGTGGTGGTGCCGACCGCCGGGATGGGCTTGCCGCTGGCATCGGAGATGATGCCGAGACCGTTGATGTTCGACGTCTTGCCCTGGTCGGTCGCCATGCCGAGGGTGGTGTAGCGTTTGGTGTGCTCGACCGACTCGTAGCCCTCGCGCTGGGCCAGTTCCACGTCGGCTGCGGTGACATCGTTCTGAAAGTCGAGGAAATGCTTGTTGCCCTCGTTGTATTTGCCGGTGGCAGGTGAGAACCAGATCGACTGGCCTTCGCCTTGCGCCGCCTGTTCGGCCTTTGCACGCTTCATCTTGCGCCCGGCCTTGCCCTTGACGTCGCGGGCCGCTGCCTCGCCGGCATTGTAGCCTTCGTCAAGGCAGCCTGCGAGATCGAAGGTTCCGTTGGCAGCACCTGCTATGCGCATCTGATCGGTGTGGCGGTCCGGCCGGAAGGCCTGCAATCCTTCATCGAACTTCAGCTTGCCGCCGTTGTGGCACCAAAGATGTACCGCCGGGTTCCAGCCACCCGACACGGCAATGAAATCGCAGTCGATGCGGCTCTCGTTGACCACCCGGCCCCGACCCGGGCTATAGGGGGCGATCTTGACGGCCTCGATCGACTTGCCGCCGTGGGTATCGATGATGGCGGCAATGGCGCTCGCCGGCGTCACGTCAATGCCTGCGGCGCGCGCCTCGGCCGCCAGCGGACCCTCGGGATTGGCGCGTATATCGACGACGCGCGCCACCCCGACGCCGGCTGCCTTGAGGCGCAGGGCCGTCTGGTAGGCATCGTCGTTGCAGGCGAAAACAACCCCCATAAGTCCGGGCGCCACCCCGTAGCGCTCGACCATGCCGCGCACAGCCGAGGCAAGCATGATGCCCGGACGGTCATTGTTGGCAAATGCAATCGGCCGCTCGATAGCCCCCGAAGCCAGGATCACTTGCCCCGCCCGCACCTTCCACAAGCGATGGCGGGGCGCATCCTCAACGACGGCGGCCGGATCATGGTCGCCCAGCCGCTCGAACAACATGACATAGTTGTGGTGATAATGGCCAGCGACCGTGGTGCGGGCGAGAATGTGGACATTGCCGGCCGCCGCCAGTTCGCCGCAACGCGCAGCCACCCAGTCGCGTTGCGGCTTGCCGTCTATGGTTCCGCCGGAAATGTCCGCCAGGCCGCCGAAGCGCGGATTCTCATCGGCCAGGATGACCCTGAGGCCCGACGCCGTCGCCGCCGAGGCAGCGGCAAGGCCGGCAACGCCGGCACCCACCACCAGAACATCGCAATGCACATGGATCTGCTCGTAGCGAGCCGGATCGGGACCGGTCGGTGCCTTGCCGAGACCGGCGGCACGGCGGATGAAGGGCTCGTACACATCCTTCCAGAAGCGCTGCGGCCACTTGAAGGTCTTGTAATAAAAGCCGGACGGGAAAAACCGTGACAGCGCATTGTTGACAATGCCCACGTCGAAATCGAGGTTGGGCCAGCGGTTCTGGCTCACCGCCACCAGTCCGTCATGCAATTCTACCTGCGTTGCCCTGAGATTGGGCTCGTGGCAAGCGCCTTCGCCTACCCCGACGAGGGCATTCATCTCTTCCGACCCGAGCCCGATGACGCCGCGCGGCCGATGATACTTGAAGCTGCGGCCGAACACCTTGTGGCCGTTGGCCATAACCGCCGAGGCCAGCGTATCTCCGGCAAAGCCCGACATCTGCTTGCCGTCGAAGGTAAAGCCGAGAGGCTTCGAACGGTCGATCAGATTACCGTTGCCGGTGCCCAGCCTGTAGGGTTTTCCTGCCATCTTGCTCACCGTTTGCCGCGTCGGGCCGGTTTGGCCCCGGGTGCGGCGATCTTGTCCTTGAAGAACTTCGCCCATGGACCGGTCGCGGCCTTCATCAGGTCCGCGGACGGCAGTTCGGTAATGCCGTAATAGGCCTTGAACTCAAGGCTCATGGTGTCGCGCGCCGCGTGGAACCACGTGCCGCAACCACGATCGCAACGCCAGCGTTCGAAATGCAATCCCTTGGGGTTGAGCCGCATGAACAGATAGTCGCGCTGCTCGGCATCGGTGATGGCCTCGGGGTCGGTGGTCGCCGGCCGGCGGATATGGGCCTGGCCGCCATAATGGAAGTCGCCTTCCTCGCCTTCGACGCCGCATACAGGGCAGGTTATGACGAGCATGACCCGGTCCTCCTCAATGCGCCACGGCTGCTGCGACGCTCTCGTCGATTAGCCGGCCTTCGATGAAGCGGTTGAGACTGAACGGTTCGGCGATGGGATGAGGCCGCCCGTTCGCCATGGTATCGGCGAACACGAAACCCGAGCCTGGTATCGACTTGAAACCGCCGGTTCCCCAGCCGCAATTGACATAAAGCCCTTCCACATCGGTCATCGAGATGATGGGCGAACGGTCGCCGGTCATGTCGACGATGCCGCCCCAATGGCGCAGCATCCTGAGACGCGAGATGATCGGGAAGGTTTCCACCAGCGCCGTCACCGTATGTTCAAGCGCGGTGAACGAGCCGCGCTGCGAATAGTT
>CAZMSA010000133.1:0-10134 GCA_964568825.1 uncultured Rhizobiaceae bacterium | reverse complement strand
GGTCAAGCGATTGAGCAGGCCTTCAAGCACCGAGTGCGAAAGAATGCGTGCAACGCCTGATTGCTGCAACGCAGCGCCTCGTCATGCCGACATGTTTGCGCCAGAGACAGGAGAACTTTGGGGCCCACGCAGCGATCCGCTCCAATGGGTCTGCTCCGACCGAGAGATCAAAGGCCGAGATTGCCTCGAGTAGGTGGTACATGGGTGTCTTCGGGCCGCTGGCCAGCACAATGCGGTGTCATGCCTTGCTTGACCGCACCATCAGGCGCCCGCAACCTTCATCGCCGTGCCGTCGAACTCATCAACCCGGGAGTTCGAGGTCTCCACGTGCAAAAAGCCGTTCGAACCACACTTGTAACCTTAGGTGTAACCTTAGGGATATCGTGGCGGCCGTGTAATTTCTCTAACTAATTGATTTGATTGGCGCACCGGGGAGGATTCGAACCCCCGACCCCCAGATTCGTAGTTTCAGGGAGCGAGTTTCTTGTCGTTGCTTGATGTTGCGCCCAGTTACCATACAGCATTGTTTATAAGGCATATTCGACGTATGGTGTTTCCTGTTATCGCACACAGTTTCCAGTTTCGGTGGCGACCCGGTGGCGACCCAGCCAAACTCCTCGCTCGGAAATGCCCATGACTGACATCAAAATCACCAAGCGCGTTGTCGACAGCGTTGAGCCGCGCCCTACCCGCTATGTCATTTTTGACTCCGAGGTGACCGGCTTCGGCCTTCGCGTCTATCCATCCGGTGAGAAATCATGGATCTTCGAATACCGACCGGGCGCTGGCGGACGGCGCGTGGCCAAGCGGCGCATTACCATTGGCAAAGTTGGCAACATCACGCCGGACCAGGCGCGCAAGGCGGCGGATGGTCTCAGAGCGATGGCCATGACCGGGCGCGATCCGCAAGGTGATAAGGCGCGCGAGCGCATGGCCGAGACAGTCGAAGATCTGGCCGCTCAGTTCCTTGAGCATCATGTCGGGCCGAAGCGCCGGGAACGGACCAAGGAGCACTACGAGGACGTTCTCAAGCGCATCGTGCTACCGAAGTTGGGGAAGATGAAGGCCAAGGACGTCACGCGCGGTGATCTTTCCCGCCTTCACGTGGACTGGAAGCACACACCGTTCCAGGCGAACCGCATGCTGGCGATTGTCGGCTCGATGTACTCTTATGCCGGCAAGCAAGGAGTCGTGCCTGAGGGCATGAACCCGGCTCGAGGCATCGAGAAATACAAGGAGGAAGGTCGCGAACGTTTCCTGTCGGCGGACGAACTGGAACGGCTCGGCGCGGCAATCCGGGAGGCAGAGACAATCGGGGTAGATTGGGACATCGATCCTGGGAAGAAGACCAAGCATGTGCCCAAGGGTGAGCGGCGCACTGTTATCGGCGAACATGCCGCCGCCGCACTGCGCCTACTCCTGTTCACCGGCTGCCGCCTTCGCGAAATCCTCCATCTCAAATGGCAGAACGTTGACCTGGAACGCGGGCTATTGTTTCTGCCAACCTCGAAGACCGGCAAGAAGACGGTGGTGCTGAACGCTCCGGCACTATCGGTTCTGGCCAGCCTGACGCGGGTTGGCGACCACGTCATCGCGAGCGAATCTGCCGGTCGCCTCGACGAGAAGCCGCGGTCAGACCTCAAGCGACCATGGGCCGTCGTGTCTCGTCGGGCGGAACTGACAGGTGTGCGCCTGCACGACCTGCGGCACAATTTTGCTGCCTTCGGAGCGGGTGGTGGTCTGGGACTGCCGATCATTGGCAAGCTGCTCGGCCACACGCAGGCAGCGACGACGCAGCGTTATGCCCACCTTGATGCCGATCCACTGCGCCGGGCATCCAACGCGATCGGCAGCACTATTGCGGCTGCCATGGGAGAGGGTGGCGGGGCTGACGTCATCGACCTGAAGCAGAGCAAGAGGCTCCAGTGAAGCGAGCCGTAATCAGCCCCATGTGACATTGCCGCCGCGCGTCGGTTCACGGATTACATGAACTAACCATAGCTAGGGCCGGCGCAAATGTCCGTAATACCCCTAAAAGCTGCCGCCGCAGGTATGGCCTCAAAACGGCCGCGATGGGCCATCAGCAGACACCTGCAAGTCCTGACAACCACGAGTTGATCCATTCCCCAGCGTCGAAAGAGTTCGACAGATTGAGTTGTCATTCGTCCGCATCCGACCCGCCGGTCCACCCACGCTGCCAGAATGCCCACAAGACATCTCGCATCCCTGCGATCATCTGCCAGAGTGCAGAGGCATCACCACATCCCCAGTCAACCCGAATTGTGCAGAATTGCCGCACATTGCCGCATTTTTGGGCAAAAACTTTTCAGCCACGTGAAAAGCGTGTTATCGTCGCTACCAACATGCCATGCATCAGACCCCTTTGGCATTTGCGGGGCAGTATCGCGTCGATGCAATAGAGTGGCGATGCGACGCCGAACATTGCGCCGTATTTCGTCTTGAAAATATTCACCGCCGTAGCTGTAAGCCGCTGCGTGCGAATAGCGTTGCTATCGGCATGAGCAGATAATCGGAATTGGGAATGGAAACACTTCTCTTCATCTATCACAACCTCGGCACAATTGGCGATCTGACGCTGCAACACATCTCGATCGTTGCGGTGGCGGTGGGCCTGGCGGTGCTGACCGGGGTGCCCATCGGCATCGCCATCACCCAGAGCCGGCCGATCGCCGACGCGGTGCTCTACGTCGCCTCGATTATCGTCACCATACCGTCGATCGCGCTGTTCGGCCTGATGATCCCGATCCTTTCGGTGACCGGCCATGGCATCGGCTGGCTGCCGGCGGTGATCGCCATCCTTTTGTATTCGCAGCTCCCAATCATCCGCAACACCTATACCGCCATCACCAATGTCGATCCGGCGCTGCGCGAGGCTGCCCGCGGCATGGGCATGACGCCAATGCAGCGGCTGTGGCGCGTCGAGATCCCGATCGCGGTGCCGGTCATCATGGCCGGCGTCCGCACCGCCGTGGTGATGAACATCGGGGTCGCCGCCATCGCGGCCTATATAGGCGCCGGCGGCCTGGGCGTGCTGATCTCGCGCGGCATCAGCCAGACCGATCCGCGCCAGCTCATCGCCGGGGCGATCGCGGTGTCGCTGCTCGCCATCGTCGCCGACTGGCTGCTGTTGTTACTGCAAAAGCGGCTCACTCCAGCCGGCCTGAAACGCTAACCCTTGGGGAAAGCCCAGATGATCAGACTCGAGAACCTCACCAAGATCTTCGAAACCGCCAACGGCCCGGTGGTCGCTGCGGACAATGTCTCGATGGAGGTGCCCGAAGGCGAGATCTGCATCCTCCTCGGCCCGTCGGGCTGCGGCAAGACCACGGCGCTGAAGATGATCAACCGCCTGATCCCGCCGACCTCGGGCAAGATCTACATCGACGGCAAGGATACCTCCAACCAGAACGACGTGCAGTTGCGCCGTTCGATCGGCTACGTGATCCAGCAGATCGGCCTGTTCCCCAACATGACCATCGAGGAAAACATCTGCGTCGTGCCCAAGCTCTTGGGCTGGGACGCCAAGCGCGCCAGGACGCGGGCGGCCGAGTTGCTCGACCTGGTCGGGCTCGACGCCAACCTCTACCTGAAGCGCTACCCCAAGGAGCTCTCCGGCGGCCAGCAGCAGCGCGTCGGCGTGATCAGGGCTTTGGCGGCCGATCCGCCGGTGATGCTGATGGACGAGCCGTTCGGTGCCATCGACCCGATCAACCGCGAGATCATCCAGGACGAGTTCCTGAAGATGCAGGCGAAGATGAAGAAGACCATCATGTTCGTCAGCCACGACATCGACGAGGCGGTGAAGATGGGCGACAAGGTCGCCATCTTCCGGGCCGGCAAGATCGAGCAGTATGACAGTCCCGACCATCTCCTCGCGCATCCCGTGAACGCCTTCATCGCCGATTTCGTCGGCGCCGACCGCACCCTGAAGCGCCTGCGCCTGGTGACAGCCAAGCAGGTCACCGACGCCGACGCGCCGGCTGTATCGCGCCACGGCAAGGTTACCGACGCGCTGGCGGCGATGCGGGAGCACAAGGCCCCGGTGGTGGTGGTGATCGATGCCGATCATCACCCCGTCGGCTACCTGACCGAAGAGATGGCCGAGGGTGCCAGCGGGCTGGTGCAGGAACTGGCGCAGCCACTGCCGGCGACCGTCCCGGCCGGCGCCGATCTGCGCGCCGTGGTCTCGGAAATGTTCGCCCACGACATCATGTGGCTTGTCACTGTCGACGACGACGGGCGCTTCACCGGCGTCGTGACGCAGCCTGCGGTGACCCGCGCCCTCGGCGCGACCTACCGCGGCGATGACGTGGCGGCGACCTGAGAGGACTTTTCGAGGATGCGCAACAACCCGAAACTCAGCCGCCTTCTTGGCCTGCTCGCCGCCTTCGGGCTTGGCGTGTGGATCAGCCTGTCCGGTCTGATCGATCAGATCGCATCGCACTGGGACGATATCGTCTATCTGTCGCAGCAGCACATCGTGCTGGTCGCCGTCTCCGGCGGCCTGGCGATCCTGGTCGGCATCCCGACGGGGGTCTGGCTGTCGCGGCCGTCCATGGAGCGGGTAGCCGAAACGATCATGCAGATCTTCAATGTCGGCACCACCATCCCGACACTGGCGGTGATCGCCCTTGCAATGACGGTCATGGGCATCGGCTTCGTGCCCGCGGTCTTCGGCCTTTTCGTGGCCTCGCTGCTGCCCATAGTGCGCAACACCTATGCCGGGTTGCTGGCGGTGCCGCCGCATCTCAAGGAGGCCGCCAACGGCATGGGCATGACGCCCGGCCAGATCCTGTTTCGCGTCGAGCTGCCGAATGCGCTTTACGTGATCATGTCCGGCGTGCGCACCGCGCTCACCATCAATGTGGGCACCGTGCCGCTGGCGTTTCTGATCGGCGGCGGCGGGCTCGGCGAACTGATTTTCACCGGCATCGATTTGATGGATACCGGCACCTTGCTGGCGGGCGCGATCCCCACCGCGATGCTGGCGGTGCTGGTCGATTTTCTCATGGGACAAGGGCAGTACTACCTGATCCCGCGAGGAGTGAACCCGCTTCGCTAAAGAGCGGTCAATGGACTGACGGACACGGAAGGAACTTCGTATGTTGATGAAACACGTGAAATCCAAGCTGGCCAGCGTCGGGCTGGCCACCATCGCCATCGCTGCAATGACAACCCTGGCGGCAGCTGCCGACACCATTGTCGTGGGCGGCAAGAACTTCACCGAGCAACAGGTATTGTCGTCGATCACCGCGCAGTTGCTCGAGGCCAAGGGCTATAGCGTCGACAACCGCTCCGGCATGGGCTCCGTCGCGGTGCGCCAAGCCATGGAAAACGGCCAGATCGACGTCTACTGGGAGTACACCGGCACCTCGCTCATCACCTACAACAAGGTGAAGGAGAAGCTGAACGCCCAGCAGACCTACGACAAGGTCAAGGAACTCGATGCCAAGAAGGGCATCGTCTGGCTGAACCCATCGAACGCCAACGACACCTATGCGCTGGCCATGCGCAAGGCAGAGGCCGACAAGCTGAACATCCACACGCTGTCCGAACTGGCCGCCCATGTGAATGCCAAGCACGACCTGACCTTCGCCTCGAACGCTGAATTCTATGCGCGTCCCGACGGGCTGAAGCCCATGGAGGCCGCCTACGGGTTCAAGTTCGAGCGCGATCACATCAAGCGCATGGACTCCGGACTGGTCTACCAGGCGCTGAAGAACAGTGATGTCGACGTCGGACTGGTGTTTGCCACCGACGGACGTATCCCGGCCTTCGACTTCGTCGTTCTCAAGGACGACAAGGGCTATTTCCCGGCCTATGCGATCTGCCCGGTGATCCGCGCCGATGTGCTGAAGAAGCATCCCGATATCGGCAAGCTGCTGAACGAGGTCTCGGCCAAGCTGAACGACAAGGCCATGGCCACGCTCAACGCCAACGTCGATGTCAAGAAGATCTCGGTGGAGAATGTCGCCAAGGACTTCCTGAAGCAGAACGGCTTGAT
This sequence comes from uncultured Rhizobiaceae bacterium, assembly GCA_964568825.1. Lineage (GTDB taxonomy): Bacteria > Pseudomonadota > Alphaproteobacteria > Rhizobiales > Aestuariivirgaceae > CAVVDT01. The sequence continues at coordinate 4,109 of CAZMSA010000133.1, read as the reverse complement.
CTGAAGCCAGAAAACTCGTCGGGGTGCGCCCAAGGCGCGCCCCGGCGCTTGAAAAGGCCACAGACCGTGTCGCGCAAACTCAAGATCGGCGCCGCCCAGTTCGCGAGCGTCATCGCTGAAATCGACGCCAACATCGAAACCCATCTCGACTGGATCGAGCAGGGCCGCGCCAGGGAGCTTGACCTCCTGGTGATGCCGGAAGTCTCGCTGATCGGACATTACGGCGCCGACAACCTGCTGGACGTCGCCATGAAGCGCAACGACCCGCGCCTCAAGCGCCTCGCCAAGGCCGCCGGCGACATGGCGGTGGTGGTCGGTTTCATCGAAGAGGGCCCGGCGGCCCAGTTCTACAACGCCGCCGCCATCCTCCACCGCGGCCGGCTCGCCTACCTGCACCGCAAGGTGAACCTGCCGACCTATGGCAAGCTGGTGGAAGGCAAGCACTATGCCTCCGGCCGCTTTGTCGACACCTATGCGATCGATGCGGACTGGCGGGCCGGGCTGTTGATCTGCGCCGATGTGTGGAACCCGGCACTGACCCATCTCGCCTTCCTGCACGGCGCCAGCCTGCTGGTCACACCGGTTTCCTCCGGCGTCGAGGCGGTGGGACCGGACTTCGACAACCCCGGCGGCTGGGCGCTGACCATGCGGTTTTATTCGATGATGTACGGCGCCCCCTCGATCATGGTGAACCGGACGGGCATGGAGAACGACCTCACCTTCTGGGGCGGATCGCGGATCATCGATGCCTTCGGCAAGGAGGTGGCAGTTGCCGGCAAGCAACCCGAGCTGATCACCACCGAGCTCGACTTCAACCAGGTGCGCAAGGCGCGCCACCTGCTGCCCACGGTCCGCGACAGCAACATCTCGCTGATCCATCGCGAAACGGAGCGGTTGATCGGCCAGCTTGGCGTGCCGGAATTTGTCCGTGAAGACGATTAAGGAGCCCCGATGCACGATTTCTTCCTGAGCGACGAGGACCGCGCCTTCCGGGCCGAGATCCGCGACTTCCTCGGCCGCGAACTGGCGCCGCGCTGCGAGGCCATCGAACGCGACGAGGACTGGGAAGCGGTAAAAGAGGTGGTCAGAGCACTGGGCGGGGCCGGCTACATGAAGCTGATGTTCGCCGATCTCTATGACGGCAAACTGAAGAAGCCCGGCCTCACCCACGCCACCATCCTCTCCGAGGAGGCGGCCTATCTGAACTATGCCTTCGAGACGACCATCGCCACGGCGCTGAGCTGTGCCTATCCGCTGCACGCGCATGCACGACCGGAGATCCGCGAGCGCTACCTGACACCCATCCTCGAAGGCACCGCCATCGGCTCGATCTGCATGACGGAGAAGAATGTCGGCTCCGACAGCGCCGGCATGGAGACCCGTATTCGTTTTGACGAAAAGACCCGCGAATGGGTGATCGACGGTTTCAAGCGCTACATTTCCAATGCCTCGAAGTCGGACGTCTACATCGTCTGGGGCATTTCCGACCCCGACGTGGCACCGCAGAAGGGCATGACAGCGCTGGCCGTGCCGGCCGGCACGCCGGGCATGTCGTTTCCGCGCACCTACGACTTCATGGGCAGGCGCGGCTGCGTCGTCGGCGAGGTGACGCTGGAGGGCGTGCGGGTGCCGGAGGAAAACCTGCTCGGGCAACTCAACGGCGGTTTCCGCATCATGCTTGGGGCCTTCAACTTCGAGCGAGTGATCCTCGGCGGCTCAGGGCTGGGCGTGGCGCGTTCTTCTTTCGACATCGCCAAGGCCCACGCCCAGAACCGCAACGCTTTCGGCGAGAAGCTGGGCCAGAAGCAACTCATCTGGGACATGGTTGCCAACATGAGTTGGCGCATCGATGCGTCCGAACTGCTGACCTACCGCGCCGCCAAGATGTACGACACGGGGCTCGACGGCAAGGAACTGATGCGCGAGGCAGCACAAGCCAAGCTGGTGTCGACCGAAACCGCCGTCTGGTGCGCCGACCGCACCGTGCAGGTCCTCGGCGGCGACGGCATCACCCGGCAATACGGCCGCGCCGAGCAGATCTATCGCGACGCGCGGGCGCTGCCGATCGTCGGCGGTACGTCGGAGATGAACAAGTACCTGATCGCCGCCCGCGAGATGCCGGCGATAAAGCCCAACCTGTGACCCCCTGGAGGACCAGACGATGAACATCGCCCGCATCCTGGAAGCCTCGGTCGAGCGCTATCCCAACCACACCGCCCTGATCTTCGAGGACCGCAAGTGGACCTACGCCGAATGGCTCGGCCGCGTCCGCCGTTTCGCCCAGGCCCTCTCCGATCTTGGCGTGCGGCCGGGCGACCGGGTCGCCTTTTATATCTCGACGTCGGAGAACTCGGTGACCACCCATTTCGCCTGCCAGTTGCTGGGTGCCGTTTCGGTACCGTTGAATTTTCGGCTGAGCGCCGGCGAAGCGGTCTACGTCATCCAGGATTCCGGTGCCCGGGTGCTGGTCTACGGCCGCTACCTCACCGACAATGCGCTGAAGGTGCAGGCGCAGGTCAGGTCGGTGCATGACTTCATCGGCTGCGCCTATGACAGAGCGAACATCCCCGAGGGCCACCACCATTTCGAGACCCTGGCGGAGGAAACCGAAGACCGCGGCGAGCCGCGCCCGGCGCCGCGCGGCGACGACGTATCGGCGCTGGTCTATACCTCAGGCACCACCGGGCGGCCCAAGGGCGTGATGCACACCCATTCCAACGACCTCGCCATAGCCATGAACTGCGTGATGGAATACGGCCTGTCGCACCGCGACAACGCACTCCATATCGCGCCGCTCTACCACGTGGGCGGCATGCAGGCCTATTTCATCCCCCACATGATGGTCGGCGGCACCAACGTCGTGCTCGGCCGCTACGAGGCCGAAAAGACGCTTGAAGTCATTCAGGCGGAAAACATCACCACCCTGTTCGCGGTGCCGACCCAGATTCAGGAAATGCTGTTCCACCCGCGCTTCAAGGACTACGACGTCTCGTCCCTCAGGATGATCACCACCGGCGGCGCAGCGATTTCGTCGACCACCATGGAGCGGGTGATCAACGAGTTCTGCCCCGGCATCTACAACGGCTACGGCATGACCGAGGCCTCGCTGACGCTGCTCCTGCATCCAGACGACGCCTTGGCCAAGCTCGGCTCGTGCGGCAAGCCGACGTTGATCACCGAAGCCCGGGTGATCGTCAACGACCCCGCTCGCGAGGTGCCGCCGTCGGAGACCGTGGGGCCTGACGAAATCGGCCAGCTTATCGTGCGTGGGCCGCAGGCGATGCAGGGTTACTGGAACAAGCCGTTCGAGACGCAGAAGAAGCTGAAGGCCGGCTGGATCTACACCGGCGACCTGTTTTCCAGGGACGCCGAGGGCTTTTACTATTTCCACGGCCGCGCCGACGACATGATCGTCTCGGGCGGCGAGAACATCTACCCCCGCGAGGTCGAAGACGTCCTCTACCGCTGCCCCGGCGTGCAGGAGGCGGCGGTCGTCGGCCTGCCGGACGAGAAATGGGGCCAGGTGGTCACCGCCTTCGTGGTCGCCTCCGACCCCGGCCTGACGCCGGAAAAGGTGGATGCGTTTTGCAAGACCAGTGACGACATCGCCCCCTACAAGCGGCCGAAGCGCTATTACTTCGTCGATGCCCTGCCGACCAACCCGAGCGGCAAGGTGCTGAAGCGCGAACTGATCGCTGCCCACGCGCCCGCCGCTGCTGCCTGAAACGGAGAGACCCGAGCATGAGCGACAAACTCCTCTACGAGCAGGACGGCCACGTCGTCACGCTGACCTTCAACATGCCGGAGACGATGAACGCCATGACCGACCACGACATGTGCTCGGCCATCGTCGAGGCCTGTCACAAGATGAACGCCGATCTCGATGTCCGCTGCGCCATCGTCACCGGCGCCGGCAAGGCGTTTTCCTCCGGCGGCAACCTCAAGCACATGAAGGAAAAGATCGGCACCTTCGCCGGCGATGCGCTACAGGTGCGCGACGGCTATCGGGCCGGCATCCAGCGCGTCGCGCGCGCCATGTGGGAATGCGAGGTGCCGCTGATCGCCGCCGTCAACGGCCCTTCCTATGGCGCCGGTTGCGACACCACCTG
>CAZMSA010000132.1:0-10160 GCA_964568825.1 uncultured Rhizobiaceae bacterium | reverse complement strand
TCTACACCATGTGGCTGAAGCGCCGCACCCCGCAGAACATCGTCATCGGCGGGGCAGCGGGCGCCTTTCCACCGATGATCGGCTGGGCGGCCGTGACCGGCGGTATCGATGCGGCGAGCATTTCGCTGTTCCTCATCATCTTCTTGTGGACACCTGCGCACTTCTGGGCGCTGGCGTTATTGCGCTCGGACGATTACCGGCGGGCCGGCGTGCCCATGCTGCCGGTGGTGGCGGGACCGGCAGAGACCCGCCGCCAGATCCTCATTTATGCCGTGATGACCGTGCTGGCGAGCGGACTGCCGCTCACTTTCGGTTTGGGCGGCCTCACCTACGCCGCGACCGCCGTGGTTGCCGGGGCGATATTCCTGTGGACGGCGGTGGATGTCTTCCGCATCGTCGACCAGGGCCGGGCCCGCAAGGCGGCTGGCCGGCTGTTCGGGTTTTCCATCGTCTATCTCTTCTGCCTCTATGCCGCCCTGCTGGCGGAATGGGCCATCGGGCGGTGGGTGTGATGGAACCGCATCGCCTGAGCCCGGAGCAGGAAGCCCAGCGCCGCCGCCGGTCGATCGCCATCGGCCTGGCACTGGGCGCCCTGGTGGTGTTGTTCTTCATCACCACCATGGTGCGGCTTGCCAGCAACGTGGCGGGAGGATGAGGTATGTCAGTGGGTGCCCTGTGGGCGATCGAGGCATCGTCGTGCAAGGTCAGTTGATCAGGGGAAACTGCAACATCCGGCTGGCGCCGGAGCCGATTAGCAAGGAGTAGGGGAATGGCCGAGAGCCACGCCAAACATCACGACTATCATCTGGTCAATCCCAGCCCATGGCCGATCGTGGGTGCGATCTCGGCCTTTATCCTCGCCGTCAGCGCCATCAACTGGATGCACGGGGCGCACTGGGGCACCTGGGGCATATTCATCGGCGTGGCCGGCGTCCTCTACACCATGTTCATGTGGTGGCGTGACATCATCAAGGAGGCCAACGGCGGCGACCATACCCCGGTGGTGCAGTTGCACCTGCGCTACGGGATGATCCTGTTCATCGCCTCCGAGGTGATGTTCTTCGTGGCTTGGTTCTGGGCTTATTTCGATGTCTCGCTGTTTCCCGGCGAGGCCATTCAGGCCGCCCGCGCCGCCGTCACCGGTGGCCACTGGCCGCCCAAGGGCATCGAGCCGATGAACCCGTGGCACCTGCCGCTGGTCAACACCCTCATCCTGCTGACCTCGGGCACCACCGTCACCTGGGCGCACCATTCGCTGCTGCACAATGACCGCTCGGGGCTGAAGTGGGGCCTGTTGTGCACCATCGTTCTCGGTGTCATGTTCACCAGCATCCAGGCCTATGAGTATTCCCATGCGGCCTTTGCCTTTTCCAGCCTGCATGGCGGCAACATCTATGGCTCGACCTTCTTCATGGCGACCGGCTTCCACGGTTTCCATGTCATCATCGGCACCATCTTCCTCACCGTGTGCCTGTTTCGGGCGATGGCCGGGCAGTTCACGCCGCAGCAGCATTTCGGCTTCGAGGCGGCCGCCTGGTACTGGCACTTCGTCGACGTGGTGTGGCTGTTTCTGTTCTCCTGCATCTACGTGTGGGGATCGGCCGGCGTGGTGATCACCGATTAGGCGGGCGAGCCTTGAGCGTGAACGGCACCTCGGTCAGACCCGACCGGGGTGCTTTTTCTTGACATTGGCGCCGTCGCGGGAGTGATGTGACGAGCATGACCCATGAGCCCTACTACCCCGATCTGTCGCCCATTACGGCTGGCCTCAAGGGGGTGTGTCCGCGCTGCGGCCGCGGCAAGCTTTTCAACGGCTATCTCGAGGTCGCGAAGGCGTGTTCATCGTGCGGGCTCGACTATGACTTCGCCGATGCTGGCGACGGCGCGGCGTGGTTCGTGATGCTTGTGGCAGGCCTCTTGGCAGTGGGCTCGGCGCTCTTCGTCGAGGTCAACTGGCATCCCTCCTACTGGGTACACGCCGCAGTGGCGGTGCCGTTGGCGGTAGGGGTGCCGCTTCTCATGCTGCGCCCGGTGAAGGGCATACTCATCGCCCAGCAATACAAGACCAAGGCCGCCGAGAGCCGCCACGGCAAGGACAATTGATCACCACCGGCACGCGTTCGCTCTCCTGGGGCTTCGTGGTGACGGTGGTCGTGGCCCTCGCCATCCTCATCTCCCTCGGCACCTGGCAGGTCCGCCGCCTCGCCTGGAAGGAAGCGCTGATTGCCCGCATCGAGGCGGGTCTGACGGCCCCGCCGGTCACCCTCGCCGAAGCCCTCAAGCAATGGCGCAACGGCCGCGACATCGATTTTATGCGGGTACGTGTCAGTGGCCACTACCGTCCCAAGCCACAATTTCGCGTGTACAGCATTCTGGACGGCACAAGCGGCTGGCAACTGGCGGCGATCCTCGAAAGCGACGACGCCGGCGACGTCATCGTCGACCGGGGTTTTGTGCCCGACGGCCTCAAGGATCAAAGCGTGGCGGCCGTGCCGTCAGGGCCGGTCGAACTGACCGGCGTCATTCGCCTCCATCGCGGGGCCAAGGCCCTGTTCACCCCCGACAACAACGCCGCCGCCAATCAGTGGTTCTGGTGGGACACCCGGGCCATGGATATTGCCGCAGGGCTAGCTCCAGCCGACGTGCCCCAACTCGTGGTTCATCGCCAGCGCGCGGCCGGCGATCCGCGGTGGCCGGCCTCGACGGGCGTCGACCTCTCGGCCATTCCCAACAACCACCTGCAATACGCCATCACCTGGTATGCGCTTGCCTTGGTGCTGGCCATCATGGCATTCATCTTTGCCCGCAATCGCCTGGCGGGCCCTGATCGTCACGACGACCAACGGGATGAGTGAACCCTTGAACTATGTGTCGACCCGCGGCATGGCGCCTCACCTGGACTTTGCCGATGTCTTGTTGACCGGCCTTGCCCGCGACGGCGGCCTGTATGTGCCGGAAGTCTGGCCGGTGCTTGAGGCGGATGCCTGGCGGGGCTTGCGCGGCCGACCCTATGGCGAGGTGGCGTTTGCCGTCATGCAGCCGTTCGTTGCCGGCAGCGTGCCCGATGACGACTTTGCCGCCATGATCGCCGAGGCCTACAAGGCTTTCCATCCCGCCGTTGCGCCATTGCGCCAACTCGATGCCAACCAATGGCTCATGGAACTGTTCCACGGACCCACCCTGGCCTTCAAGGACGTGGCCATGCAGCTTCTGGCCCGGCTCATGGACTGGACGCTTGAGCGCCGCGGCGACAATCTCACCATCGTCGGAGCGACCTCAGGCGATACCGGCGGGGCGGCGATCGAGGCGTTTCGCGGTGTCAAGCGCGCCCGGGTGTTCATCCTCCATCCCCACGGCCTGGTCAGCGATGTCCAGCGCCGCCAGATGACCACCGTGCAGTCGCCGTCGATCCACAACATTGCCGTCAGAGGCACCTTCGATGATTGCCAGGCCCTGGTGAAGGCGATGTTCAACGATGCCGCCTTCCGCGACCGGGTGCGCCTGGGCGGCGTCAATTCCATCAACTGGGCGCGCATCATGGCCCAGATCGTCTATTACGCCTCCAGCGCCCTGGCGCTCGGCGCCCCCGACCGACCGGTCTCGTTCACCGTGCCCACCGGCAATTTCGGCGATATCTTCGCCGGCTTCGTGGCCAAGCGCATGGGCCTCACCATCGACCGGCTGGTCATCGCCACCAACCGCAACGACATTCTCGACCGCACGCTGAAGACCGGGCGCTACGAGGTGAAGGGCGTTCTGCCTTCCACCAGCCCCTCCATGGACATCCAGGTTTCCAGTAACTTCGAGCGCCTTTTATTCGAGTTGCACGACCGCGACGGCGAAGCGGTCAGGCGGGCGATGGCGGGGCTCTCCCAGTCGGGCGCCTTCAGCCTCGAGGCCGAGGCGTTGCGGCGCCTCAGGGCCGAGTTCTCGTCGGGAAGCTGCGACGACGACGAGGCCGCCCGCCTCATCGCCCGGGTGCGCGACACCGGTGGCGAACTGCTCGACCCCCACACTGCCGTCGGCTATGCCGTGGCGCGCCGCGAAATGCGCCCCGAGGTGCCCATGGTGACGCTGGCCACCGCCCATCCGGCGAAATTCCCCGACGCGGTGGAGGCCGCCTGCGGCTTCCGTCCGCCGCTGCCGCCCCGCCTTGCCGACCTCTTCGAACGTCGCGAGGACTACCGGGTCGTTGCCAACGACTATGAGACGGTTGCCGATATCATCGCCGACCGCGCCGGCTGAAGGAGCCCTTGCCGCCCATGCCCGTTGAAATTACCCGCCTCGACAACGGCCTCACCGTCATCTCCCAGGACTATCCCCAGCTCGAGACCGTTGCCCTGGGGGTGTGGGTAAAGGCGGGGGCCCGCGATGAGACGCTTGCAGAAGGCGGCCTTGCCCATCTCCTCGAGCACATGGCCTTCAAGGGCACCGAACAGCGAACGGCGCTGCAGATCGCCGAGGAAATCGAGGCCGCCGGCGGTGACATCAATGCCGCTACCGGCATGGAATCAACCGCCTACTATGCCCGCGTGCTGAAGAACGACTGGCCGATGGCACTGGATATCCTCGCCGATATCCTCAACAATCCGGTGTTCGATCCGGCCGAACTGGAGCGCGAGAAGGGTGTCATCCTGCAGGAGATCGCCGCCGCCATCGATACCCCCGATGATCTGGTCTTCGATGTTGCCCAGGATGCCGCCTTTCCCGGCCATGCGCTGGGCCGCTCGATCCTCGGCAAGCCGGAGCGGGTGGCCAGTTACGATTCAGCAGCCATTGCCGGCTATCGCCAACACCATTACGGCGCTGCCCGCATGGTGGTATCGGCAGCGGGGCGTATCGACCATCGCCAACTGGTCGATGCGGCATCGCGCCTGCTGGGCGGCCTGCCGGCGGGTTCGGCAACCGGCTGGACCACGCCCGACTTTGCCGGTGGCCCGGTGCGCATCAAGCGCAAGCTCGACCAGGCCCACATCGTCTTCACCCTGCCGGGTCTGCCTTACCTGAGCGAGGACATCTATGCCCTGCAGGTGCTGGCTGGTCTGCTCGGGGCCGGCATGACGTCGCGGCTCTTCCAGGAACTCAGGGAGCGCCGGGGCCTGTGTTATTCAGTCTATGCGTATGCGGCCTCCTATGCCGATGCGGGTCTCTTCAACATCTATGTCGCCACCGCCTCCGACAAGGTCAACGAGGTCTGGCGGGTGACCGGCGGCATCGTCTCGGACCTGGCCGGCAAGGTCGGCGCCGACGAGGTGCAACGCGCCGCCGCCCAGCTCAAGACCGGTCTTGTCATGTCGCTGGAATCGACCTCCGGCCGCGCCGACCAGGTGGCCCGCCAGTTCATGGCTCTGGGCCGCGTGCCTGACATCGCCGATATTACCGCCCGCATCGATGCCGTGACGCCGCGCGACGTCGAACGCCTGGCGCGCGCCATGCTCGCCCACCGCCGCCTCGGCACGGCTGCCGTCGGCGCCCTGGGCCGGCTATCGTCCCACGACAAGATCGCCGACGCGTTCTTTTGAAGCGATGAGGATCTGAAAGGTGTTCTTCCGCGCCTGGGAATATTTCGATCCGGCAAAGAGCATCGACGGCGGCCCCGTGACGCTACGCCTGCCGGTGATGGACGACCATGCGCAGTGGGCAGCGGTACGCGGCGCCAGTCGCGACTTCCTCAGACCCTGGGAGCCGACCTGGCCCAGCGATGACCTGACCCGCGCCGCTTTCCGCTACCGGGTGAAGCGCTATTATCGCGACATGCGCGAGGACGCCGGCTATGCTTTTTTCATCTTTACGGCAGATGACTGGCGACTGGCCGGCGGCCTGACCCTGTCGCACGTGCGCCGCGGCGTCGCCCAGACCGCCTCGCTCGGCTACTGGATCGGCAAGGACCTCGCCCGCCAGGGTTTGATGACGGCGGCGGTCGCGGCCATCGTGCCATTTGCCTTCCGTGTGCTGCGGCTGCACCGCCTGGAAGCGGCCTGCCTGCCGACCAATGCCGCCTCGCTGGCGCTGCTGCGCCGCAGCGGCTTTACCGAAGAGGGCTATGCCCGCGATTACCTCAGGATCAATGGACGCTGGCAGGATCACGTTTTGTTTGCCATTATTGCCGATGAAACGCGCGGTTGAGGCTCCGCGCCGTCAGTCGTGACAGGATGCGCTGCGGCCTGCCTGGAGGTTTGTGAGTGAGGTGTGGGGGAAAATCGGGCCTGGTCCTGCCGGCGGCTGCACTTCGGGCGTTGCGGTTCATCGGCGTGGCCTTGATGTTGCTCGGCCTGGCGATACCCGCACGGGCCGGCGAGGTCATTGATGCCGTCTTCCCCGCTCCCAGCATCAACATACTGCCGAAGCTGTATTTTTACGAATCGCCCCGTAGCCAGGTGCAGATCAAGCGTCCTGTCGATGCCTCCGGCAACACGTCGCTGATGATGCTCAAGGCCAAGGGCAGCGCTCCCTTGCATTATTGGGCGGTGCTCAATCTCTCCAATCCGGGACTTGCATCACAGAACCTGGTGCTCGACATCCCGCACCAGAAGTTTGCCGACTCAGGCGTTTGGCACCCGCGCGCCGAAGGCAGCCTGGTGGTTTCGATCCAGCAGGCAGACGGCCCGCCGGTCGAAAGGCTGCACATGCCCGCCAGCGATGCCCTGGAGATAACCGTGCCGCCGGGCATGCCGCTGACGCTGGCCATCGAACTGGTCGGGGGCTATCGGCCTGAGACGATGGCCTTGTGGCATCGCAGCAGCTTCGTTGCCCGCAGTAACGCTCTCAAGTTTTTCCACGGTGCCGCCATCGGCATTGCGGGGCTCCTCTGCCTGGCGATCGCTTGCCTGTTTATCCTGCGCCCATTGCCGGTGTTCGCGGCCGCGATGTTGTTTGCCTGGCCGGCCCTGGCGTTTCTGGTGGACGAGTTCGGCTACCTTTCCGGCGTCTCCGCCATGCTTTCCGATGTGCCGTTGGCCGCCTTGAAGCTGCAGGTGACAATCGAGGCGCTGATGCTGGCGGGCCTGTTGAGCCTGTTCATGAGTTTTACCGCCTTGCGCCGCCGCCTGCCGCTGGCCGGGCTTGTGCTCGCGGCCTTGCCGGTGGCGGCCGCCGGGCTGGCAGTCTATGGATGGTTTGCCCCGCAATTTGCCATCGCTACCGTGCGCACGGCTTTCGTGGTGGCGGTCATCGGCGGATTCGCGGTATTGGGCGTGCTCTCCGGCCACGGCGCGACCAGGGTGCGCGCCACCATGCTGGCGTGGGTCGCGGTGGCGATCTGGACGCTGGCGGCGATGCTGTCGTGCCTCGGCACGGTCGTCTCGGAAATCCTCGGCGCCGGCATTTCGGCGGGTCTGGTGCTGGTGATCATGGTGGTGACCATCGTAGCCGCGCGCTTTGGCTTTGCCGACCTTGCCGGCAACGGTCATGGCCGGGCGGAGATGTCGAGGCGGATCCTCGCCTTGTCGTCGGCCGAGCAGTCGGTGTGGGAATGGCTGCCGGACCTTGCCAGGCTGCACGTGGGCCCCGAACTCGAGCGCGCCCTCGGCCACAAGGCCGGGAGCCTGTGCGGCGATGGTCTGGAATGGCTCGAGCAGATCCACCCCGACGACCGGGCCGGCTATGAAAGTGCCATCGCGGCAGCCGTCAATCGCGGACGTGGCACCTTCGCCCACGAGTTCCGTCTGCGCCGGGCCGACGGCACCTATCGCTGGTATCAGTTGCGGGCCCGCGCCTTCGATAGTGACGAGAAAGGCAGCCGGCGCCTCATCGGGACGCTCGGCGACGTCACCGCTTCACGTCGCTCGGAAGACCGCATTCTCTCCGATGCGGTGCGCGACCGGGTGACCGGCCTGCCCAACCGGGCGCTGTTCATCGATCGGCTGGAGCGCGCCATGCATCGCGCGGTGAGCGAGGCCCAGCCCAATCTCTATGTGCTGACCATCGATCTCGACCGCTTCAAGAGCGTCAACGACGGCCTCGGCCATGAGGTCGGCGACAGTCTGCTGAACATCATCGCTCGCCGCCTGGCGCGCCGCATCGGCCCCGACGATACCCTGGCACGATTACCCGGCGACCAGTTTGCCATCATCTTCAACGGCGACAAGCCGCCGCGCGACGTGGTGGATTTCGCCGATGCCGTGCGCAGCGATATCTCCGTGCCGGTCAACCTCAGGCCGCGCGAGATATTCATCACCGCCACGCTTGGCGTAGCGGGCTTCGATGGCATGGTGGCAAATCCCGACGATTTCCTGCGCCACGCCGAGATCGCCCTGTTCGAGGCCAAGCGCCACGGCAAGGACATGATAGAGTTCTTCAGTCCCGACATGCTGCAGGAGCGCTCGCACCTCATCTCGCTTGAACAGGACCTGCATCGGGCCATGCAGCGCGGCGAGATCGAGGTCGTGTATCAGCCGATCATGCGCCTCACCGACGGCGAACTTGCCGGCTTCGAGGCGCTGGTGCGCTGGCGCCATCCGCATCACGGCCTGCTTGAGCCGGGGTCATTCATGGGGCTGGCCGAGGAGACCGGCATCGTTCGCGAACTTGGGCGCTTCGTGCTCGATGAGGCGGTGCGTCAGCTTGGTGTCTGGAAGCGTGCATTCCGCCCCTCCGATCCGCTGTTCGTGTCGGTGAACGTGTCGTTCGCCCAACTGCTCAACTATGAGCTGGTCGATGAGGTGCGTACTCTGCTGGCCCGCGAGGACATACCGGCCAGCGCCCTCAAGCTGGAGATCACCGAGTCCTTGATGATGGAGAACCCCGAACTGACGGCGCGCGTGTTGCAGCGCATGAGCGAGCTCGGGGTGACGCTGGCGTGTGACGATTTCGGCACCGGATATTCCTCGCTGGTCAACCTGCACCGGCTGCCCTTCGATACCCTCAAGATCGACCGCGCGCTGGTCGATGCCTCCGACGCTGACGAGCGGGCCGGCGTGGTGCTGAATGCCATCGTCACCATGGCGCATGGCCTTGGCCTGTCGATCGTCGCCGAGGGGGTGGAGACCGATGCCCAGTTGCGCCGCCTGATGGCACTCGGCTGCGACCTGGCGCAAGGCTTCCTGGTCGGCCGGCCAGTGACCGCCCGGCAGATCGCCGAGGCCTTCGGCGGCGTGTCCTACACCGTTGGCCGGGGCGAGGGAGGCTTTGCCGGCTTCTGGCGCCGGCTCATGGGTGGAAGGGCCGGCGATGATCGCCATCCCGCCTATCCCGACAACGTGGCTGTGCCTGAGACGACCGTCCGCATCGAGGCCACCAGCGTCGCCGATGAGGAAGATCTCGAGCCATGGGTGCCACCCGCCGATGATGCCTCGCTGCCCGACCTGGAAGCCCGCGCCCGCGATGAGGCCGACGCCGCAACGATTGCCGAGGCCGCGCCCATCGACGTGACCGGCCTCATTGGCACCCATGCTAATGAGCCGCCACCCGAAGAGGTGGAATTGCCGCCACTGAAGATTGAGGATCGGACGTCCGATACCGACATGCCGGCCGAGACGATTCCGGGGCCCGAGGCAGAGCAGGAGACAGAAGCGATATTGGAGGAGGCCGAGGCAGAGCAGGAGACAGAAGCGTTATTGGAGGCCGAGGCGGTGCTGGAGGCCGGATCGGCGCTGGAGGCCGAGACGGATCGAGATGACGCTGAGGCTGTGCAGGAGGTGCAGGATGATGCCGCTGCGCCCGCCTCGGAAGACGGGGCCATGACAAGCCAGCCGCCGCGCCCGGCCAAGCGCGCCGCCGCTGCCGGCAAGCTCGGCCAGCGCCTGCGCCGCCGCACCCGCGGCACCAGCAAGATTGCGTGAAGGGCAGCTTCTTGCGGGGCCTGGGCGGGCCCGTCAGGCGTGACCGGCCTGGGTCGATAGCATGCGCGGGTCGACGCCGATCTTGCGCAGGGCGTGTTCGTACTTGGCATCGAGATCGCTGCCGAACAGCAGTTCATCATCGGGCTCGCAATGCAGCCAGCCGTTCTGCTTGATCTCGGTTTCGAGCTGGCCCGGCCCCCAGCCGGAATAGCCCAGCGTCAGCAGCACATGGCGCGGCCCGCGCCCCGAGGCAATTGCCCTGAGGATCTCGAGAGTGGCCGTAAGGCCGATCTTTTCATCGATGGGCAGGGTTGAATCCTTGAGGAAATAATCGGCACTGTGGATGACGAAGCCGCGCCCGGTTTCCACCGGCCCGCCGAA
>CAZMSA010000131.1:0-10192 GCA_964568825.1 uncultured Rhizobiaceae bacterium | reverse complement strand
AGGCTTCGAACCTTAACGTGAACTGTCCCAACTTGGGAGATGGCTTGCCATCTAGTGGAATGAAAATGACCCTTTGGCGCCTTTTCCGTCAGAATTGGCGGTAGGCGAAGGCGGGACTGGGGGCTGCCGACTCGACTTTGGCGATGTCGGCCAGTTCGGTGTGCATCGAAGACAGCGAGCAGGCCGGGTCGGTGGCCGTCGCCCGGCCGGCGAAGGCAAAAGCCTGGCAGCGGCAGCCTCCCCAGTCGAGCTCGCGCCGCTCGCAGGTCCGGCATGGCGCTTCCATCCACTCCGTGCCGCGAAAGGCATTGAACGCGGGCGACGAGGCCCATATGTCGGCGAGCGATTTTTCACGCACGTTGTCGAATGAAAGCCCGGCGATGGTCTCGGCCGCATGGCACGGCAGGACCTTGCCGGAGGGAGTGACATTGAGCCCTGTCCGCGCCCAGCCACCCATGCAGGGTTTGGGAAAGCGGGCATAGTAGTCCGGCACCACATAGTCGATGACCAGGCGGCCCTTCAGGCGCTCGCCCGCTTCTTTCACGATGCGTGTTGCCTCATCGAGCGCTGCCCGTGTCGGAATGAGGGCGGCGCGGTTCTTCAGCGCCCAGCCGTAATATTGCGTGTGGGCCACTTCCAGGCGCCCGGCGTCCATGTCCACCGCGAAATCGATGAGGCGGGCGAGGTTGTGGATGTTGTGGCGGTGGATGACGGCATTGACGGTAAAGCCGATGCCGCGCGCCTTCACCTGGCGGGCCAGTTCGAGTTTTTTGGCGTGCGCCCCGGCGAGGCCGGCGATGCGGTCGGCGTCCTTGGCCTCGATGTCCTGGATGGACAACTGCAGATGATCGAGGCCAGCCTCGATGAGCGCATCGAGGCGGCCCTCGTTCATCAAGACGCCCGAGGTGATGAGGTTGGTGTAGAGCCCAGCGCCGCGGGCATGGGCGATGAGGTCGCCGATATCGCCGCGGGCGGTGGGTTCACCGCCGGAGAAATGCACATGCACGATGCCAAGGCCGGCGGCTTCGGTGAGTACCCGCTTCCAGTCGTCGCTCGCCAGTTCGCCTGAGCGGCGCTCCAGTTCCAGCGGGTTGGAGCAATAGGCACAGCGCAGCGGACAGCGATGGGTAAGTTCGGCCAGAAGGGCGCTGGGCGGGCCAATAGGGGCAGGGCCGGTGGTGGCCAGATCGCTCATGTCAGCACGATACGCTTGGCCGCCAGATCGTCAATCAGGTCGGTGACGTCGTTGAGGATGAGGTCGCGGTCGGCGGTGAAAGCTTTCGCCAGATCGGCGGCGATGTCGGCAAGGCTGGCGCTGCCGTCCACCCGCTTGATGATCTCGTGGGCGATGTCGTCGAGCTCCAGCATGCGCTCGGGCGCCAGCAGGATCCACATGCCGCGGGCGGCATCGTGCTTGAGGCGCACCCCGCGACCGAGGCGGGGAACGGCGGTTGCCGCGAGGTGTTGCGAGGTGTCGGTCAAGCCCCTTCCTCCGGTTGCCAGGCGCCGGGGGGAATATGGTCGGGCTCGACATAGGCGTGGTGGAGGGCATCGAGTTGCGCCCACAAGACATTGCATTT
The DNA here is from genome assembly GCA_964568825.1 of uncultured Rhizobiaceae bacterium. Taxonomy (GTDB): domain Bacteria; phylum Pseudomonadota; class Alphaproteobacteria; order Rhizobiales; family Aestuariivirgaceae; genus CAVVDT01. Next base: position 8,612 of record CAZMSA010000131.1, on the reverse strand, counting down.
GAACACCAATGCATCGAGGCAGGCGGCCTGCTGGTCGGGGCGCACGGCGTTCTTCTTTACATAATCGAGGGCGAAATCGGCATCGCGCGGCGCCTGGGTGAGGCGCTTGTTGAAATACCGCAGGATATCGGCGTCAATGAAGTCGTAGCCGGCCAGCATCCCCGACACCCGTTCGGAAATGATGCCGGGGGAAAACAGCTCGGTGAGCGAGGAGGCGATGGCCTCGAGCAGCGGTTTGTCGCGCACGAAATGCACATAGGCATCGACCGCGAAGCGGGTGGCGGGCAAGGCACCCGTCATTGACGTGACGTAGTCGCGATCGAGCCCGAGGCCGTCGGTCAGCGCCAGCCAGCGGCGGATGCCGCCGTCATCGTCGCTGTCGCCGTCATGGTCGAGGATTCGCTGGCGCCACACCCGGCGCAAGGCAGCGTCTTCCATGCGTGCCAGGATGGAGGCGTCCTTGATGGGGATTGCTGCCTGGTAGCAATAGCGGTTGAGGGCCCAGGCCCGCACCTGGTTCTTGTTGAGTTGGCCCGCATGCAGCAGGCGGTGAAAGGGATGGTGGTTGTGATAGCGCTCGGCGCCGATGCGGCGCAGGGCCGCCTCGAGACCGTCGGGCTTGAGGGGAAGCGAGGGGGCGAATTCATGGTGCAGCGACCGGTTCACAAGATCACCTCCAGGCCGTCATGGGCGACTTCCCAACCGGCCTCTTCAGCCGCCGCGCGTTCGGGCGAGCCTGCGATCAAGGCCGGGTTGGAATTGTTGACATGAACGAATATCTTGCGCTTTACGGCAAGGTCAGAGAATGCGGCAATCGATCCCGCCTCGCCGCCCATGCTCATGTGGCCCATGCGGCTGCCGGTCTTGGCGCCGAGGCCGTGGGCGAGCATTTCCTCATCCCGCCACACGGTGCCGTCGAAGAGCACCAGCGGGCTGGCGCGCACCTCATCGGCGATGCCGGGCGTCATGGCGGCGCAACCGGGAATGTAGTGAAAAAAGGCCGAACCTTCGCGGCTGGAAATCCGCAAGGCGACCGTGTGATCGGTCTCGGCGGCGGTCTCGATGCGGCCTGAACCGGCCATCGCCTCTTTCTCCAGATAGAGCGCCACCTTGCCGGGCACCCGAAAGGCCTCGATGACGACGCCGGGGACGGGTTCGGCGGGTTCGCCGACGGCCAACCCCCGCCGTCTCACCAGGGCCTCATCGAGCACCTCGAAGATCGGATTGCGCGCGATCACCCCAAGCACCGCCGGCGTGCCATAGAGGTCGAAGGCCTGCTTCTCCCTGAGTGTCAGCAAGCCGGCGACGTGATCGACATCGGCATTGGTCAGCACCACCGCACCGATGGGGCTGTGGCGCGGTCCGGCTGCGGGATCGGGATGAAGCTGCGGCGTCGTCATGATCTGGGCGCGAATATCGGGCGAGGCGTTCACCACGCACCAGTCGCGGCCATTGCCGGTGACGGCAATGGACGACTGGGTGCGCGGCAAAACCGCATCCCCTGACTGACGGGCTTTCCGACAGACGTCGCAGTTGCAATTCCACTGGGGAACGCCACCACCTGCCGCGGATCCCAGCACAACAATCCGCAACTGACCCGTTGCAGGGTCCATTCACTCATCTCTTCACAAAGAGCCCGGCGCCGCCAGGCATCGAACGGTCTAGAGTTCAGCCGGAACGTACTTGGTGATCTCGAAACCGCAGCACACTTCCTTGTAGGCGGGCTTTTTCCAGGCCATGACTTCCTCCATCGCGTGACGTAAACCATACAATGCAACAAACTACCATACCCGCGGCGATCTGGCGATTGGCCGACATTCCACGGCGCGAAATTCCCCAGGCGCCCACCTCAGCCCATATTGCGCCCGGCGATGCCGCGACGCGGATCGTAGGCGGCGACCGAGGCTGCCGTGAACAGGGCGAGTGCCAGCAGCGACCAGCCGGCGGCGGCCGGATTGAACCTCAGATAGAGGCTGAAGCGGATCAGTTCCACCGCCTGGGCGAAAGGATTTAGGACGGAGATCCAGTACAGCAGGTCGCTGGCCTCGCGCAGTTTCCACAAGGGGTAGAGCGCGCTCGACAGGAAAAACGCCGGGAAGATGACGAAGTTCATAACCCCGGCGAAATTCTCAAGCTGGCGGATGAAGCTCGACAGCAACAACCCCAGCGCCCCCAGCATCAAGCCGGCGACGATGAGGGCGGGCAGCACCGCCACATAGCCGACGGGGTAAAACCGCACCCCCATGAGGGCGGCGATGGCCAAGAAGGCATAGACCTGGAGGACCGAGACGATGGTCGAGGCGCAAAGCCGCGTGACCAGCAGGAACCAGCGCGGCAGGGGAGCGGTGAGCAACAGCCGCATGGAGCCCAGTTCGCGGTCATAAACCATGCCGAGCGAACTCTGCATCCCGTTGAAGAGCTGGATCATGCCGATGAGGCCGGGGACGATATAGACCTCGTAAGGAATGTAGGTCTGATAGGGCGGGATGATCGACACCCCGAGCACGGCGCGAAAGCCCGCCGCGAACACTGCCAGCCACAACAGTGGGCGCACCAGTGCAGCAATCAGCCGGCCGCGCTGCTGCAGGAAGCGCAGAAGTTCGCGCCGGGTGATGCCGGCAAAGGCGCGGGCGGCATCGACGGGCTTCATTGCGGCGCCTCCTTTACGGTTTGGGTCAGGAGGCGGAAGGCTTCGTCGAGGTCGGCGGCGCCGGCGGCGGCCACGATGTCGCGGCGGTTGCCGGTGGCGACGACCCGGCCCTCGGATAAAATGACGATATCGTCTTCGGGCGCCACCTCGTCGATGAGGTGGGTGCCCCACAGGATGGCCATGCCGCGGGCGGCGGCAAGCTGGTGCAGGTAGGCAACCAGCGCCCGGCGGGTGGGAACGTCGAGCCCCACCGTCGGCTCATCGAGCAGCATGACGCGCGGGTTGTCCATCAACGCCCGGGCGATTTCGACACGGCGGCGATGGCCGCCATTGAGGCTGCGCACCCGCTCATCGGCGCGTTCGCCCATGTCGAGGCGCCCCAGTTCCTCGCCAAGCCGCCTGTCAGCCTCGGCCCGCGACAGGCCGCGCAGGGCGCCGTAATAGGTGAGGTTCTGGCGCACCGTCATGTCGAGATCGATGGTCGGCTGCTGGAACACGATGCTGAGCGACCGCAATACCTCCGGGCCCGCCGTGACCGGTCGGCCGGCAATGTCGATTTTGCCTTCGCTCAGCGGCAAGAGGCGGCAGATCAGCGAGAACAGCGTGGTCTTGCCGGCGCCGTTGGGGCCGAGCAGCATGGTGACGCGGCCCGGCAGCACATCGAAGCCGACCCCGTCCAGCGCCCGGCGGCGGCCATAGGAAAAGCCGACCGCGCCGAGGCGCAAGGCCGGTGCGGCTTCTCCGCCATCAGCGCGCGCAGGTGAATTCGGGTTCATCGAGGCCCAACGTGTCGAGATTGTTCGTCTGGTGCAAGACGCCTTCAACCGGCGCCATGCCGACCACCGCCTCGCCGGTGGTCAGGAGGATCGGCTGGCGCAACTGGTGGCTCCATGGCCGGAAGCTGCCGGGATAGCCCTTGTAGAGCTCAAGGCTCAGATCGGGATCGAGCAGGGCCTTGGCCAATCCGCCGACAGCGAGTCCGGGATGCAGCCGCATCGCCTCGACCACGGCGCGCACCGCCACCCAGCTTGCCCAGTCCTCGTCCAGCATGGGCCGGCCTGCAGCCTTCAGAAAGCGCTTGTTGAGCTGCGGCGCGCCCTGGCGTTCCCACAACGAACTCCAGGCCGCCGGCACCAGCCCGGCCGAACCGACGATGAGGGCGGGCGAAGGGGTATTGTAGGGGACAGCGCGGGCAAACTCGCGCGACGCATCGGCGATAAAGACGATCTGCGGCTCAGCACCGGCCAGCAGCAGGCGGATATTCGACTGGTCGCGGCGGCGCGGGTCTTCGACATCGGCAAAGGTCTTTTTGGCCGTTATGGTGATGCCGTATTTGCGCGCCGAAGCCTCGAACGCCGCCGCAAGGGCGCGGTCATCGCGGGTCTCGCCCACCAGTTCGAAGGCCTCGCGCCAGTTGCGCGCCATCAGGTGCTGCACCAGCCCGTCGGCCAGCATGGCCTCGCTCGGGATGACATGGAAGAGATCGGTGTTGCAGGTCTCCGCCCTGAGCGCGGTCGCTTGATGGCGGATATTGAACAGCACCAGCGGCTTGCCCTTGAGCGCCAGCGCGGCGTCGCGCACTTCATCGAGCGGCAGATCGAGGATGGCGGCGACCGGCTGGTCGGGCCCGGCCATGGCGGCAAGCGCGGCGGGCGCGGTTTCGCCGTCGCCGAGGCTTTTCTCCAGCAGCGAGAATTTCAGCCCCACCGCCCGGCCGATGATGCGGGCGCCCTTGATGGCCATGCGGGCGGCGGCGATGGCCGGCTCGCGTCCCTTGCCGTAGATGCCGGTATAGCCGCCCGAACGGGCGTAGTAGGGATCGTCGACGCGGGTGAGGTAGGCGATGGTTATCTGGCGCACGCCATCGGCACGGGCGCCGATGGGCGCCGCGATGGCCGCCAGCAACAGCACCAGGCAAGCGAGGAATATGGCGGACCTAGTGGTCATCGATAAGGATGCCATAGGGGATCCGCCCCACCGGAATGGAGACGATGGGCTGATCGTTCGAGGTGTCAATGACGGTGATATCGTCGGAGAGGCCGTTGGCGACGTAGAGCTTCTTTTCATCGTGGGTAAGTTGCAGGCCCCAGGGCCGCCGTCCCACCAGGATATAATCGAGGACGGCGCGGCTTTTTACATCGACCACCGCCACATGGTTGGCCCGGCCCAGCGTCACATAGGCCTTCGATCCGTCGGCGGTGATGACCAGATCGACTGGCGTCACCTCCTCGCGGCGCATGCCCTTGGGCAGGAACGATATGTGGGCGATGGGTTTCAGGGTTTGGGTATCGATGATGTCGACAATGCCGGCCACCTCGCACGACACCCACAATTCGCGTCCGTCGGGTGTCATGGCGAAGCGCCGCGGGCGGGCGCCGACGGAGATGTCCTTGATCACCTCGCCCTTTACTGTGTCGATGACATGCACGAGGTTGGCGGCCTCCGAGGTGACGAAAACGAGGGAGCCGTCCTTGCTGACGCGCACACCTTCCGGCTCGGCGCCGGTATCGTAGGACTTGACGATCTTGCCGCTTGCCACATCGACGACACTGGCTTCTGAATCGTCTTCATCGGAGGTGTAGAGATATTTGCCGTCGGGGGTGAGGTCGAAGGTTTCAGGATGCGGGATGTTGCGGATGCGCTTGATCAGCTTCAACGTCTTGATGTCGTAGGCGGCGATGGTGTTGTCGTCGGCGCAGCCCACAAAAAACGCGGTGCGCTCGATGTTGAAGTGCATGCCGCGCGGGCGGGCGCAGGCGGCGATGGTGTCGATGATCTTGTTGGCGGCATCGAGCATGGTGATGGTGCTGGACTTTTCGTTGGAGACAAAGATCAACCCCGTGCCGCGAGCCGCGACCGGCGCGTTGGCCATGGTCAATCCGGCGGCCGCCAAGACTGCGATCCACGCCAACCCGAGCCTGTCGCGCGCCTTCATGCCCGGTACTCTCCTTCTCACCACCAACCCGCCTGTAAAGATAGTCAAATCCAGGCGCCAATCATAGGTACCCGCCTGCGACCGCCCGACGCTTGCCAAGGGGACCGGGCGAAGGCATCGTTGTGGCTGGAAAGCCGCCGGCGATCGAGGTAAGACAACCCACCATGAACCGGTCTTTTGCCTGTTTGTCCTTCTTCCTTGCCCTCGGCCTTGCCGGCGCCATGCCGGCGGCAGCGGGTGAGTTCGACTGCCAGGCGCTGGAAAACCGCATCATGCAAAAGGGCGCCGGCCTCGATGTCCAGGTGCTCGATGCCTTCTTGTTCGATGCCGCCGAAGAGGGCTGCGTGAAGATAGGCGAAGAATTGCTGGCCAAGGGCGCCAGCGCCGAGGCGCGGCGGATGAAGGGTGAAACGGCGCTGCATCATGCGGCGCAATCGGGCGAGGCTGAATTCGCCGCCTTACTGATCGCCCACGGCGCCAATATCGAGCAGCGCGACCTGAAAGGCGCAACGCCGCTGTTCCTGGCGGTGGAAGGCAATCACCCGAAGGTGGTGAAGCTGTTGCTGGAAAAAGGCGCCAGGCCGGACAACCCGGGCCGCAGCAACGTCACCCCGCTGGCGGCAGCGGCCTATAACGGAAATGACCGGCTCGTCGACCAACTGCTCTCCAAGGGCGCCGATCCCAACGCGGCGGACACCTCGGGCAAGACGGCCATTGTCTATGCGGCGGCGCGCGGCTTTGCCAGCATCGTCGAGACCCTGCTGAAGGCCGGTGTCGACGTCAACCGGCGCTACGGCAACGACCTGACCGTCCTCATGTGGGCGGCGGGCTATTCCAACGACGTGACCGAGGCCGAGGGCCTCGAAACGGTCAACCTACTCATTGCCCATGGCGCCCGCCTCGATGATGTCGACAATCGCGGCCGCAGCGCGCTGATGACGGCGGCGCAGATGAGCCATGCCGGCGTGGTGGCGCGGCTCAAGGCAGCGGGAGCCAATGCCGCCTTGCGCGATCATGGTGGCAAGACGGCTCTCGAACTCGCCACCGACCAGGCCGTGAAGACAGCGCTGGCCAAGCCGTGAACATGACCGCAATGGCGGCTCAGCGCTGCACGTGGATGCCGGCGAGGTAGCGCGCCATGGCCTTCAGGTTGTCTTCGGAAAACGACACCAGCAAGGCAGTCATGGCGGGATTGTTGGCGCGCTTGCCGGTCTTGATATCGACGATGGTCTTTTCCAGATAGGCGACGTTCTGGCCGGAGATGCGCGGAATGACGCTTGAACCGACGAAGCCGCCGAGATGGCATTCGGTGCACATGCCGGCGGTGGCGACGCGCTGGCCGGTCTTCACATCGGCGGCGTCTGACGCGTACTGGGTGCGCGGCCACGGCTTCTTGGAGAAGTAGGCCGCCAGCGCCTTCATGTCGTCGCGGCTGAGGTCGGCGGCGACAGCGTTCATCTGCTCGCTCTTGCGCAGGCCGGACTTGAAGTCCTTCAGCTCGATATAGATGTAGCCCTCGTTCTGGCCCCAGATGATGGGGAAGTCGGGCTTGATGGGGGTGCCGTCCTTGCCGTGGCAAGCGGTGCAGACTTGCGCCTTTTCCTCCACCGTGTCGGCGCGCGCCGGCTGGCCGATGGCAACGAACACCACCATGGCGAGAGCGAGACGCAGGGCATATCGAGACATCATGGAAGCTCCGGTCGGCTTGGGGGCAAGGGCAAGGGCGAGCCCCTTTCAGGTCTCGCCCTTTACGATGTGGTCAGTCAATGCGGCAATAATTCACCGGGCCAGTGTGAAGGCGATGATGGTGTTGCCGCGCTTGTAGTCGAGCTGCGTGTTGCCGCCAGCCGCCACCACGATGTACTGCTTGCCATCGACGGTATAGGACGAAGGCGGCGCGTTGACGCCGGCACCGGCCTGGAACTTCCACAAGATGGCGCCGGTCTCGGCGTCATAGGCCTTGAAGTAGCCGTTGCCTTCACCGGTGAAGATCAGCCCGCCGGCCGTGGCGAGCACGCCGCCGATCATCGGCTGTGGGGTCTTCACCTGCCAGCGGATCTTGCCGGTGTTGTAGTCGACCGCCGTGACGTTACCCCACTGCTCTTCACTGGAGATCACCGTGAAGGCACCGCCCAGCCACAGCTTGCCATCCGGATAGGGGCTGCTGGCCACGGAGTAGGTCATCGGCTGGTTGAGGTTGATGGCATAGGTCAGCCCGAGATGGGGGTTGACCGCCATGGGCGACCACTCGACGCCGCCATTGGCGCCCGGCAGCATGCGCGCGCCTTCCTTGGTCGGCAGCGCCCACATGTTTTCCTGCGGGACCATCGCCTCGGAGAAGCGGATGAGCGAGCAGTCGTCACGGTTGTTGATATAGACATGGCCGGTCTTGCCGGCATGCAGCACAGCATCGACCATGTTGCCGTTCTGGTCCTTGGCCTTGACCAGCACGGTTGGGCTCACCGCATCGAGGTCCCAGACGTCATGCGAGATATACTGGAAGTGGCAGACATACTTGCCGGTATCCAGGTCCACCGAGACGAGCGAGTCGGTATAGAGATTGTCGCCCGGGCGCAGCGCGCCATCGAGGTCCGGCGAGGGGTTGCCGACCACGAAGTAGATGCGGTTGCGGGCCAGATCGACCGACGGGTTCTGCCAAACGCCGCCGCCCAGGGTCTTGTAGGGATCGCCGTTCTTGGTGAGCGCGGCCTTCTCCGCGGCGATGTCACGGTGCATGTCGCGGCCGGTGGCGTCCTTGGTCGCCCACACGCCGACGGAATTTTCCGGGATCGTGTGGAACGTCCACAGGAGTTTGCCCGACTTGGCGCCATAGGCCTTGACGAAACCGCGGATGCCGTATTCGCCGCCGTTGGTACCGATCAGGATCTTGCCGTTTACGGCGGTCGGAGCCATGGTCTCGGAATAACCCTGTTCAGGATCGGCGATCTGCTGTTGCCACACCACCTTGCCGGTCTTGGCATCGAGCGCCACCAGCTTGGCATCGAGGGTGCCGAGATAGACCATGTC
>CAZMSA010000130.1:0-10282 GCA_964568825.1 uncultured Rhizobiaceae bacterium | reverse complement strand
TGGTACAGCTGGGTGGACTCGAACCACCGACCTTCGGAGCCACAATCCGACGCTCTAACCAACTGAGCTACAGCTGCACTGAGGTCCGCGCGGGGCGGAAACGGCGCATAACTAGGCCGATACGAAGTTCATTGCAAGAGAAGCGGCCAGCGCCGCGCCGGTGGCCGGCGCGGCACAAAAGCAAATAGCCCGCAGACGGTGTCCGCGGGCTATTGCAGTCGGGTCCAGAGCGCCGCGCCGGTGCCGGCGCGGGCTTCAATGATCAGACGGCGAAGTTCTTGTTGAGCTCGGCGAACGAACGCGAAAGTCCGTCCTGGGCCGGCTTGACTGCCTCGCGGGCGCACTTGGCGACCGTCTCGTTGAGTTCACGCACCTGACGGGCGACCTCGGCCGACCGGTTGGAGACGAACTCGGCATTGGCCTTGGCGAGGGCCTGCGGGTCGCGGACGGCCAACAGATCGCGCATGAAGGAAAAGGCCGCGTCGGTGTTGGCCTGGGCGATCTCGATGGCCTTGAGCTGCAGCTCGACCATGCCGGTGCGCACGGCGCCAGCGGTGGCATCGAACATCTGCACATTGCCGTGCGCCACTTCGGTGGCCTTGTTGGCGGTTTCCTGGGCCTTGTCGAGCGACTGGCCGGCAAGGTTGACGACCTTCTCGGTGACCTTCTCGCCCACGGCGGTCATGTCGACGGCATCGGGGGTATCGGTCTTGGCGGGCTTCTTGACGGTGTTGTTCATGGGTTGGTTCTCCTTGGCGAACTTGAAATCCAACGGCGCGTTCAGCGCGTCGTGATCTCTATATAACCGTTGAATTGGTGCAATGCAACATTTTTGTGCGCTGCAACATTGCCGCACCTCGGCCGCTCCTCGCCATGGTTTACACTTGGTAAATGAAAGATGGACGGCTTGTGTAGAATTTGGCTAGAATTCAAACCAGATGCGGAGCGGGCGTAGCCGGTGAGTGCCGGCCGCGGTGGTGAGTTCAGATCGGCAGCCGGAGCAGCCGACCGGGCGAGGGAATGAGTTTGGACCGAGCCGCAACATCGACGCTCGACACTTTGATGGCGTCGAAGAACGCCGCCTGGCTATGGGACGGCGCGCTTCATCGTATCGTGTGGGCCAATCCGGCCGGCATCCGGTTTTTCGGCGGCGAGACCCTGTTCGACATCATCGATCTGGTTTTCGATCCGCAGGCCGAGGCAACCCAGCGCATCGCGGAGCTTGCCAGCACGCTGAAGCGCGGCGAGGCGGCGGACGAGACGCTGGCCATGGCCGGCGCCGAGGGCCTTGCAAATGTCGAATGCCGCTGCGTCCTGCACGCCCTCGCCGATGGACGCGACGGGGTGCTGGTCATGGCGAACGGTCCCCAAGCCGCGGCCCCGGCGGCGGCACAGTACGCCGGCCGATTGCTCAAGGCGATGCCCATGGCGGTGGCGGTCGCCGATGCCGAGGGCGCCATCGTGCTCGCCAACGACACAGCGCGTAACGTGGCCGGCGAGCGCGGCGCTGAAAACCTTGCCGCGCTGCTCGGCGATGCCGAGCTTGCCTGCAACCTCATCGCCACGGCCGAGGCGGCCCGCGCCGCCATGCTGGTGCGGCCGCTCACCACCGCTCAAGGCAAGCGCGACTTCCGCATCTCCCTCAGGCGCATGGACTCAAGCACCGAGGATGCCGGCCCGACGTTCCTGGTGCTGGCGGAGGATGTCACTGAGCGGCGCAAGCTGGAGCGGCTGCTCAGCGGCATCGACAACAAGTCGGACGCAGAGCCAGGCAGCGGAGTGCCCGATACCACGGGGATCCGGCAACTGAGCGCCGAGGAGGCCAAGGCCTTCGCGCGACTGGGCCAGGACCTGACGCGCGACAAGGATGCGATCCCGCCACCTCCCCGGCCGGTCGATCGGCCGCCGCGGACCGGCGTCCATCCGATCATCCAGCGCACCCTCGATGCGCGGGCAATGCCGTGCGTCATCTATCAGGGCAATGAAGCCTTGTGCGTCAATCAGGCATTGGCCGCCTTGTTGGGCTATGCCGAGCGCGATGACGTGCTCGAGCGCGGCGATCTCATCGCCATCCTCAAGGCGGCGCCCGACGGGGCCACCATCGAGCTGGTCACCGCCGACCGCGACACCATCAGCGCAAGGGTGCGCCACCAGACTTTTCCGTGGAATACCGGACCGGTGCCGATGGCGACGCTGTCGCCCCTGCCGGCCGAACCCCAGGCGCCGGCGGCCAACGAGCCCGAGCCGGTGGAAACGTCACCGGCCAGCGATAGCACGCCGCCGCCTGCCCCCACTGTTGCGTCCCCCACCGTTGCGTCCCCCGCCGTTCCGGAGGCGACCGTTTCGGAAGCCGCCGCCGAGACGCCGGCCAGCGCGGAGGCCGACGAAGGTGCGGCTGCAACAGATGAGACGCCGGCAGCGCAGCCCACCGCTCCCGAACCGGCGGCAACAGGTGGGGACGGCAACGATGGCTTCGCCATGCCGGCCGATGAACTGCGCAACATTCTCGATACCGCCAGCGACGGCATCATCACCCTCGATCATGGCGGCCACATCCTCGGCTTCAGCGCCGGGGCGGAAGCGATTTTCGGGTATGGCGAGGCAGAGGTCGAGGGCAAGCCGATCATCGACCTGGTCACCACCGCCAGCCGGCGCATCGTGCGCGATTACCTGTCGGCCTTCGACAATGGCGGCATGGCCTCGGTGTTCAATGACGGGCGCGAGATCGAGGCGGTGGTCAAGCAGGGCGGCGTGGTGCCGCTGTTCATCACCATCGGCCAGATGACGGCGGCGGCCCAGCCCGATACCGCGGCCGGCGAAGGGCGCCAGCGTCCGGCTTTCTGCGTCGTGGTGCGCGACATCACGCAATGGAAGAAGACCGAGGCCGAGCTCAGAGGGGCGAAAGAGGAAGCCGAGCGGGCGAGCCGGCAGAAATCGGAATTCCTCGCCAACATCAGCCACGAACTGCGCACCCCGCTGAATGCCATCCTCGGCTTTTCCGACGTCATGCGTTCCGAACGCTTCGGCGAGATGCGCAACGACCGCTATCGCGGCTATGCCCACGACATCCACACCTCGGGCGAGCATCTGCTGTCGCTGATCAACGACCTCTTGGATCTCTCCAAGGTCGAGGCCGGCAAGCTGGAACTCAATTTCACCAGCGTCAATCTCGCCAGTCTGGTGGACGAATGCGTGGCCGTCCTGCAGGATCAGGCAACGGCAGCACGGGTGGTATTGCGCAAGTCGGTGGCGAGCGGCACGCCCAATGTGGTCGCCGACCTGCGCTCCATGAAGCAGATCCTGCTCAACCTGTTGTCCAATGCCATCAAGTTCACCGATGCCGGCGGCCAGATCATCATTTCGCTCAAGCTGATGAAGTCGGGCGAGCTGGCGCTGTCGGTGAAGGATACCGGCATCGGCATGAGCGAGAATGAACTGGCCAAGGCGCTGGAGCCGTTCCAGCGCATCGAGCACTCGGGCCGCGAGGAACAGGGGGGAACCGGTCTCGGCCTGCCGCTGACGCGGGCCCTTGCGGAGGCCAACCGCACGCGGTTTTCCATCTCCAGCAAGCCCAAGCACGGCACGCAGGTGGAAATCACCTTCCCCGTCCCGCGGGTGCTGGCCTGAGGCCTAGATCAGCATGCAATTGGGTGGAATCACCCAATTGCATAAAAGCTGATCGATTCCAATATGTTGAGCATGATGTTATCCGAAAAGTGGTTTCCACTTTTCGGCATCATGCTCTAGTTGATTTTTCAGTGCTGCAGGTCGGGGATGTCGCGGAACAGCTCCAGCGCTTCCGGGTTGGCCATCGCTTCCTTGTTCTTGACCTCGCGCCCGTGCACGACGTCGCGCACCGCCAGTTCGGTGATCTTGCCCGACTTGGTGCGGGGAATGTCGGCCACCGCGACGATGCGGGCGGGGACATGGCGGGGCGAAGCGCCGTTGCGGATCTTCGACTTGATGCGTTGCACCAGGTCATCATCCAGCGTCACGCCGTCGCGCAGCCTGACGAACAGCACCACGCGGGTGTCGTTGTCCCACTCCTGGCCGATGGCCATGGCCTCCACCACCTCGGGGATCTGCTCCACCTGGGCATAGATCTCGGCGGTGCCAATGCGCACGCCGCCGGGATTGAGGGTGGCATCGGAGCGCCCATGGATGAGCATGCCGCCATGGGCTGTCCATTCGGCGAAGTCTCCATGGCACCAGGTATTGGGAAAACGCGAAAAGTAAGCGTTGTGGTATTTCGAGCCGTCGGGATCGTTCCAGAACTTCAGCGGCATGGAGGGAAAGGCGTTGCGGCACACGAGCTCGCCCTTGCCGGAGGTAATGGGATGGCCGGCATCGTCGAAGACGGCCATGTCGAGACCAAAGCCGGGAGCCTGGATCTCGCCGCGCCACACCGGACCGATGGGGTTGCCGGCCACGAAGCAGCCGCACAGGTCGGTGCCGCCCGACATGGAGGCGAGATGGATATCCGGCTTGATCGATTCGTAGACAAAATCGAAGCTTTCCGGCACCAGCGTCGAACCGGTCGACAGCATGGTGCGGATGTTCGAGAGATCATGCGTGTCGCGGGGGTGCCAGCCGGTCTTTTTCACCGCGTCGATATATTTGGCCGAGGTGCCGAAGATATTCATCTCCGTCGCGACGGCATAGTCGAACATGGCCTTCTTGCCCGGGTGGAAGGGCGAGCCGTCATACAGCAGCAACGTCGCCTCCGAGGCCAGCCCCGAGACCAGCCAGTTCCACATCATCCAGCCGCAGGTGGTGAAATAGAACAGCCGATCGCCGGGTTTCAGATCGACGGTAAGCTGTTGTTCGCACACATGCTTGAGGAGCACGCCGCCGGCGCAGTGGACGATGCATTTGGGAACCCCGGTGGTGCCGGATGAATAGAGGATATAGAGCGGATGGTCGAAGGGCAGCCGGGCGTACTCGATGGGTCCTGCCTCTTCGCCGGCAATCAGCCCCTCCAGGGTCACGGCACCGGGAATGCGGGCCGCGGTCTCTGAGGCCTGGCCGATATAGTCGAGGACGATGACCTTTTCCACGCTGTCCAGTCGGCCTGCGACGTCGACGATCTTATCGCCGATATCGAGGGTCTTGCCGGCATAGTGATAGCCATCCACCGCGACCAGCAGGCGCGGGGCGATCTGGCCGAAGCGGTCGAGAATGCCGCGATCGCCGAAGTCGGGCGAGCACGAGGACCAGATGGCGCCGATCGAATTGACGCCCAGGAACATGGCAATGGTATCGGGATGATTGGCGACCACGGCCGAAACCCGGTCACCCGGCTTGAGCCCCAGGCGGCGTAGCGATTGGGCAATGCGCGATACCTTTTCGGTGAGTTGCCGCCAAGTGATCTCGATCGCCACCTTGTCCTCGCCATGAAAGATCAGGGCGGGGGTATCGTCGGCGCGCCGCAACAGGTTTTCGGCCACGTTGAGCCGCGCATCGGGAAAGAAGCGGGCGCCGGGCATCTTGTCGGCGTCCACCAGCACCCGCTCACCGCGGGTTTCGGCCTTGATGCCGGCAAAATCCCACATCAGCGTCCAGAAGGTATCGAGGTGAGCGATGGAAAAGGCGTGCAATTCCTCATACGTCGTCATCGCCTTGCCGGTACGCTCCTTGACCAGTGCCATGAAGCACGTGAGGTTGCTGGCGGCGATGCGCTCGGGTGATGGGGTCCACAAGGGTTTTTCGGTCATGGTCGGGAATGCGGCCTCTGGTTGACGGTCTTCGTGGTTGTTGCAGGGTCGCCAGCCTAAACCATCGGCCCGGTACAGGGAATTGCCCACGACATGACAAAGCGGCAAGGTGACCTCACTTGAAACGAACCGGCAACAAATCCATATTCACTACGATGCCTCAAGCGGGGCCCAGGTGGGACCGCTGGGACGTGAAGCTGCTTTGCTGAAAGGGCTTTGAACATGACGCGCATGACACCTTTATCCAGCCCGCTGCTGCTCGGATTCGACCAGATCGAGCGGCTCATCGACCGGGCCTCCAAGACTTCAGGCGACGGTTATCCGCCCTACAACATCGAACGTGTCGGGGCCCCGGATGGCGAGGGCGAATCCTTGCTCATCACCTTGGCTGTCGCCGGCTTCGCGCGCGAGGATCTCGATATCTCGCTGGAGGAAAGCCAGCTCATCATTCGCGGCAAGCAGCGCGACGACGAAAACCGCACTTATCTGCACCGCGGCATCGCGGCGCGCCAGTTCGCCCGCGCCTTCGTGCTTGCCGACGGCATCGAGGTAACAGGCGCCGAACTGGAGAACGGGCTGTTGTCCATCAGCCTCGCCCGCCCCGAGCCGCAAAGGGTTGTCCGCCGGGTGGAGATAACGGCCCGCTGAGCCCGCATCCCCTTGGCGCGCGCAACCAGATCAGATTCAAGGAGTAAAGGTGACATGACTGAAAACGACATCATCAACAGCAAATGGACCGTCCTGCCGGACGACGAATTTGCCGCACTCGGCGGCGGGCATCTGGCTTATGTCCGCGAGATCGACAGCGAAAAGGCAACCTCGCTCATCGGCCAGGCGGTGGCGCTGGGGCCCGACGACCACATCTATGCGGTCTACGGCGCCGACGGCCGGCCGCTCGCCGTCACCGACAGCCGCGCATCGGCCATCGCCAACGCGGTGGAGCACGAACTCATGCCCATGAGCGTGCACTGAGCTTGTCCGGAGATCGAATTCTCAGGCGGCGTGGGAGGTGTTGGCGGTTGGCTCGGTGAGGATGGCATAGAGGCCGGCGGCATCCTTGGTGCCGCGCAGCTTGGCGACCAGCGCCTGGTCGCGCAACAGGCGTGAAATCCGCGCCAGGGCCTTCAGGTGGTCGGCACCGGCGCTCTCGGGCGCCATCAGCAAAAACACCAGATCGACGGGACGATCATCGGCGGATTCGAAGTCCACCAGCACCTGCAGGCGCGCAAACACGCCCTTCACCTCGGTCAGGGCGGCGAACTTGCCATGCGGAATGGCGATGCCCTGCCCGAGGCCGGTGGAACCCAGCTTCTCGCGCTGCAACAGCGTCTCGAAGATGGTACGCGGATCGAGACCCGATACCTTGCCGGCGGTTTGCGACAACTCCTGCAGCAACTGTTTCTTGCTGGTCGCCTTGAGTGCGGGAAGGATCGCCTCGTTGGATAGGATATCGGATAGCTGCATGGTCGCTTGTCTCCCGGGGCGAGACCAAAAGGGGCTCGCCGCCTCATTCCTTCAGACGCGCTCAGGCATCGTTGCGAGGTTCGCCGGAGCGGGTATCGATCCAGCCGATGTGGCCATCCTCGCGGCGATACACGATGTTGATGCCGCCGTGCCCCGAATTGCGGAACAGCACGAACGGCGTGGTGGAAATATCGAGCTTCATCACCGCTTCCCCGACGCTCAAGGCCTGAACCTTTTCAGACGTCTCGGCAATGATGATCGGATTGTCATCTTCCGGCTCAGCTTCGTGCTCGCTGCCGCCGGCGATGATGAAACCCGCCTCGCTGGTCTCTTGCAGTGGCTCGCGATGGTTGTTGTGATGATCGCGAAGGCGCCGCTTGTATCGCCTCAGGCGCTTTTCCAGATGATCGGCAGCGGCATCGAAGCTGGAATAGGCATCACCGGCCTCACCCCGGGCATTCAGCGTCAGGCCGGTCGACAACGACAAACTGCATTCCGCGGTAAACTGCGAGCGCTGCTTTTCGATCACCACCTGGGCCGAAACGGCACCATCGAAATATTTGCTCACTTCGTGGTCCAGTCGCCCGGCGATATGGCTTCGCAACGAATCGCCGATATCGAAATTCTTGCCGGTGGTCAGGATCTGCATGTTCGAGAAACATCCAATCTTGATAAACCCAATGTGGGCATATCTTGGGGGACTGTCAAATCGGCCGCCGCGCGCAAGGGTCTTCGGCACTGGTTTTTTCGACGGCCGGGTCGCGCTGTTGCGCCTTGCCAGCCTCTGACTGCGAGGCGGGCAACAACTAGTGATGGCTCACGGCGAAGTCAAGACACCGGGGCAAGCCGCCATGGCAGCGGCGGCAACAATGCCTCACCCATAGGCGCGGCGTTCGCGTCGACGCTGGATGGATGACGGAATTCCCTGCGATTCCCGATATTTGGCGACCGTCCGGCGAGCGATCTCAATGCCGGCCTGGCGCAAGATATCCACAATCTGGTCGTCCGAGAGAATGCTGGTCGGGGTTTCGGCGTCGATCAATTCCTTGACCCGGTGACGAACCGCTTCGGCGGAATGGGCATCGCCGCCCTCGGCGGAGGCAATGGCGGTGGTGAAAAAATATTTAAGTTCAAAAGTGCCGCGCGGCGTCGCCATGTACTTGTTGGAGGTGACCCGGCTGACGGTCGATTCGCTCATGGCAATGGCATCGGCCACCACCTTGAGGGTCAGCGGGCGCAGCGACTGCACCCCGTGCACAAGGAAGGCGTCTTGCTGGCTGACAATCTCGCGCGCCACGGCCAGGACGGTGCGGGCGCGCTGGTCAAGGCTCTTGACCAGCCAGTTGGCGCTGGCCAGGCAGTCGGAAATATAGGTCTTGTCATCCGCGCGCGACGTCCCCGCTGCCACCGTGGAATAGTACTGATTGTTCACCAGCACGCGCGGCAGGGTTTCGGAATTGAGCTCCACCAGCCAGGTGCCGTCAGGCGCGGGGCGCACAAAGACATCGGGGATGACCGGTGACAGCACAACCGTCCCGAAGGCATTGCCGGGCTTGGGATTGAGCTGGCGAAGCTCCACCAGCATCGCCTTGATGTCGTCGAGATCCACCCCGCACACCCGCCTGAGAGCATCATGATCGTGGCGGGCGACCAGATCGAGATGGGCAATGAGGGCGGCCATGGCCGGATCCATGCGGTTGCAGTCGCGCAACTGGATGGCCAGGCATTCCTGCAGGTTGCGGGCAAAAATGCCCGGCGGATCGAACCCTTGCAGGATTTCCAGGGTCTCTCGCACCGCCTCTTCGCTGCATCCCAGCGCCACGACGACGGCATCGATATCACCGCTCAGATAGCCGGCATCGTTCAACATGCCGATGAGGTGGGAGGCAATGAGCCGGCGGACCGGGTCGTGGATGGCAAGATGCATCTGCTCGGTGACGTGCTCGATGAGCGTCACCTCGCGCGACAGGGTGTTTTCGAAGTTGTGGTCATCGCCGTCGTAGCCGCCGGGGCTGGTGAGCCTCACCGTCGACCAGCCGGACTCCATGGAGCCTGGCGCCGGCCGAGGGGCCGCTTCGGCACGCGCCTCATCGCCATAGCCAGCGTCAAGGCCGGCATCGTGACCCGAGACTGCGTCGTCGCCGCCGGCCTTACCCGACAAAGCCTCGGCGACATCGGCGGTCGTTGCTTCCTCGCTTGCCGAACGTGGCGGCTCGGCGTCATCGAGCACCGTGCCCTGATCGGCGCTTTCATCACGCTCAAGCAGCGGGTTGCGTTCGATCTCACTGTCGACGAAGGCCTGCAGCTCCATGTTCGACATGTGCAGCAGCTTGATGGCCTGCTGAAGCTGTGGCGTCATGACCAGCGACTGGCCCTGGCGCAACTCCAGTCTCTGCTTCAATGCCATGACGATCGCACCTGCCCTGGTCGCCTCTTGTTCATCGCGCCGACCGGCTCAGAGGCTGAACCTTTCACCCAGATAGAACCGCCGCACGTCGGGATTCTCGACGATTTCGCGGGGGTTGCCCTCCATCAGTACCTCACCTTCGTGAATGATGAGTGCACGATCGATGAGTTCGAGGGTTTCTCGAACGTTGTGATCCGTAACAAGCACCCCGATTCCCCGATCGGTGAGCTGTCGCACCAACTGGCGGATATCATTGACCGCAATCGGATCAATCCCTGCGAAGGGCTCGTCGAGGAGCATGAACTGGGGATCGGTGGCCAGGGCTCGTGCGATTTCCACGCGCCGGCGTTCTCCGCCAGAAAGCGCCAAAGCTGGCGAATTCCGTAAATGGGTGATTTGAAACTCATCAAGCAACTCACGCAACACACGTTCGCGCTTGGCTTTCTCGCTCATGGTGAGCTCGAGAACGGCGCGAATATTATCCGCAACCGTAAGGCCTCTGAAAATCGAGGCCTCTTGGGGCAGATACCCCACGCCCATCCTTGCCCGCCGATACATGGGCAAATGCGTGATGTCCCGCCCGTCGAGACTGATGGACCCCTTGTCGGCGGCAATCAGGCCGGTGATCATGTAGAACACCGTCGTCTTGCCGGCGCCGTTGGGACCCAACAACCCTACGGCTTCCCCTCTGCGTACC
>CAZMSA010000129.1:0-10344 GCA_964568825.1 uncultured Rhizobiaceae bacterium | reverse complement strand
AGGGAAAACCCGACCGGAGACTAGTTCGCTCCTGACTGTTTCCACCACCATTCAGTCCCTCGTTTCACACCATGAATTCGAGTGGTCCGGGTAACACCGTAATTTCAGCGGCTTAGCAGCAGCCGTGTCGCGGTTCCCGGGTGGAGAGACGCAACCTGCAGCGCTTTCGGCCGCAATCCTCCGATCGGTCTCTGTTGGCCACTTTCGGGAGCCAGAAGTTTGGGGGAATCCGAAACCGGCGCACCCCCTTTGCATCCGGCACCGTCTCGACCATGAGGCCAAGCTTGCGTTTCACGGTGCCGGACAGAAACCCCCGAACGCTATGGGCCTGCCAGCCCGTGCGTTCTTGCAACTCAGGCAGGCTCGCCCCGGCCTTACGGTGTAGGAGCCGCAGGATCAGTTCGGTCTTGGTCTCATCCTTTGTCGATGCGCGCTTCGTCTTCGTCGGTGAATGCGCCGCGTCAGCTTCGGGATTCCGCATCACGATGGTCATCTCTGTCTCCTTCAGATGCTGCATCGGACATTCCGATGCTTGCACCACCGAAGGCCCGCGACGTGGCGGGCAGCAGAGGTTCCGTGGCTGTCGGGGAGGGTTCGCCCCCTCGGCCGCTCCTCCATGCATGCTCTGTTTGCCTGACAAGTCCAGTGGAATTCTGACGTTTCATGTGCCATCTTGCACCGGACGATTCCTCCGATCTTCAGGCTCATAACCTGAAGGTCGCAGGTTCAAATCCTGCCCCCGCAACCAAGAAAACGCCCTCAACTCAAGCGGTTGGGGGCGTTTCCCGTTTGCGGGTGGCGACCCCGTTTGCACCAGCTTTGGAGTACTTGGCGCTGCGCGGCCATGTCGCTTGGGACCGTGGAGGTCCGCGTTACGTAACGTCGGTGGCAGGATACCGATGCGCCGATCAGGGTGAGGTCAATCGGACCTCGCGACCTGCACACGGTACGGCCAGAGCCATCCTTGCGGCAGGCTGCCGTCCTTGCAGGGCGCTACCTTGATGTTCCTGTCCTGAAGCTTCGCGCCGAGCGCAGCCGCAAGCGGTTCGAACTCGCTTTCCTCGTTGACCAGCACCGCAATCGACGGAATCGCAGTGGCGATCGCTTCAACGTCAAGGATGCGATCGGCTACTATCCGCAAATAGCTCTGAATAGGATAGTTCCGGTTGCACCTGACGATATCGAAAACGGTCATGCTCGGGGAACACTGATCAACCCGGCGCTAGTAGGTCGCCATCCAGTCTTCGCCCCACGCCTCTTTCCACAGAAATGGACGGGTGGAGTTAGACTTGACGGTGCCACCTCGCCACAGATCCCATTTGGGATTGGCATAGTGCGAAAAGAAGCTGTCGATGCGCGCGGATAGGTCCGCGATGACCGTCGCGCAGGCGGGATCGCCAATTAGGTTGCAGCGTTCGTCCGGATCGGCTTCGAGGTCATAGAGTTCGTCCGTAAAGCCGTAAGCCGTCGGCGCAAAGCGCCTCATGAGCAGCCACTTGGTGGTTCTGATGGCGCGGGTCTCTTCCTGCTCCATGAACACCGCGTCCTTCCATTCGACGGGGTTTCCCTCCAGAAGCGGACGCATGCTGCGCGCGTAGGTTTCCTCAACCGCCGGCAGTTGAGCCCCGGCATAGTCGAGGATGGTCGCGAAGATGTCGGTGGTGCCGACGAGCGCACGCTTCACATCGCCGCGGGCCGCGTTGGCAGGCGGCTTGACGATAAGCGGGATGTGGTGAGCCTCGCGGTGGGTGTTCGACGGCCTAGTGTCCTCACCGTGGCCCCAGAAACCATGCTGGCCGAGCGACATGCCATGATCCGAGGTGTAGATCACCAAGGTGTCGTCGCTGAGCCCCGCGCGATCCAGCGCGCCCAGCAGCTGGCCGACGCCGTCGTCGACAATGCTCATTTGGGAGTAATAGTTGCGCAGCGTCGGCAGGTCGTTCGGGATGCGGGCCACATCCCGGTAGAACCCCGAGCCCTCGTCCCCCATCTTGTCGTGGCGCACGAACATCCAGTCGATCAGGTTCTTCGAGATACCTTCGCGAGGCACCGAATGCATCGGCATGCCGCGATAGGTCTCGACAAAGCGGTTGGTCGGCTCGCCCTTGATCGAGGGCCAGTGACCGTAAGGCGCGGGATAGGTGAGGAACAGGAAGAACGGCTCGGCCCGCCTGTCAGCGCGCCGGGCGATATAATCGACCGCCTTCTCGGTGAAGAAATCGACTGAATGACCGGGGTAGCGATAGCACTTACCGTTGTCGATCATGTCATTGTCGTAGAACGACAGGACGTGACCGATCTGCAGGGTCACCCACTCGCGAAACCCGTTCTGTGGCTGATCGGCGATGCCGAGATGATATTTGCCGATGAGTGCCGTGTCGTATCCCAGGCGCGCGAGGCGCTTGGGCAGGGCGTCGAACTCGGCGATGGCATTCCAGTTTTGCGGCCACTCGGCGATCTTGCTGTCATCGAGCCAGGTGTGGATGCCATGCTGCGAGGGCATGAGGCCGGTGAGCACCGAGGCCCGGCAGGGCGAGCACATGGCGTTGGGGCAGAAGGCGTTGGTGAAACGCATGGCGCCGGCTGCCAGGCGGTCGAGATTAGGGGTGCGGATTTCGTCATTGCCCGAACACCCCATCATGTTGGCGGGGTGATTGTCGGAAAAGATCAGCACGATATTCGGCTTCAACGCGGGCATGGCAGTCTCACGAGCCGGGATTTCCCATTTGCACTTCCTACGATGATGTTGCCGCCGACAAATCCGGGGATCAAGCGAAAGATAACTCGCGCCTCACGTTTGAAGCCCTGCGTCGAGGCCGAATTGTGCGCTGGCGGTTTGCAGACTCCCCTGCGATTAAGTCAGATGGGCGAATGCTGAAGCCTTGGACCCGCCGTCGCCAGACAAGCAGCGTGGCCTATCACGAGGACTCGATCAGGTGGCGCTCGCGCCTGAACGGCACAGCGTCGGGATCGGTCGGGTTATCCAGCTCGCGCGCGTAGCGATGCCCCTGATAGACCGCCGCTGCGATGAGCCCGGGGGCGTAGCAGTCGCCGATTCGCCTGAGCGACTCTATGCCGACCTTTCCTATATCGCCGCGGGCCTTGAGCGCCTGCCACAGATCGTCCACCGGCAGGCGTGCCGTGACACTGATGACGCCGGCACAGGCGATGCGGCGGTCGCAGCGGCCGAGATTGTCGTACAGGACGGCCTCGTCCTTGGGGATGCCTGCCAGGGTGTGGCGGGTCAGCATCTTGACGCCCGCCCCGGCCAGCCGCGCCTCGATGGCGGGCTGCTCCAGCGTGTACTGGGTCCACTGGGCAACGAGCGACGAGGGGGTTGCCAGCCACACCTCGCGGCCCTCAGATGCCATGAGTTCCGCCATGATGCTGGCCATGTAGTAGCCGTCGTCATCGAAGATCACGACCGGGCCATCCGGTGGCCGGCGCTCGTCCATGATATCGTCGGGGGTGAACATGGACATGCCCTCGGCCACGGGCGTGGGTCTGCGCAGGGTGTAGCCGATGCCGTCGCGTCGCCATCTGGCGCCCGTGGCAATGGCAACGTGTTGGGCGCCGAAGTCCAGAACATGGCTGGGCTCAATCCGACTTGCGGGAAAGATCTCAACATTGGCTATCTGGGCAATCACATCGGTGCGGTAGTCGCGTACCCGCGCCCATGCGGCGAGGCCGGGGAGGCGGCTTTCACGGGCAACTCGCCCGCCCAATTCCTCGCGAGCCTCAGCCAGCGTCACCCGGTGCCCGGCGAGCGCGGCGGCCCGCGCTGCCTCGAGCCCCGCCGGGCCGGCGCCGACGATCAGCACATGCCCCTTGTCAGTTGCCGTACCGACGTGCTCGGGATGCCATTTCTTTCGCCATTCCTCCCCGAACGTGGGGTTCTGGGTGCAGCGCGACGGGGCGGACAGGTTGTTCCAGGCGACGCAGATATTGCAGCCGATGCACTCGCGTATATCGTCGCGCCCGTCCCTGATCTTGTTGGGCAGGAAGGGATCGGCGATGGAGGGGCGCGCGGCGCCGATGAGGTCGGTGATGCCGCGCCGGATCGCGGAGACCATGGCGTCGGGTGAGGTGTAGCGCCCGACGATGGCGACCGGTTTCGTCGTCACCTTTTTGACGAAGGCGACGTAGTCCTCCTGGTAGCCCTCGGGCGCAAAGCGCGATGTCATGGAATCATTGGACCAGTCCGAGACGTTGACATCCCACAGGTCGGGCAGCTCGGCCAGCATCTCCACCGCCTCGCGCCCTTCGGCGTGCCATTCGAGCCCTTCCGGACCCATTATTTCGTCGACGGCGAAGCGCACGATCACCCCCATACTGGCGCCGACTGCCTCCTTGGTTTCCTCAACCAGTTCACGGAAAAGGCGCAAGCGGTTCTCCAGGCTACCACCATACTCGTCCGTCCGGTCATTGTGGCGGCGGGCGAGGAAATGGCCGGGCATGGTGCCGTTGTGCCCGGCATAGACGATGACCACATCGAAGCCCATGTCGCGCGCTCTCAACGCCGCGGTACGGTGCCAGCGGCGATAATCGCGGATGTCAGTGAGATCCATGGCGCGCGCCTGGATCGGATGGCGCAGCCAGGTGACCGGCCGGTGCGCCGGGCCGATGGGGATTTCGCGGCTGTAGAGATTGCCGCTGTCCTGGCCATTGTGCACCAACTCGATGCCGGCGAGGCTGCCGTGCCCGTGGACGGCCTCGACCATGTGCTGCAGATAGGCTTCGTCGCCCTCGTCCCACAGGTTGGTTTCGGTGTAGGGCTGGGTGTCCCCGGTTACGTGAAAGTCGCACTGCTCGGTGGACACAACACCCCAGCCGCCTTCGGCCTTCATGCCCCTCATGGCGATCATGGCATTGGGGAACATCCGTCCCATGCCGTTACAGTGCGCAGCCTGGTAAAAGCGGTTGGGCGCCGTCACCGGGCCGATGGCAACGGGCTCGAACAGGATGTCATAGCGAGCATCGCGCATGTGTGGTGCCGTCCTTTGATTGTTATGGGTGAGGCAAAGATGGGAGCGTCAGTGTGCCTGCTGAACGCCTGCCTGAGCATCAACGTCCGCCTGGCTTCCAACTTGTCCCCGTTCTTGTCGCCATGCCGGTTCGGGTGGCGTTTCGACCCAGGCCGGGCACTCGCCGCGGAATTTGCCGATTAGGTCGTCGCCTGAGCCGTGCGGGGTATAGCCGAGCAGGGCGCGCAGGCGCGGGCCGAACCGGGCGGCGACGTCGGGCGGGGTCACCAGGTACTGGTTCGACTCCTGTCGCAGCCAGCCCAGCGAATAGGTGTTGATGAGGCCCGCGCGCGGCCCGTTGCTTCGGTTCGCGCCGCCGCCATGCCAGGTCGAACCCATATAGAAGAGCGCCGAGCCTTTGGGCATCTCGGTCGATTGCCAGGAAGATACATCGGGAAGGTGCCATGAGCGCATGAAGCGATGGCTGCCCGGCACAACGCGCGTGCCGCCATTTTCCGCCGTGAAGTCACCCAGAGCCCACATGACGCCGATCTGCAGCTCGAATCCGGCTATTTCGAGCGGGTAGAGAGAATCGTCGCGGTGCAGGGCCTGGGCGGCTTCGCCTGGCAGAATCTCGATCGCCGTCAAGCTGCCGACCTGATAGGTCGCACAATGCGGCAACAGTATTTCGTTGGCGACGGCGACCACCATGTCGTGATCCACGAGGCCGGAAGCACTGGGCGCCGTGGACAGCACGTTGTTCAAGCGCAGGGTACGGTCGCCGTTGAACTCGCTGCGCGACTTGAGCCCGGATGCATCGAGCTGCGGGCGCAGTTCAGCGAGCACCGCATCGACGAGACGGGGTTCTGCGAGACCGGTGACGGCGACCGCCCCGTCACGCCGAAGCACTTCCACCACGGTCCGGGTGTCGGTTGTTCTGTCAAGGTAGGCTAGCGGCATGTGAACCTCCTGGTTAATCAGCAAAACCATTGATGCGATAGCGATGGGTGGCCGGGCATCCAAGCGAAATGGATCCGATCTGGCCCAACCTGGCACTACACCTTCGCATCGAGACGAATCTCCTCTCGGCGGAACGGGAGATCCGGATTCTCCGGTCGAGCATCGAGCTCTCTCGCTGCCCGGTGGCCGTCATGAACCGCCAGCGCGATGGTCGCAGGCGCATCGCAATCACCGATCGCCTGAACGGACTTGATGCCGGCGGCGTGCCATCTCTCCCGGTCTTCCGCCAGGGTGCGATACAGACTGTCGATGGGGCGGCGCGAAGTCACCATGACCACCGAAGCGGCCGGCAGCTTGCGGGTTCGCTCGGTATAGACGCAGGCAAGTTCCACTTCACCGTCACCGATCGCAGACAGTCTGAGGCTAACGCGTATGTCGATGCCGAGTTCGATCAGGCGGGCCTGGATGCGGTGCTGCTCCAACGTGTTCTCGGTCCACGACGAGACACAAGGCCCCGTTGTGACCAGGGTGACGTCATGGCCGTCGCGTCGCAGTTTTTCGGCCACCACGCCGCCCATGTAAAAGTTGTCGTCGTCGAACAGAACAATCGGCCCGGACATCTCGACGCCAGCGATGACGTCTTCGGGGGTGAAAACGTTGGCCTTGCCACTCCCTTTGATCGGCGAGGTGTTGTTGACGCCGACGCCATCTTTGCGCCAGCGCGCGCCGGTGGCGACGATCACGTGGTCGAAACCAAACCCAAGGACGTCCCCGGGTGTCAGTTCGCTGTCAAGATAGATGTCCACATTGGTCATTTCTCGGATGCGTCCGACACGCCAGTCGCGCACACGGGCCCAGGCAGCGAGGCCGGGCAGGCCGCTCTCCCATGTCACTCGACCGCCGAGCCTGGTTGTCGCTTCGGCCAACGCTACACGATAATCGCGTTGTCCGAGGCCGCGTGCCGCCTCCAGACCCGCCGGCCCCGCGCCAATCACCAGCACGCTGTCTTGCGAACCTTTCGGCGCGATCTTTTCCGGATGCCAGCCGCGCCGCCACTCCTCGCCCATGCTCGGGTTCTGGGTGCATCGCATCGGCGTGAATGTGTGCTGGCCGGAGACGCAGATGTTGCAGCCTATGCATTCGCGGATTTCTTCCGTGCGCCCTTCCGCGATCTTCCTTGGCAGGAACGGATCGGCGATGGACGGCCGGGCGGCACCGATCATGTCGAGCACGCCCCGCCTGATCTGGCTGAGCATGGTGTCGGGCGACGTGAACCAGCCGACACCCACGACCGGCTTTGACGTCACCGACTTGACGAAGGACACATGGACTTCCTGCAGGCCCTCCTCGCCAAAGCGCGAGCTCACCGAATCGTTCGCCCAGTTCGCGAGGTTGACGTCCCAGAGATCCGGCATCTCCGCCAGCATCTCGACGACCTCGCGTCCCTCGCCCTGGCTGGTGATGCCGGCTCCGCCCAGCAGCTCCTCGACGGCGAGCCGGATGGCTATGCCGCAGCGGTCGCCAACCGCCTCCTTGGTGTCCTCGAGGACCTCGCGCATGAGACGCACCCGGTTCTCCAGGCTGCCACCGTATTCATCGGTCCGATGGTTGCGCCGTTTCTGCAAGAAGTGCATGAGCAGGGTCGAATCGTGACCCGCGTAGACATAGATGATGTCGGCCCCGGCTTGCCTCGCGCGCAGCGCCGCGTTGCGGTGCCAGCGGCGAAACTCGGCGATATCGGTCTTGTCCATGCCGCGCGTCTGGGTCGGAACGCCGATGATGCCCGCCTGCGGTGAGGGCCCGAGCGGCTTCAGCCGCGTGAACATGTTCTGGCTGCCGACCCCGTTGTGGGCCAACTGGACGCCGGCCAGCGCATCGTGGCGATGGATGGCGTCGGTCATCAGCGCCAGGCATTTGACATCATAATCATCCCACAGCCGCGCCTGCGGTTCCGGCGAATAATCCGACGAGGGATGGATCATGCACTCTTCGGTGCACACGACAGCCCAGCCACCCTCGGCCTTCATCTCGCGCATCTTGGCGTGCGTCTGCGGCCAGTTGAAGCCCATGCCGCAGCAATGCGGCACCTGATAGAAGCGGTTCTTTGCCGTGACGGGGCCGATCTTGACCGGCTCGAACAGGATATCGTATCGCGGGTCGCGGCTCATTCCCTCATCCCTTTTCCTCTCTGGTGGCTCATCCTTCCTCCCCTTCCTGTCGGTGCAATTCGCTCTGCGGCTTAGGGTCCTGCCGTTTTCCGTTCGACGATGGATCTCGCCAATGGACCGGGCCATGCAGATCTGTTTGGCTGAATGGTCATTCAGTGAGACGGCTTGCGCTCCTCGCTTTTGCCGGCCGATGGTCCGGGTGGCGGGCCTACTTGTTCGACTGCCCTTCTTCCTTGAGAATCTTGCGCATGCGCTGCATGTCGCGATGGTGCAGCGTGCAGCTATCGCATTCAGCCGAAGCTGCGGCAGGAGAAGCGCCGTTGCCGGCCAGATAGCTTGCGCCGACCTGCCAAGCCGCCGCGCCCAGCACAGCCATGACCAACAGGAGGATCGAGACGCGCATCTTAATGGCGACATGGTGTCGATCCCTCTTCGGCTCGCTCATCTTCATTCTCTCCACAAGGTGCCAGGGCGCTTCGGCTCACTGCGCCGCCGGAACCAGGCCCACGTCGATGCGGTCATGTTTCATCGCCGGCTCGACATCGGCCGGGCTGTCCAGATCGCGCGCATAGCGATGCCCCGCATAGACGGCAGCGGCGATGATCGCAGGGGCCTCGCAATCGCCTATGCGTCTCACGCTGAGGAGTGCACCACCCGTCCCGGCAACGAGACGATCGGCTAATTCCAGATAGAGCGAATCATTCGGCTGTCGGGCAGTGACCATGACCACCGCGTCGACCGTCATTCGTTGTTCCCGCCCGGTATAGATGCAGGCGAGCGTTGCTTCACCGTCGACAAAGGCCGTGAGCGTCCTTGCAGGCAATATTTCGACATCGTGCTCGATCAGCCGCCGCTGGGTGCGGATTTGTTCCGCAGTATAGCTGGACCATGCGCCTGCCTTGCTCTCCGGCGTCACCAGGCTCACCCGGCAACCGGCCCCGGCCAGCAACTCGGCGAGCACCGGTCCCATGTAGTAGTTGTCGTCATCGAAGATCAGCACCCGCCCTTCAGGGACGCGGCCTGCCATGATGTCGTCTGGTGTGAAGATTTTTTCGGCGGGCGTCAGCTTTTCAATTCCGGCAGGATGGGTACGGCCGAAGCCGTCTGCCCGCCACGTCGCGCCGGTTGCGATCACCACATGTTCGGCCCGGGTTGCCAGGACATCATCCACATCGAGTTTGCTTTCGCGATAGACGTCGACGCAAACCATGCGGGCGATCTGCTGCATGCGGTAGTCGCGAACCCTCACCCATTCGCTGAGGCCGGGTAGCCTTGATTCGAGTGATACACGGCCGCCTAGTTCGTGGCCGGCCTCGGCCAGCATCACCCGATACCCTCGCTCGCCCAGGACGCGGGTAGCCTCGAGACCGGCCGGCCCGGCCCCCACAACCAGGACACTGGCGCTCGAGCCTTTGAACGCGATCTTTTCGGGGTGCCAGCCGCGCCGCCATTCCTCGCCCATGGTCGGGTTCTGGGTGCAGCGGATGGGAACGCCCTGGCCGTCGCCGCCATAGCAGATGTTGCAGCCGATGCATTCGCGTATGTCCTCGAGCCGGCCCTCATCGATCTTCCGAGGCAGAAAGGGGTCGGCGATCGAGGGCCTGGCAGCACCGATGAAGTCGACAACGCCCCTCTTCACCTGGGCAGCCATGGCATCCGGCGAGGTGAACCGCCCGACGGTGACCACCGGCTTCGAAGTCATGGACTTCACGTAGTCCATATAGGGTTCGAGCCCACCCTCCTTGACGAAACGCGAAACACCCATTTCGAAGGAATAGTCGGCGATGTTGATGTCCCACAGATCGGGCAGTTCGGCCAGCAAGGCGAACATTTCCCGACGCTCCCCAATGACGGGCGCGCCATCGGCGCCCCCACCTTCTTCCGCCGAGAACCGCACCGCAACCGCACATCGCTCTCCCACCGCCTCCTTGGTCTCATCGATGATTTCGCGCACCAGGCGAACCCGGTTTTGCAGGCTACCCCCATACTCATCGCTGCGGGTGTTGTTGGTGCGCGACAGGAAATGCGAGAGAAGATAATCGTGAGTGGCGTAGACATAGACGATATCGAATCCGGCGGCCCTGGCGCGCAGCGCGGCGTCGCGGTGCCAGTTTCTGAAGGCCCGTATATCGGCCTTGTCCATGGCCCTGGTCTGGTAGGGATGGCCGACCTGATTGGGTATCGAGTTGAGGCTTAACGGCACCTCGCGGGTGAGCAGATTGGCAGTGCGGGCGCCGCCATACCACAGCTCG
>CAZMSA010000128.1:0-10416 GCA_964568825.1 uncultured Rhizobiaceae bacterium | reverse complement strand
GGGTTGGTCGGTCCAGGCGGAACGAGTGGCCTCCTCGATCACCCCGCCTGGGCCGACCGCTCAAATCAGCCAAATTATTGAATTTAAAACACTTTTTAGATTGGTTTGTCCTACATTTTGTCCTACATTGTGCTCCCGGTGGGTCTCCTGCCGAACGAGGAGAGCACCTGATGCGGACTAAGAACCGTTCGCCCACCAGTGACTCGCGCAGTGGGACGCTGTTCCCCGACAAGCGGTGGTGTTTGCAGAGTTCGAAACCAACCTGCGGCGCGAGCGGCAGATGGAGGGGATTGCCGAGGTCAAGCAGCGAGACATCAGGGCCTGGCCGTTATGGGCAGTTGCCGCAGGGTCGTTGCCGTAAGGCCCCGCGTCCGATCTCCGAAACCCCGCAATTGGCCCTAGAGCATCGAATTGAAATGCCAACTAACGCCGATGCTGACGACGAACGCATCCTTAAATCGGCCGAAATCCCCTGCTGCGGCTTCCGGGAACTTTCCGCTGCTCATGCTTTTGGTTTGATTGAAAATGTAGTAGAGACCTTGCGCCCGCACACTGACGTTTTCGGAGACCAGCATCTCCACGCCCGCACCGACCACGCCTCCCACATTATTGAAGTTCACCTTTCCCGTGCCTACGTCCCGAATGGACGTGAAGTCCGCGTTGGTAAAGGCGACACCGCCGGTTGCATAAAGCAAGGTTCGATCGTTCACTAGGAAGCCGAGCCGGCCCCGGACCGACGCAAGCAGATCAACGCGCCCCCGGCCGCCCTCGTCAGCAGTCGTCGGGGCCAGAGCCGAGTCCTTCCAGCCGGCAAAGTTTACGTCCCCTTCAATGCCGGCTAGGAACTGGTCGAATTTCCAATTGAAGCCACCATGGACACCGCCGGTGAAGCCGCTCAAGCCGAGCACATTGGCATTGAATTGCGACGCAGAGCCCCCCTCGTTTCGGCTGCTGAAATTCGCCTGGCCAACACCCAGTTGGCCCCCGACATAAAAGCCGCTCCAGTCATAGAACATCGATGACACCGGCGGGTCTGCGGCAGCGTCGGCCGGCCCGGCGATAACCATCATCACGGCCGCCGCAGCGACCCCACATAACAATGACTTACGCATTATGCGCCCCCGTCTTATAAATGTTGACGTGACGATATATCGAATCCCCTCCGTGTCCAGAGCATATGAGCCTCGCCGGAAGTGTCCTGTGCATCGTCTGATTGGCTCGCTCTGGTGCGAATCATCTATACAATTCATTATCTTGGGGCTGCGGTTGGCGCCGAACCGACTGTTGCTAAAATGCCGCACTGTCGAAAAATGTATGCTATTTTCAAACAGAAAACCTTACGCGAGCTGCGCGGCAATGGCAGATCGATCGCCAGTCAGCAGACAGTGCCACTGCGACTTGTCGCCAAAATGCTAAACCGCGGGAAAGCGGCCGCGGTCAACAACCAGTTGGCCCCCATTGGAGGTGCGGTGTGGTCTCGCGCCACTTCCGCTACGGGCCTAATGTGATTTTCAAGGCTATATTTGCCGGTCTCGACCCCGAGTGACAGGAGTTGATTTGTGCAAAGTCCGACAATCCGCTCGTCCGCGTCGCCTCATCCGCCGTTCAATGCCCTTCTGGATGCGCGCCGCAGCCTCGAAGAAGCTGAGGGGCTGCGCCGTGCCCGTCAGTTCGACCGCGCCCAGCGCATCCTGGAAAAGCTCCTCCACAAGCACCCTGACTATGTCGGGGCACTGCACACCATTGGCCTCATTCTCGCCGATCGGGGCCAATACCAGCGGGCCCTCCCCCCGTTGATCCAGGCGTCGATGCTCAATCCAAACGACTGGACGACCCTGACGGCGCTTGGTGGCGTCTATCTCCAACTTGGCGCCAAGGAGATGGCGGCCTTGACGCTTGAACGGGCGTTGGCGCTCAAGCCGGGTGATGCCAGTATTCTCCTCAGCCTCGCTGAGGTCTATCGCGAAGAGCGTGAGTACGAATTGGCAGCCGATGCCTTCATTCGGGTCCGGGAAATCGACCCCTCGCTCTATGCTTGCGATATGGGACTGGGCCTTGTGTACATCCAACTTGGGCTGTTCGCTGAAGCGGCCGCCGCTTTCGAGCGATTGCTGAGCCGTGCCCCAGCGTCGGCTGAATCTCTCTATTTGTTGAGCCAGCTTCCTGCCGCCCAGTCTACGCTCGACCCCCAAGCGCTGCTCAAGCGGCTGTCCGCCCAACCAAAGGACCAGGCGGCTGCATCGGCTTCACTGATCGCCGCCGCGACCGCCGCCGCCCTCGACCAGATGGGTCAACATCCCGAGGCATGGGAAAGCGCAATGGCGGCCAATCGATATCCGGCCAAGCAGCATCGCGAAGGCTGTCGCAGGGAGCGGGAGGAACAGGCCGAGAGCCTGGCGCACGCCCGCTCGTATCATCCCAAGTCCCTCGCATCCAACCAGGATGCACCTTTGTCGCTGTTCATCCTGGGCCCCTCACGATCCGGCAAAACGACACTGGAAGCGCTCTCGGCGCTCTTTCCCGACGTCAAGCGCGGCTATGAGAATCCGATCCTCGAGATGGTCACCCGACGGGCCTTTCAATCGGCCGGGCTACTTACCACGTCACGCCTGTCGCAACTCCCTCCGGTCCTCGATAGCCTTTGCCGCGGCTATTACGAGGAAGAGCTTCGTCGGCGGGCGGGGAACGCCAGGGTCTTTACCAACACGACGCCGGCACTGATCCACGATGCGCTGAGGATTGCGGCCGTTCTCCCCAATGTGCGCTTCGTATTTATCCGACGTGACCTCGAAGATATCTGTCTGCGCATTTTCTTGCGGCAATATACGGAAGGTAATCACTACGCCTACGATCTCACGACGATCCGCGAACATGTGACCTGGTACTATGAAATGGCTGACTTAGTCGCCGCGAAGCTGCCCGACATCTCGATGACAATCGACTACGAGCAACTGGTCGCTGCGCCACAGGCGGTGTTGGGAGATTTGGCTGCGATGCTCGGTTTGCCGGCCCCCGAGGGTGCACTGCCGCAGGTCGGTGACGACCGCGGCTGCGCCAAGCCCTATCGGGAGTTCATGGCAGCAACAGTGCCTGGCTGAATCGGCCTAAGGCAAGTTGTCTGTGTTTACAGGTGCGAGATGGGTCAAGGGGCCTCACCTATCGCTCGAAGGATCGGGGTGGATGTTTGTGGCACGGGGGAAGGCATCCTGCTTGAGTTCACCGCCAGGTAGGTAGCGATGTGTTGGCTGGTGATTGAGTTCGAGCAAGCCGACGAATTTACCCCGATCGTTGGGGCGGTGCTTTATAAGGCTCTATCTGGGATGTTGCAGCCAAAACCACCTCATCCGCTAACAAGGCTACTTGTCCCTTCACCTTTGTGTCGGGATGGGGTGGTCACACTTCTAGGCCCCATCCCACCACCATGCCCGACAATCGTCGCGACACACTCAAGAAGAGATTGGTCGAAACCCGCCCGGACGGGAGGAAGCGCTGCTGGGTCTTCGAGTGTCCCGACCCGCCCGGCAACGCCTCCGGCAAGGGGCTGGGGCGCTTCTGTCGCAAGCATCTGGAACATTATCGACGCCACGGCGATCCCCTGAAGGCGTCGTATCGGGCCACGAAGGTCAACCCATACAGGAAGACCGCTGCGACATGGATCAGGCAGAACGCCGGGGAGTGGTCGGTCAGCGTCGCTCTGAGACACTTCGAAGGGTTGAAGGTAGGGGCCGGTCAGGCTATCGCCCCGCGTTACCTTCGGGGAGTGCTGCCGAGGGACAAGGCCCGAGCAGTATGGGCGCGATTACGCAAGGGAGAGCCACTGAGGCGATTGTTGAGGAACACCCTCAGGTCCATCGAGCATCATGAGGAGGCCACTGGGGCGCGACAAAGGGCGCGGAAGAAGGGAGATCGTGAACGCCACGAAAAGATGGTCGAGGTGGTCGTCGCCAATCTTTCGTACGCGGTTCTCAACCCTCCGGCTTCTGGGCGGATTAGGATCAACGGGCGGCACGTAGTCGACCTCGACTTCTCTTCGATGTTCACCCGGCTCGCCTACATCGAGGTCGGCGCAATGCCCCCTCAGGGCGATCTCTATGCCATCGCCGGATTGGAAGGCTATCGAAGCGGCGTGAAGTTGGCGATGAACGCCTTCCTCTTCTCGACCGGCGCTAAGAAGCAATGGCCGTCGTCGCTCGGCGTCGGCAAGGGCGACGATGAGGCAGCAAACAGTGGTGAGCTGCCCGCTGCTGCGTATGAGGCACGGCTTCCTGCGGGATGGACTGTACGACGGACCAAAGACGCCATCCTCCGACATCACCCCGCCCTCGAGACGGTGTTTGGCAAGGGGCTTGAGCGCCGCACCGCAAGACATCGCCGGTTTCATGCTACCGAAATGCAAAAGGGCAACCCCAGGGGTTGCCCTTTTTGGCGTTGCCATGGCGCGCGTTCTTGCAGCAAGCGATGCACGGCAATCGTGATCGAAGCGTTACTTGATCTTGGTTTCCTTGAATTCGACGTGCTTGCGCGCGACGGGATCGTACTTCCTGAACGTGAACTTTTCCGTCTTGGTCCGCGAGTTCTTCTTGGTGACGTAATAAAATCCCGTGTCGGCGGTCGACAGCAGCTTGATCTTGAGGCTAATGGCCTTGGCCATGATTTTCTCCCAAGGGCGCGGGCGGCGCCCGATAACAACGAATTTGAACGGCGGATATCGCCCAAGCCACCGGCATTGTCAAGGTGCCGCCACTTGCCGATGCTTGTGCAAGCGACCTTGTGTCTACAACCTAACGTAACGACAGATGGTGCCGGTTCGAAAGCCGGAGACTTCCAGGCCGGGCAGGGATAGGCTGACGGCGTCATCAGGATTGGCAGCGGGACGATTCGTTCGGGTGGGTATCGACGATGGGAAGACTGGCACACGGGGCGGCAGGCCTTGATGCCGCGCGGCGGAGCACGCACAAGAGCCGTGAGTTGCAAGGGCGCGCCGGAGCCCATACGCGCATGCGCTATACACTCTACGGATCGCGGCAATCGGGGCCGACCTACAAGGTCGCGCTGCTCTTGAACCTGGCCCACAAGCCCTTTGGCTATGTCGAGGTCTCACTCGCCGCGGGCGAGCACAAGGTGCCGGGTTTTCTCGCCAAGAATCGCTATGGCCAGGTTCCCTGCCTGCGGGATGCCAACCTCTATCTATGCCAGTCGGCAGCGATCCTCGACCACGTCGCCTCGACAACCCACCGCTATAACGGCCGCACCTCTGGTGAAGTCGCGCGCGTGCGTGAATGGATGTTCTGGGACTTCGACAAGCTCGCTGCCCCCGTCTATCGCCTCAGGGCCCACAGGCTCGGCTTCCGGCCGATCGGCGAAGAACTGGCCGCTTGGTTCGGCGCCGAAGTCAACGCCGCACTGGCGGTTCTCGACACCGCACTGGGTCCCAGCGCTTGGCTCGCCAGCCGGCGCCCCACTGTCGCCGATATCGACATCTATGGCGTTGTGCGCTATGCGCCCGAGGCGGGCTTCGACCTTTCAGGGTATCGCCATCTGATCGCCTGGATGCAGCGGATCGAAGAGCTTGCCGGGTTTTGTCACCCGCAAGACGCTCTGCCTGTGGAGGATAGCCACCGTTGAGGCCCCGGCATTGACCGAAGCGATCGAAACTGAAGCAACAGCCGAAGCTGGCGCCGGCGATGCCGGGCGGGCGTCCAGGCGCTCGCGCACCCGCTGCCTGATCATGCTGGGGGTTGCCATCACCGGCCTGGTGCTGGGCCGCATGGCCGGTCTGTGGATCGCCTTCGACATCTTCAACCATTTCGTCTGGCATCTGGCGATCCTGGCAGGGGCAGCGCTCGTCGGCTGCCTTCTGCCGCGCTGGCGGACCCGAACGGCACTCTTGCTGGCGCTGGCGGGCTTCCTGAGCATCTCGGCATGGGCGCTGACGGCCGGTCGCGACGCCGGGCCCGTGGGCCAGCCGCTCAGCGGCGAGCGGTCGCTGCGGATCATGTCGTTCAATACCTGGCTGCGCAACGACGACTGGCGCGCGGTTGCCGACGAAGTCACCCGTCAGGACCCCGACGTGGCCATCCTGGTGGAGTTCGGCGCCGAAAAGGCGGCGCTGCTCGACGCGTTGGCGAAGACCTATCCCTACCGCATCAATTGCCTGAATATTTCCTATTGCCATATGGCGCTGATCTCGAAATTTTCCTTTTCGAAGAGCGAGGCACGCACCCGCTGGCGCGGGCCCCCCTTCATCCGCGTGCGGCTCGGTCCCGAGTTCGGCGGCCTCACGATATTTGGCGTGCATACCATCCGGCCGCCTTATTTCCGTTCGCAGCTCAAGCAGATGACCGCCATGGCCAAGGTCATCGCCAAGACCTCCGGGCCTCGCCTCGCGGCCGGTGATTTCAACGCCACACCGGCCTCCTTCATGCTGGCGACGTTTGCCAAGGACTCCGGTCTCAAGCGCCTCACTTGGCTGCCCTCATGGCCGGCCCGATTTGGGCCGTTTCCGCAGATCGCCATCGACCATCTGTTCGTGTCGCCGGAAATTCGCGCCCTAACACGCCCGGTCATCGGCGACAATGCCGGCTCCGATCATTATCCGGTGATCACCACCGTCGCGGTGAAGACCGGCAAGGAGCCATGACGCACGCCGACCCGGCCCGCCTGCGCATGGCCTACCTATATCTGGTGCTGGCGCCGCTGTTCTGGTCGGGCAACTGGGTGGCCGGCAGGGCCTTGCGCGACACCCTCAGCCCGATCACTCTGAACACGCTCAGATGGAGCCTGGCACTGGTCATCCTGGGGCTTCTGACGCGGGGCCGCTGGGGGGTGATCGCTGAGGCCATGCGCCGCGAATGGCGCCCGCTGGCGGCACTGGGGCTCATCGGCATCGTAGGCTTCCAGTTGCTGCTCTACTACGGGCTGAGGTCGACGACGGCGATCAACGGGCTGGCGCTCAACTCCACCATGCCGGTGTGGATGGTGGCCGGCGGCGTGATCTGGCTCGGTGAGCGGGCGGGGCTTCGCCAGGTTACCGGGGGAGGGATATCGATCCTCGGCATCGGCGTGATCATCGGGCGCGGCGATCCCTCGATCATTGCCCATATCGACTTTAATGCCGGCGATCTGTTGCTGTTGCTGGCGATGCCCACCTGGACACTCTATTCCATCGTCCTTAAGCGTTCCGCCACCACATTGACCGGCCTCGAACACCTGACGGCGCTGACGGTCTTCGCGGTTGCCGCCATGGTGCCCTTTGCGCTCTTCGACGTGGCAACAGGTGGCTCGCTGCCCCACACTTGGCCGGCCTGGGCGGCAATTGCCTATGTGGGCTCACTGGCCTCGGTGGGGGCGCTGTTCTTCTGGAACGAGGGCATGAAGCGGGCCGGGGTCGGGGTATCGAGCTTTTTCTATCACCTCATGCCGGTGTTCGGCACCGTTTGGAGCATCGTCTTCCTTGACGAGCGTCCCGCGCTCTATCACCTGGCCGGCTTTGCGCTCATTCTCGCGGGTGTGTGGCTGGCGACCGCCCGGCGCGTGCGATAAACTCGCGCCCGATCACCTCTGCAAGAAAGCAGGTACACCATGGCCGGCAGCGCCAAAAAGCCCATCGACCTCTATTACTGGCCGACGCCCAATGGCTGGAAGATCACCCTTATGCTGGAGGAATGCCGTTACCCTTACGTGGTCAAATATGTCGATATCGGCCGCGGCGAGCAGTTCGACCCGGCCTTTCTGGCCATTTCGCCCAACAACCGCATGCCGGCCATCGTCGACCCCGATGGTCCGGGGGGCAAACCGATTTCGATCTTCGAATCGGGCGCCATCCTGCAGTACCTCGGCAACAAGACCGGAAAATTCTATCCCAGGCGGACGCGCGAGCGGGTCGAGGTCGAGCAATGGCTGTTCTGGCAGATGTGTGGCCTCGGACCGATGTGCGGGCAGGCGCATCATTTCCGCAGCTACGCCCGCGAGACCATCCCCTATGCCATCGAACGCTACACCAACGAGGTGACGCGCCTGTATGGCGTGATGAACCGGCGCCTGGCGGACCGTGAGTTCCTGGCTGGCAAGTATTCCATCGCCGACATGGCCTGCTACGGCTGGGTCAGGCCGTGGAAGCGTCAGGGCCAGGACCTCGACCGGTTTGCCCACCTGAAACGCTGGTTCGAGGCGATAGGGGCGCGGCCCGCCACCAAACGCGCCATTGCGGTGGGTGAAGAGCGCCGCGGCAGGCCGGAAGATCTAAAGACCAACGCCAAGGCCTGGGAGATCCTGTTCGGGGCCGGGCAGCAGCGCTGAGTGCCATCCAGAGGCTTGCGATCTGCCGGCTTGGTTAGCAAATGGTCAAGCGCGGGTCCCTCGAAGTTACTCAAGCTTTCCCATATCTCATTGATATAAAAATAGAAATAAAGAAGCGTCAGGATCTGGAGGCGGCCGATCCTGGTGGCCGGTCACTTCGTATTAAGCCTCTGTCTTAACCGCCTTTGGAAACTTGCACGGCACGATCAGGTTAACCGGACGGGGCGCAGATCCCGCTGGATATTGACAGTGAGTAGCGTTGAACAAAGGGAAGAATAGAGATGGCTAAGATCGATATGAGCATGGCCTCGCCGGGCGAAGGATCGCTGAGTGGCGCCGCCGCGGAAGCCCTCTTCAATCTCGGCATGATGTATTGCGTCGGCCGCAAGGTTGAGCGCGACCTCGTCGCCGCCCACAAGTGGTTCAACCTGGCGGCGTTGCGTGGTTCCGAAGAAGCGCGCACCTGTCGGGTGGAAATATCTCAGGAAATGTCGCCCGACGAGATCGCCGAGGCGCAGCGCCAGGCGCGCCAGTGGCTCACCCTGCACTGACAGCGCCAAGATCGGCCGGTTCGGGCAAGTCTAGTAGATCGGTCCGTTGTGGCGGGTCGGGGACGTATCGCGGTTGTTCAGCCGCTGCCAGTCGCTCTCGAACTGCTTTTGCTGAACCTGCGAGTGCCATATCTGCGACTGATAGATGTCGACCTGACTGTTGATTTTGTCCTGCGGGCTGTTCAATGGGGGCAGGGGGCCGGCATATGGGGCGTAGGTGTGGCCGGAGGGAATGAAATTTTCCACCGCCATTGCGCCGCTGGCGCTCATGACAAGGCCGGTCAAGGCTGCCAAAAACCCAACGCTGTATCTCGACATAGCTACATACTCCCTGATCAATTCCAGCCCCGGTATCATCATTTCTTCGGGGCCGTTTATACACCACAATAACGTCGAAAACACGCTAACATTCCTTTAACTATGTTCTCGACGGTGCATTCCAAGAGCCGGTTCTGCTGGAATCGGCTGCCGCTGTTGCAGCCACACCACACCGAATGGGCCTTGCGGGCAACGGCAAAGACCATATTGTGGGGCGCCACAAGGAGCGTTGTCGATGATGAAGCTGCATTTCAACCCCGCCTCGCCGTTTGTCCGTTTCGTGCGCATCGTGGCCAGCGAAGTGGAGTTGGACGCGCAGATCGAACTGGTTGCAACCGGCGCCCTGACACCGATCGACGTGAACCGGGTCGTGGCGGCGACCAACCCGCTCGGCAAACTGCCGGCCCTGATCACCGACCATGGTCATCCGCTGCACGACAGCCGGGTGATTGTCGAGTATCTCGCCCATCGCAGCGGCCGCGGCGACCTCCTCCCCGACGAACCGGTACGGCGTTTCAGGGTGCTCACGCTCGAATCCCAGGCCCTCGGCATCGCCGATGCCGCGGTCGCCTGGCGCTACGAGATGGTCATGCGGCCCGAAGCCTTGCGCTGGGACAAGTGGGCCGACCGGCAGAAGACGCGGGTGATGATGGGGCTCGACGATATCGAGGCCAACTGGGCCGATGACCTGGGCGCTGTCGATGTCGCAACCATGGCCCTGGCAGCGACGCTCGGTTACCTCGACTTTCGCTTCCCCGACTGGGACTGGCGCACCGGCCGGCCGGCGCTGGTGGCGTTTTACGAGGAATTCTGCAAACGCCCGTCGATGCAGGCGACCCAGTACGCCAATCCGGCGTAGCCCGAATGCAGCGCAGCGAAATCCGGGTCTTCATCTCCGGTGTGGGTCGATACCGAGTTGCGCTGCGCTCCATCCGGGCTCCGATCGAGCTCAAGCGACGGGTTAGCGATTATGAAGAAGACATAGACCGGCGCGAAGGAAGGCAGGTTGAAAATGGGTCGCGACTTAGATGAATTACAAGAAGCGTTAGAAGAAATCATGTCGGAGATTGAAATGGCGCTTTTCACTGGTGTTGTCATGGCGATGTTTAGCGCTATCGCCGTGGGGGCAAAGCCTGATGCTCTCATTCAATTTTTGGAGACTCACAGACAGAACTATATGGCGCGAAACCAAGCTAATGCCGCACTTATCATGGAGGGGTTCATTGGCACGGTGCGCAGTACTATCAGA
>CAZMSA010000127.1:0-10663 GCA_964568825.1 uncultured Rhizobiaceae bacterium | reverse complement strand
CAATGCACGCTGTGGGTTTTGCGGCTATTCGCCCGATATATCGACTAATCGCCGCCTGAAAGTTGAGGATATCGAGCGCGCCGACTGGCTGAAGTTCTGTAGGCAGTTGAACCCCAATGGCGGATTGAACGAACCGCTTTCCCATCCTCAGATTGCCGAATTGCTGGAGGCCGTACGCCGCCAGGCACCTTTTGTTGAAATGGGAATGACGACCAACGCCTCGCTGATGAGCGATCGACTCATCAATGTCATCGTCGCCTATTTCAAGCGGATGATCGTGTCATTGAATGCTGCACGCAAGGAGACATACGAGGCGACCATGCCGCCGCTCAAATGGGACAAGACGATCGATAATTTGCGCCGCTTGCGCGATGCAAAGCGCAGCCAAAAGACCGATCTGCCGACTGTGGTCGCCAGCGTCGTGACCCACCGTCACAATCTGGAGGAATTGCCGGAACTGCCCGAACTCCTGAAAGAACTGGACATCGAGGGTCTGCGCATCCAGCCCATGGCTGTGCGCATGATGGCCACCGATCGGCAGTTGATGACCGACGCCGAGACCATCCAGTCGGTTCCGCGTCTGGCGAATTGGTCGTTTCGCGCCCTGGAGGCCAATTGCGATAAGTTCGGCATACGCCTGACCCACGCCTTGCCCGTATTCGATGCCGCTCGCCTCGTGGGCACGGCCGATCCGGAGCATGCCCAGGCATTGCCCGCCGCGCGCACCACGACGCTATTCAGCGCACCCGGCATCGGCGTGCCGGAAGGCCAGGAGCAGGCGCGATGAACGCCCCCGTCAAACCCCGTCACCGGCCACCCTTGAGCCGCGAATGGATGAAGAACTATTACACCGGCAGAGAGCCGTTCTGCGAATGGCCGTGGGATGATCTGTTCGTGAACCTCTCCAACGACACGAGGATATGCTGTTCCTTCTTCACCAAGCTTCAGCCCTTCGACTGGCCCACCGCCAAGGATTTCCACAAGGAAACCAGCATGTGGAACAGCCCGTTCATGCAGTACATGCGCAAGAACATGGGGACCCCTGATGAAGTTCCCTTTTGCACGGTGTGCCTGACGGTCGACAAGCGCGCCCCTGCCAACAAGCAACTGGTGGCCAAAGCGAAGAAAGAAAGCCTGGAACTCTACCGGAGTCTGCAGGCCAAGCCGGCCCTGCACGGCACCATAGACGCCGTCGAAATACCTCTCGCCGACTGGCAGCTGACGCCGGATGGTGCAAGCAACGACAAGCCCGTCAAGCCATTCAGCACGAGCAAGTATATTTACCGCGAGATGGTGCAACGCTGGGGCTTCATCAGCAAGAAGAAGGTATTGCTGGCCGGCTTGCAGCGCAAGGCGATGGCGCCGTTTCTCGCCGAGATGAGCGATCACGTTGTCCTTGCCGATTTTACCGGCAAGCAATTGGCGGCGACGCAACAGATTTGCCACGCCTTGGGTCTGGACAATGTCTCAGTGAGCGATCTGAGGGGCGTTGCGCGGTTGCCTTACGATGATGCCAGCTTCGATGCCATCTGGATCGAAGGCAGGTCGCTGACGGTCGATCGTCCGTGGCCGCTGTTGCCGGAATTGCGCCGGGTTCTGAGCCAGGATGGCACCCTGCATCTGCACGAAAGCCCCGGTCCAGGACGGTGGATCGAAAAATTTATTGCCGGCGAAATATCTCACCGCGATCTCGTGGACAACATCGCCCGAGGACCGCGCATTGAAGACCGGAACGCCTTCGTCACCCGCCAGTCGCTGGAAACGGTACTGGTCAAGGCCGGCCTGAAGTTCGACAGATCGGCGCCGCCTGGGGTGGCACGCTATTCTTCCGGGGACGAGAGCCGGCTGTTCGAGGATTTCGGCATCAAGGCCATCGCCAGGAGCCTGCAGGACCCAACATTCCTGGACCGCCTGCGGGCTGAGCCCCGAGCCCTCTCGGGACTTGAAAAATGCATCTCCTTCAATGCGATTCAGAAGCCGCCTAAAGACAGTGGCGAAGCCGACGAACCTGACGCAATGTAAAGGCTTGTACGGGATCCCGGTATCAGGCGGCTCGGGGCAGGGCGTTCAGCTATCGTCCCCGGCATGCATCCGGAAGCGCTCGAGAAGGGGATCGGCGAGGCGGCTGGGCATCAGGCTCAGCATCTGCATGGCGATGCCCAGCGCCAAGGGCGCGGTGATGCGTACCCGTCCCCTGGCGATGCCGCGCCTGATCTTGCTCGCCATGGCCTCGGGGGTGATCAACAAGGGCCTGGCAAAGGGCAGCGTCTGGCTCATGGCGGTGTCGACATAGCCCGGCAGGATGATCGAAACGCTCAATCCGTGCGGCCTGAGCAGGGGGCGAAGCGCCTCGCCATACACCCGCGCGGCCGCCTTCGAGGCGCTGTAGAGGGGCGAATCGGGCAATCCGCGAAACCCGGCGATGGAACTCACGATGCCCAGCCGGCCGCGCCCGCGCCGTACCATGGCAGGGATGATCGGCCTGAGGGTGTTGACAACGCCGCGGATATTCACGTCGATCAGGGTATCGACGATGGCATCGGCCTCACCCGTGGCGCCTGCCAGCACCTGAAGACCACCGACACCGGCATTGGCGATCACGATGTCCAGCTCTGCAATGGCATCGGCCGCCATGATGGTTTCTTTCATCGCGCCGGTGTCCTCGACGCTGACGGCGATGGCGCGGGCATCGACGCCGCGTGCGCGGCACGCTTCGGCGACGGCCTCCAGCCGCGCTTCATCGCGTCCCAGCACAACGACATCGGCACCGGCCGAGGCATATTCCAGGGCAAGTGCCCTGCCGATGCCGCTGCTTGCGCCTGTAATCAGAACCCGCATTGCACCCGATCTTCGCTCTGAGGCCCGTCCGGTTCCCTTGGTCTTAGTGCAAGAGCATCAGCCGGTCCATGAAAAGACCGGGCCCAAGCGCTTGTGGGCGCGACGGTCAGTCGGCTGCGTGGGGTAAGACCACGCCATCGAAGACTTTGCGCGCCATGGCGTGAGCCAGGCAAGCGGTAACGAGGCTTGCCGTCGCCACGCCCGCCGCCGCCACCTCGCCCGAGTTCTGCGTGAAGATGCGTACCGGCGTTTCGCCGTTCGTCGGCGAGAAAGCAGGCGTCCCTGGACGTGCCGCCCCGCATCCACAGGCAGCGCACGCCTTCAGATATACTTCAGGCCTTTTTCGGCAAGCCGGGCGCGGAAATCATAGAGGTCGAGGCTGAGTTCGCCTGCCGCCAGGCGTTCGCGCTTGGCGTCTTCGGCGGCCATGCGCTGGCGCGCCGCTTCGAGCACCTTGCCGGCCTCGCCGCGTTCCACGACACACACGCCATCATCGTCGGCGACGATGATATCGCCGGCATTGACCAGTGCGCCCGCGCACACCACCGGCACGTTGACGGAGCCAAGGCTTTCCTTGATGGTTCCCTGAGCCGAAATCGCCGTCGACCATACGGCAAAGCCCATCGCCGTCAGGTCGCGGACATCGCGCACCCCGGCATCGATCACCAGGGCCTTGCAGCCGTGCGCCATGGCCGAGGTGGCCAGCAGGTCGCCAAAGTACCCCATGTCGCAGGGCGCGGTGGGGGCGAGGACCATGACATCGCCCTTTTGCAACTGCTCGATGGCGACATGCAGCGTCCAGTTGTCGCCGGGTGGTGCCTGGATTGTCACGGCCGAACCGGCGATGCGGGCGCCGGCCCAGATCGACCGCATGGCCGCCGCCATCAGGCCTTTTCGACCCTGCGCCTCGTGGACGGTTGCGACACCGGCTTCCGCCAGCCCGGCGATCACCTCTTGATCGGCGCGTTCGATGTTCTGGATGACCACGCTCATGTCATTTGTCTCCTTGTGCAACCGGCGGCGTGCCGTGGGTATGGAAGCCGGCGATGGTCTTCAGTCCCCATGCCTGGCCCTTGTTGCGGTCGACCTCGGTCCGCCGCGACACTATCACCATGTCGAGGCTCACGCCGGTCTCCTTGACGTCTTTGCTGCCTTGATGGTTTCAGCCCGAATCGGACGCCAAGCCAATTCAAATCGACGTCGGCCAGCATAAATTCCAGCCATGGCGAATGCCAATTGGCAGCGCGTGGCGCTAACCTTACAGCCGGAACTTTAGGGAAGAAGGCAGACCATGGTCGCGGATCGAACGGCAAATCAACGCCTCCTGGCGCACATCGGATTTGGCGAAGCGGTAGACCCCTTCATGGAAGGTTGGGAGATCGCAGGCGCCCGCATCGGCGCCTACGGCATCAAGACACAAGAGGTTGCCACCCGCGATGGGATGGAGGACAGATACGCGCGTTTCGCGGTGACCGGTTCCGCGCTTGATCGGCCCGGCGCTTGCGTCATACTCGCGCTCTTGAATTGCGGACGCGGGGGGCCTCGCGACATGCCGACGGGACACCGGATAGCGGGCGTTTGCATGGTTGAGCGAACCGGTTCGAACCAGAGGGTAAAATGATGAGGTCCCGCCGTGCCTTTGTGATGGGCCACCCGATCGCCCACTCGCGGTCGCCGATGTTGCACGGCTATTGGCTCGAGCGCTACGGAATCGAGGGAAGCTATGAGCGCATCGATGTGACCCCGGAAGGCCTGAAGGACTTCTTCGACACCTTCCGGGACGTCGGGTGGCTCGGCGGCAACGTCACGGTGCCGCACAAGACGGCCGTCATCGCCTACCTCGACAGGGTCGATGACGCGGTCAAGGCGGTGGGGGCGGTCAATACGCTTTGGTGGCAAGACGATGCGCTCATTGGCGGCAATACCGATTACATCGGCTTCCTGGGCAATATCGACGAGATGGTGCCAGGCTGGGACAGGGGTGCGAGACGGGCAGTCGTCCTGGGGGCGGGCGGCGCGGCCCGGGCGGCGATCTTCGGGCTGCGTGGCCGAGGGCTGGAGGTCGCGCTGTGCAATCGCACGCTCGCCAGGGCCGAAGCACTGGCGGCCCATTTCGGCGCCGGTGTTTCGGCGCACGGGCTCGATA
The DNA here is from genome assembly GCA_964568825.1 of uncultured Rhizobiaceae bacterium. Lineage (GTDB taxonomy): Bacteria > Pseudomonadota > Alphaproteobacteria > Rhizobiales > Aestuariivirgaceae > CAVVDT01. The sequence goes on along the minus strand of CAZMSA010000127.1, from coordinate 5,679 downwards.
CGCTGCCGGAGCTGCTCAAGGGTTGCGACTTGCTCGTCAATACCACGTCAATGGGCATGGTGGGCCAGCCGCCGCTCGATATCGACCTTGGGCCCCTCAAGGCGAGTGCCATCGTCTACGATGTCATCTATGTGCCGCTCGAAACGGCAATCCTGAAGGCGGCGAAGGCGTGCGGACACCGCACCGTCGATGGACTGGGCATGCTGCTGCATCAGGCGGTGGAAGGGTTCAACCACTGGTTCGGCCTGAAGCCGGAGGTGACCGGGGAACTGCGGCGCCTGCTGGTCGACGACATCCGCGCGAAGACGCCAGGAGCCTGATTTCGGGCTGGTGCATGATGCCGAAAAGTGGAAACCACTTTTCGGATAACATCATGCTCAACATAGTGGAATCGATCAGCTTTTATGCAATTGGGTGATTCCACCCAATTGCATGCTGATCGGCGGACGCTCTAGTGCTGGCGCTTGGCCAGACGCGCACGCATGACCGCGCCGACAGGCTGCTGGCCGACCCGCGAGTGGGCCATCTGTTTCTTGGCGGTCACATCGAGGAGGAGGCCGGCTGATCTGGTTCTCTATTCGCCCAGGGACTTTCTCACCCAGTCCTGAAAATCCTTGACCCAGTGCTCTTCCGGCATCAGCACGCCGGCCTCCAGCGGGGCGGCGTGCAGGCCTTTCTGGTTCAATTCGCACGCCGCGGCGTCCTGCTGCATGACCAGGATGGCGAAATCGACGATCCTCGAACGATCATAGGCCGGGTCCTCGGCGGTCGCCTTCGGCAAGAGCCATTCGGCCACGATCTCGGTCTTCTCCGGCCCCATCGGCAGGATGCGCACGGTCCTCAGGTGGTCGGCATAGGCGCCGATGAAGACGCCGGGGTAGGAGGAGACGTATTTCTGGCCGGCCGCGAGATCGTCCTCGCTGAGGCTCTCGATGATATGGTGCTGGGCGCTGCCATCCGATGACCAGGTTTCCGCACCGGCGCGCAATCCGCCGCGGTATTTCGGATCGGGATCGTTGATCCGCTCTTCCCAGCCGAGCGCGTCGCGCGGGTTGGAAATCCGCCGCGAATAGACCGGCACGAGGCTGGACAGCTCAGGATGAACGTTCGGGCAGTGCAGGCACTCGTTGAAGTTTTCCCAGAATGTCTTCCAGTTGCACTCCATCACCTTGGACCACGTGGCCGCAACAACCATGTCTTCAAGCGGATAGTTGGCGATGCGTTCGGTCGAGCGGCCGAAAACCCCGTCACCGAATGTCGCGGTGGGGTCGAAATGAATGAAGATGCAGCCGCGCCACTCGGCCACCGCCAACGGAAAGAGCCCATAATCGGCCTTGTCGAAATTGTCCGGCTCGATGACCGAGGTGGTGCGCACCAGGCGGCCGTCATCGGCGGCGTAGGACCACTGGTGGTAGGGACACACCAGAAGTTTTGACGCCAGCCGCCCCTGGCGCCGTGTGCATATCACCGAGCCGCGGTGCCGGCAGGAATTGTGGAACGCCCGCGGCTTGCCGTCGCCGCTGCGCAGCACCACGATATTCTGATCGCCCACCTCCATGGTGCGAAAGCTCTGCGGCGCGGCGATCTCGCTGCCGTGGCAGACATAAAGCCAGTGTCGTTGCCAGATCGCGGTGAGCTCTTGCGCATAGTGCGCCGGATCATAATACCAGCGTGCCGGCAGCGAGGGCGATGTTTCGGTCAGGCCCCAGTGGGTCTTTTCAATGTTCATGTTGACGAGATGGACCGCATTGCCGGCCCGCTCCTGAGTTTGCAAACGCCGCAGACGTTAGTCCAGAATCGCTTGCCCGTCCAAGGGGGAGGAAAGGCGTCAAACCGGCCGGCCGACACGGCGATAGGCGAGGGGGGTGAGCCCCACGGACTTGCGGAATTGCCGCGTGAAGGCGGCCTGGTCGGCGTAACCGCAGTCCTGCGCCACCCGGGCAATGGGATCGGTAGTGCGGCGCAGGCGATTGCAGGCAAGTTCGATGCGGGCCCGCGTCACGTACTGCCCGGCCGATAAGCCAAACAGGGCGCGAATGCGGCTGTCGAACTGGTAGACGGTGAGGCCGGCCCGCGCCGCCAGATCGGCAAGGTGCAAGGGGGCATCGAGGTTGTCGCGGATGTGGTCGAGGACTTGCGACAGCGCCGCCGTGTCGGACTGGACAGCGGTGGGGTTGATGAGGTCGCGCGAGATGCCGCTGAGGCCGACAACCCTTCCGCGCCCGTCGCTCAGCGGTTCCTTCCAGGTCAGGCACCAGCCTTCCTTGCCCCCGGGATAGAGATGCCGCTCCAGTTGGCCTGAGATCGACCGTGCACCGGCGATGACCCTTTCATCCTGGTCGGCAATGCGCTCACCCAGCGGGGCGGAGAACACCTCGCGTGCCGTTCGCCCGATGAGATCGTCCTTGGCCTTGACGCCGCAGCGCGCCACCAGCGTCTGGTTCACCGCGACATAGCGGCCGCGATGATCCTTCAGGAAGAACACGGTATCGGCAATGCCGTCGAAGAGTTCATCGCCGAGGAAGGGTCGCCCGAGGGCCTTGAGGAATTCCTGCCGGATGTCGCCATTGTTGCTCATAGCCTGCATTTTGTGCCGTTTGCCCAGTCGCCGCCAGACCTTCCGGCAAGACGCGGTGCCGGGTTTCTGTGATGATGATGCATCCTCGTTGGACCGGAGACAGCCATGACCGACAACATTTTCCAAGGTACCATTCCCGCCCTCATGACGCCGTGCTCATCCGACCGCACGCCCGATTTCGACGCCCTGGTGAGCATGGGCCAAAAGCTCATCGAGGACGGCATGTCGGCGGTCGTCTATTGCGGCTCCATGGGCGACTGGCCGCTGTTGAGCGATGAAGAGCGCATGCAGGGCGTCGAACGCCTGGTCAAGGCCGGCATCCCGGTAATCGTCGGCACCGGCGCCCAGAATACCAGGCTCGCCGCCGCCCATGCGGCGCATGCCAAAAAGGTCGGCGCCAGGGGCCTGATGATCATTCCGCGGGTCCTGTCGCGCGGATCATCGGTTGCCGCACAACGCGCCCATTTCACCGCCATCCTCGAAGCCGCCGGGGACCTGCCGTCGGTCATCTACAACAGCCCCCATTACGGCTACGAGACCCGGGCCGATCTGTTCTTCGACCTCCGCGCCCGGTTCGCCCATCTGGTGGGCTTCAAGGAGTTCGGCGGCAAGGCGGCGCTCACCTACGCGGCCGAGCATATCACCGGGCGCGATGCCGCGCTCACCTTGATGGTCGGAGTCGATACCGCGGTGTTCCACGGATTCGTCAACTGCGGCGCCAGGGGTGCTATCACCGGCATCGGCAACGTCTTGCCGAAAGAAGTGCTGCACCTGGTGGCGCTGTGCGAGAAGGCGGCATCCGGCGATCCCACCGCCCGGCGCCGAGCGCTTGAACTGGAAGCCGCCCTGGCGGTGCTGTCGTCGTTCGACGAAGGCGCCGATCTGGTGCTCTACTTCAAATATCTGATGGTGCTGGAAGGCCATCGCGAATACACGCTCCACTTCAACGAAAGTGATGAATTGAGCGCCAGCCAGAAGCACTACGCGAAAAGCCAGTTGGCTCTGTTCCACAACTGGTATGCCGACTGGTCGAAAGCGGCCTGAAACCATGCACGTCGTCGATTCCCACACCGAGGGCGAACCCACCCGCCTCGTCATGGCCGGCGGGCCCGATCTGGGCAGCGGCTCGATGGCCGAACGGCGGGCCCGTTTTGCGCGCGACTTCGACCATGTGCGCAGCGCGGTCGTCTGCGAGCCGCGCGGCTTCGATGCCCTCGTGGGGGCATTGCTGTGCGCGCCCGTCGATCGGACCTGCGCCGCCGGGCTCATTTTCTTCAACAATGCCGGCTATCTCGGCATGTGCGGCCATGCAACCATCGGCGCCGCTGTCACGCTTGCAAGACTCGGCCGCATCGATCTCGGACGCCACCGCTTCGAAACTCCGGTGGGTGTGGTCGGCGTCGAGTTGTTGACGGCCAACGAGGCCCGCGTCGAGAACGTGCCGAGCTATCGCCATCTGAAAGGCGTCACTGTCACCGTCGAGGGTTTGGGTCCGATCAGCGGCGACGTGGCCTGGGGCGGCAACTGGTTCTTCCTCACAAAGGGCGTAACCCTCGACCTCGATCCAAAAAACATTGCCGCTCTTACCCGCAGCGCCGAAGCTGTGCGCAAGTCACTCGCCGAAACCGGCATTACCGGTGCCTGCGGGGCCGAGATCGACCATGTGGAATTCTTTGCCGCGCCGCGTGCACCAGGTGCCGATGCCCGCAACTTCGTGCTGTGTCCGGGTGGCGCCTACGACCGCTCGCCCTGTGGCACCGGCACCAGTGCCAAGCTCGCCTGCCTCGCCGCCGACGGCGAACTGGCACCGGGCGCGGTGTGGATCCAGGAAAGCATCATCGGCAGCCGCTTTGCCGCTCGCTACCGGCTTTCGAAGGAAGGCGCCGACATGCCGGAAATTACTGGCCGCGCCTATGTGGTGAGTGAGGCCGAGCTTTCCTTCGATGCCGCCGATCCCTTCGTCAACGGCATCGCGCCGCCAAGCCTCAGGCCCCGGCCGCGTCCAGAAGCTTGAGGTCGGCGGCTTCAAGCTCAAGTTGCGCGGCGCGGACAAGGCTCTGCAATTGGACAATCGAGGTCGCCGAGGCGATGGGCGCCGTCACCCCCGGTTGCGCCATCACCCACGCCAACGCGACTTCGGCAGGCTTGGCGTTGCTGCGCTCGGCCACCGCATCGAGCGCCTTCAGAATGCGCATGCCACGCGGATTGAGATAGCCTTCGATGCCATCCCCCCGCGGACTTTGGCCAAGATCGGCCTTGCTGCGATATTTGCCGCTCAGAAATCCTTTCGCCAGGCCGTAATAGGTGATGACCCCGATATCTTCGGCGATGCACAGCTTCTGCAGCGGCCCTTCAAACTTCGAGCGGTCATAGAGGTTATGTTCAGGTTGCAGCACGTCATAACGCGGCAAGCCGAGCTTCGTTGCCACGTCGAGAGCCTCGCGCATCTGCCCGGCATCGAGGTTCGATGCGCCGATGGCCCGGACCTTGCCCTTCTGCAACAGGCCTTGATAGGCCCCGAGCGTAACTTCGTAGGGCGTCGCCGGGTCGGGCCAATGCGATAGATAGACGTCGATCACCTCGGTGCCCAGGCGGCGCAGGGAGGCATCGACGGCCGCTTCGATGTGGCGTGCGCCAAGCCCCTTGCCGCCTTCGCCCATGTCCGATCCGACCTTGGTGATGATCACCATCTTCTGGCGATTGCCGCGCGCCTTGAGCCACTTGCCGATGAGGGTCTCCGATTCGCCGCCCTTGTGCCCCGGTACCCATCGCGAATAGGCATCGGCGGTATCGATGGCATTGAAGCCGGCTTCCGCAAAACCGTCGAGAATGGCAAACGACGTCTTCTCGTCGGCTGTCCAGCCGAAAACGTTGCCGCCCAGGACAACCGGGGCGATATCGATACCGGTGCGACCAAGCGGACGTGATTTCATTTTGCAACTCCGATGAGTTTGAACTGACATCGAACGCGGCGTGAATGGCCATCGAGGCACACCATCGCCCGGACGCCAGGGTGAGGCAATGGTTGATGCTGGCACAGGCCACAAACAAACAAGGGCCCGGCGATCGCGCGCCAGGCCCTTGCATTTGTTTGGCTCCCC
>CAZMSA010000126.1:0-10682 GCA_964568825.1 uncultured Rhizobiaceae bacterium | reverse complement strand
TCTACCGCACGGCGCGCGAAAAGAATGAGGCGATCTGCACCGAAATCGCCGCCTGCCGCGAGCGCAACCAGCCGGTGCTGGTCGGCACCACGTCGATCGAGAAGTCTGAGGCGCTGGCCGAGATGCTGAAGAGCCGCAAGGTGCCGCACAACGTCCTGAACGCGCGCTATCACGAACAGGAGGCCCGCATCGTCTCGCAGGCCGGCGTTCCCGGCGCCGTCACCATCGCCACCAACATGGCCGGTCGCGGCACCGACATCCAGTTGGGCGGCAATGCCGACATGCGCATCGCCATCGAACTGGAGGGTGTCGAGGACAAGGCCGAGCGCGAAAAGCGCATCGCCACCATCAACGCCGAAATCGCCGAGCGCAAGCAGCAGGTGCTGGCGGCCGGCGGCCTTTACATCATCGGCACCGAACGGCATGAAAGCCGGCGCATCGACAACCAGTTGCGCGGCCGCGCCGGCCGCCAGGGCGATCCCGGACGCTCCAAGTTCTATTTGTCGCTGGACGACGACCTGATGCGCATTTTCGGGTCCGAGCGCATGGATTCCATGTTGCAGAAGCTCGGCCTCAAGGAAGGCGAGGCCATCGTCCATCCGTGGATCAACAAGGCGCTCGAAAAGGCCCAGCAGAAGGTCGAGGCCCGCAACTTCGACATGCGCAAGAACATTCTCAAGTTCGACGACGTGATGAACGACCAGCGCAAGGTCATTTTCGAACAGCGCATCGAGATCATGGGCGACAATGATGTTTCCGACACCATCGACGACATGCGCCAGGAAGTGATCGCCCATGAAGTCGAGCTCCACATCCCCCACGATGCCTATGCCGAGCAGTGGAAGATAGCCGAGTTGCGCGAAAAGTTGCGCGAGGTCATCGCCATCGATTTTCCGTTGGATGAGTGGGCCGCCGAGGAAGGGATCGCCGACGAGGAGATCCGTCACCGCGTCAGCGAGGCGGCCGATAAGCTCTATGCCGAAAAGCGCCAGACCTATGATCCCGAGATCATGCACTATGTGGAAAAGGAAATCCTGCTGCGCACCCTCGACCAGTTGTGGCGTGACCATCTGGTGATGCTCGACCACCTGCGCCAGGCCGTGGCGCTGCGCGGGTATGGCCAGCGCGATCCCTTGCAAGAGTACAAGAGCGAGGCGTTCAGCCTGTTCGAGGCCATGCTTTCACATCTCAGGGAGGAAACCATCTCCAAGCTGATGCGTGTCGAGATCCGCGACACGCCGCCCGAGGACATGCTGCCGCCCATCGGAGAATTGCCGCCCATGCAGGCGCATCACATCGACCCCCTGACCGGCGAGGACGACGTTTCGACCGCCGCCATGACGCTGGGCGCCGCACCGGCCACTGCTGCTTCAATGGCGGTTGGCGATCCCTCGACCTGGGGCAAGGTCGGCCGCAATGCGCCCTGCCCCTGCGGCTCCGGCAAGAAATACAAACACTGCCACGGCGCGCTTGCCTGACAGCGGCGTCGCAACGCCAGGAGCGGCGAATTGTGCTGAGGCAGATATAAAATTGTCAGGTTCGCTAAAATTGAACTGGGTTTGTTGACGCGACGTTGGGGAAATTGGCAGATCAAGTACGGGGTGACCCCATGAAAGCTCTGCAGGAGAATCGAATGAACACCACCACAACGAGAAAAATCAACGGCATTTCGGATGCCGCCCAACGCTTTCTGAATGACGAAAGCGGCGTCACCTCGATTGAATATGCCCTCATCGCCGGCGCCACGGGACTGGCGCTCGCGGCCGTCATGCCGGCAATTAAGACAAATATGACAACCATTTACACGGCAGTCGGCAACAATCTGCAATGACGATCTCAGCTCTCGCCAGGCGGTCACAAAGACTTCGGCGCGGCCCCCGCGACTGGGCCTTTCCTGTGGGGCCGGGCGATATGATGGTAAATTTTTACGCCACAAATCGGCTGAAATTTTCGCTTGCCACTTAACGAAACCTAAGAGAAAGCCCAGCAATATTGCCGTCGCGTTAGACGAAAATCGAGCGTCAGACGGATAGCTTACATGCTGAATTTTGCAAGACACAGCCTGCGGAAATTTCTGAACGATCAGGTTGGGGCCACGGCCATCGAGTACTCGCTTATCGCAGCAGCGGTATTTCTCGGCATCGTGCCGCTGATCAGTGCCATGCACAATCAGATGGCCACCACCTACCAGACGATCCTCGGCTACTTCGCCGCGATGATCTGAGCGTCTTTCACTGCCACCCCGAAATCAGCTGCGGGCTGGCCGCGTCGCTGGCGGCCGCGCTGATCTTGAACTTGGCGGGCACCAGGCTCGGATCGGCAAAGAACACATATTTCCCGTCCTTCACCCCCACGACCGGCGGCACTTTGGTTGCCTCGAACAGGTCGTACCCCTGCTTGAGATTCTTCCAGAAGTCCGACCAGGGCTGCCCGGCATGCTTTGCCATATTCTCCGCGGTCATGTGAAACGGGTAGGCACTCACCGGGAAGTCCCGCTGTCCGGCGGTGAACGCCTCGCGCGCCAGAATGAACAGCTCCTTGATGGCATCGTCGGTAATGGCATAGCAGCCCGCCGAGCGGCAACCGCCGTGCACCATGAGGAAAGAGCCTGTATGGCCCTTGGCGCGGTCGTAGGCGTTGGGATATCCGATGTTGAAGGACAGATAGTACTTGGAATTGGGGTTCATCTGCCGCGCCGACACCACATAAAAGCCTTCCGGCGCCTGCCGGTCGCCTTCGCGGGTCTTGGGGCCGAGGTCACCCGACCATCGGCAGATGGGATAGGTATGGAACAGCGTGTAGGTGCCGACGGCATTCTTCAGCCACACCTCCATCTGGTTTTCCTGCTTGAAGATCCGCACGTAGATGGGGGCGCCGAGCTTGAGCCCGCGTTGGGCCAGTTCGACTTTCGTGTCGTCGGGCAACGGTTGCAGGCCGCGCGGGGTAAACAGGCAGCCCGCGACCAGGCTGGCCAGCACAAGAGCCACAACAAACCGCGCCATGCGAACAACCAGTGCCGGCATCGAAATCCCGTTCCTCATGAGCCCAGACGCTTCCCCCCAATTGGGCAGAAGTTTGGTAAAGGCACGCTTAACGCCGACCCGCCAAATCACAATTGCGCTGGGCCGCGACGGTCCAAAGCGATGAACCTGATCGCTTCCAGCAAGCTAAAGCATGATTTCATTCGCAAGGTGCCGATACGTCCCGGATCATCCCCTGGCAACCAACTCTGACACCGCACCAAGACGCTGATGCAAGACAATAGCGGCCGTTTTGCGGCGCATTTGCACGGCCGCGGTCGGCCAGGTCAGGTCAGCGCGGTTCCTATCTTCAGGAACTTTTCACGCCGGTGACGCCGCAGCTCGTCGCTGGTCAGATGCTTGAGCGGCAACAGCGCCGCCTTGATGGCCGCCCCCACATTCTTCATGGTTTGCTCGCGCGCCCGATGGGCGCCGCCCACTGGCTCGGGGATGATTTCATCGTTCACTCCCATGGCCTTCAGGTCCTGCGCGGTGATCTTCATGGCCGTTGCCGCGTCCTTGGCCTTGGCCGGGTCACGCCACAGGATGGAGGCCGCCCCTTCCGGCGAGATGACGCTGTAGATCGAGTGTTCCAGCATGATGACCCGGTTGGCCGTGGCAATCGCCACCGCGCCGCCCGAGCCTCCCTCGCCGATGATGACGGAAATGATCGGCACCCCGAGTTGCAGGCAACATGCCGTCGAGCGCGCGATGGCTTCGGCCTGGCCGCGCTCTTCCGCGCCGATGCCAGGATAGGCGCCCGCGGTATCGATGAAGGTGACGATCGGCAGGCCGAAGTGGTCGGCCATTTCCATGAGCCGCACGGCTTTGCGATAGCCTTCGGGCTTGGCCATACCGAAATTGTGATCGATGCGTCCCTGGGTATCGCTGCCCTTTTCGTGACCGAGGATCAGCATCGGCTCCCCGTCCATGCGGGCGGGCCCGCCGATGATCGCCTTGTCCTCACCGAACTTGCGATCGCCGGCAAGAGAAACGAATTCGGAAAACAGGGTCTTGGCGTAGTCGAGGAAATGTGGCCGGTCGGGATGGCGAGCAACTTGCGTCTTCTGCCAGGCATCAAGACCGCGATACAGGTCGGCGAGACTCTTCTGGGCCTTGCGCTCGAGCTGCAGGATCTCCTGTTCAATGGCAATCGCCCCTTCATCATCTGCCATGGCGCGCAGTTCGGCGATCTTGCCATCAAGATCGGCGATCTGGTTTTCGAATTCGAGGTAGGTGTGCATAGGTGCTTGATTACCTTGGGGCGGACCGCTCAGCGGCAAGTTGGCGGCGTGCCGGGTGGATGTCAACTGCGCGCGACACCCAGCGGATGCTTTGTTTCCACCAGCGTTTTCAGCCGGCCACTTTCCAGATGGGTATAGATCTGGGTGGTCGCGATATCGGCATGCCCCAAAAGCTGCTGCACCGTACGCAGGTCAGCGCCGCCGTCGAGCAGGTGACTGGCAAAGGCATGGCGCAGCACATGCGGCGATACCTTGGCGGGATCGAGGCCAGCCCGCGTCACCAGCCCTTTCAGTTCGAGCGCAAAGTGCTGCCGGGTGAGATGGCCCTCGGCGCCGCGTGAAGGAAACAGCCACTTGCCGGCCCTGGCGGTCTCGTCCATTGCCGCGACGTGCGCCGCGAGCGCGGCCATCGCCGGTCGCGACAGGGCAACGACGCGCTCTCGCCCACCCTTGCCCCTGATGGCGAGGAAACGCCCGGCACTGGCGGCGGTGAGCGGCAGGCTGACCAGTTCCGAAACCCTGAGGCCGGTGGCGTAGGCAATCTCGACAAGGCAATGCAGCAGCAAGGTCCGGCCCTTGTGCTTTTCATCGGCCCTTTCAGCTTCATGGCGCGCCTGGTCGATGAGGCGGCCAGCCTGGTCGACGGCAAGGATCTTGGGCAGCGGCCGACCCAGACGCGGGGGCCTGGCGATACGGGCGGGATCATCAGCAACGTAGCCTTCGGCAAAGGCGAAGCGATGCAACTGGCGGATGGCCGAAAGCCGTCGGGCCTGGGTGGTGGGGGCCAGACCGCTGGCGGCGAGGCTGCCGAGATAGGCCACCACGTCGTCATTTTCCGCCGTCGCCAGCTGACGGTCACGCTTTTCAAGAAACGCCCTGTAGTCGGCCAGATCGCGCCCGTAGGCTTGAAGCGTGTTGGGTTGCGCGCCGCGTTCGGCGCTCAGCATCTCTATGAACAGTTCGACCAGGTGGGTGTCACTTGCTGAAGACATCATGGGACAATGGCTTGACGATTACGCCCGCGGTGGGCGGAAACTGGGCAAGCGCCCATATGGCGCCGTATGTTGCACCAGCCAAGCACGCAACGATTAACACAAAGCGAAGGCTGTCCGGCATGGCCTCATTCCGTTGTCCCCCGTCCGCCCCTCTATAGCGGCCGGAACGTGGACTGGCAAACCCGGCGGGCCATGCCGACAGGCTTTTTGCTTTTCCGCTGCTGACTTCGGCTATAGAAGCGCCCGTTATGTGTCGCCCTCGCCGTTGCTTCAGTGTCGTTTCACCTGCATACCGTTGCCCATGAACCTTCGAGTATCGCCCAAATCCATCGATCAACTTCGCAACCGGCTGGGTGTTCGCTCCATCGTCATCATTGGGTTGATGGGGGCGGGCAAGACCACGGTCGGGCGCCGCCTGGCCGAACGTTTGCGTCTGGCGTTCATCGATGCCGATGCCGAAATCGAAAAGGCTGCGGGGCAGACCATCGCCGAGATTTTCGCCCAGCACGGCGAGCCTTATTTCCGCGACGGCGAGCGCAAGGTGATTGCCCGGCTGTTGCGCTCCGGCCCGCAGGTGCTGGCCACCGGCGGCGGAGCCTACATGAGTGAAGAAACCCGCAAGGCGGTGAAAGAAGGCGCCATATCGGTGTGGCTGAAGGCGCCCTTGCCGTTGCTGATGAAGCGGGTACGGCGGCGCTCGCATCGCCCCTTGCTGCAAGCTGCCGATCCCGAAGAGGTGATGCGCGGCCTCATGGAAAAGCGCTACCCCGTATATAGTGAGGCCGATATCGCCATCGAAACCCGCGACGTTCCCCACAATATCATCGTCAATGATGTGATCAACGCGCTGATAGGTTATGTGTGTGGCAACGAGTGCAGCAATGAGGAAGCAGGCAAGGCATGACGGCGCCCGGCATAAAGACCTCACCCGCCCTTCGACAGGGCAAACCCGCCGCCCGCGTGGCGGTCAGCCTCGGTGAGCGCAGCTACGATATTCACATCGCAGAAGGCTTGCTGGCCGAGGCCGGAACACTGCTGGCCCCGCATTTTTCCCGCCGCAAGACCGCCATCGTAACCGATGTCAATGTCGCCCGGCATCACCTGGAAAGCCTTGAAGCCTGCTTGCGTGCCGCCGGCTTTCAGGTGAGCTCCATCGTTCTGCCGGCCGGCGAGGCGTCCAAGAGCTTTGGCGTACTCGCCGACCTTTGCGACAGACTGCTGGCCGCCGGCATCGAGCGCTCGGACCGCCTCATTGCCCTGGGCGGCGGGGTGATCGGCGATCTGGCCGGATTTGCCGCTGCCATCCTGAGGCGCGGCATCAAGTTCATCCAGATCCCCACCAGCCTGCTTGCCCAGGTCGATTCCTCGGTTGGCGGCAAGACCGGCATCAATTCGAAACTGGGCAAGAACCTCATCGGCGCCTTCCACCAGCCACTGGTGGTGCTGGCCGATACCGCGTTGCTGGCCACCCTGCCCGACCGTGAATTGTCGGCCGGCTATGCCGAGGTGGCCAAATACGGGCTGATCGGCGATGCTGCGTTCTTTGCCTGGCTGGAGACCAGCTTGCCGCTTCTTCTGGCCCGCGACCCGGCCGCCCTCACCCACGCCATCGAGGTATGCTGCGCCGCCAAGGCAGACCTGGTGGCCTGCGACGAGCGCGAAATGGGCCCGCGCGCCCTGCTCAATCTTGGCCACACCTTCGGCCATGCCCTTGAGGCCGCGACCGGTTTCGGCGGCCGGTTGCTGCATGGCGAGGCCGTGGCCGTCGGCATGGTCCTGGCCTTTCGCTTTTCCGCCAGCCTCGGCTTGTGCGCTACCTCTCTCGGCAAGCGTGTCGCCACCCACCTGGCAGCGGCCCGCCTGCCGGTAGCGCTCACAGACATCGCCGGCGATTTGCCGGATGCCCGCGGACTGGTCGAGATCATGCGTCAGGACAAGAAAGCCGAGGCCGGCTGTCTGGCGTTCATTCTGGTGCGCGGCATTGGCGAAGCCTTCGTCAGCCGCGATGTCGATGAAACCCCACTAGTTGATTTTCTGGCGGGAGAACTGGCTGGGCGCTCATGAACATGACCATCGGCATCATTGCCGGAACGGTGATCGCGCTCATCTTGATCTCCGCCTTCTTTTCCGGCTCCGAGACGGCCCTGACTGCCACGTCGCGGGCCCGCATGCACGAACTGGAGCGCCGCGGCAATCGCCGGGCGGCCACCGTCAACCGCCTCTTGGCGATGCCCGAGCGGCTCATCGGCTCGGTGCTGTTTGGCAACAACTTGACCAACATCCTCGCCTCGGCGTTGGCCACGACCGTCTTCGTCGAGTTGTTCGGCACTGCCGGCGTGGCCGTGGCGACGCTCGCCATGACTGCCCTGGTGCTGATTTTCGGCGAGGTGATGCCCAAGACCTACGCCATCCTGCATCCCGACCGCTTCGCTCTGGCCGTCGCGCCCATCGTCAAGGTTATGGTCGCCGTATTCACGCCCATGGTCGCCGGTGTGGAGTTCATCGTCAGGATCACCTTCAAGCTGTTCGGCGTCGATATCGCCGATGCCCGCAAGATGCTGTCCGCCCATGAGGAATTGCGTGGCGCCATCAACCTGCATCATCGCGAGGGCGCCGTGATCAAGCACGATCGTGACATGCTGGGCGGCATTCTCGACCTGCGCGAACTGGAACTGTCGGATGTCATGGTCCACCGCACGACCATGCACACCATCGACGCCTCGCGCCCGCAAGACGAGATCATCTCCGAAGTGCTGAAGTCCGGCCACACCCGCATTCCGGTGTGGAAAGACAACCAGGACAATATCATCGGCATCCTCCACGCCAAGGACCTGCTGGCGGCGCTGCAGGCATCCGGCGGCGATGCCGCCAAGATCGACATCGAGGCGATCGTCACGCCGCCGTGGTTCGTGCCTGACCAGACCTCGGTGGCCGATCAGCTCAATGCCTTCTTGCGGCGCAAGGTTCACTTCGCCATCATCGTGGATGAGTACGGCGAGGTCATGGGGCTGGTGACGCTGGAAGACATCCTGGAAGAGATCGTCGGCGACATTTCCGACGAGCACGATGTAGCAGTCTCCGGCGTCAGGCGCGAGGCGGCCGGGTCCTACGTGGTGGATGGCACGGTCCCCATACGCGACCTCAACCGGCTGACCGACTGGCGCTTGCCCGACGACGAGGCCACCACCATTGCCGGCCTGGTGCTGCACGAGGCCCGCATGATCCCCGAGACCGGGCAGGCCTTCACCTTTCACGGCTTCCGCTTCGAGGTGCTGCGCAAGCACCGCAACCAGTTGACCAGCCTGCGCATCACGCCGCTGAAATGATCAACCCTCAGCCCGTCGGGCCTTTGGCTGAAATCGCCAGGGCGTGAACCGGCCCGGCAAGCTGGTCAGCGAGCACGGCATTGATGGCCCGATGGCACTCGATGCGGCTGAGGCCGGTAAACGCCGGCGAAACGATATGTACGCTAAAATGGGTCTCGCCTTCGGGTCTGGCGCCCGAATGGCCCTTGTGTTTGTGGCTGTCGTCCACCACCTCGAGAACGCTCGGCTCAAAGGCATCTTTTAATTTCTCGGTGATTAGCTGACCGACAGGACCAAGGCTCATGATTCGCATCCGCAATCTTTCAAACACTCGACATTGCACCAGGCCGCGCCGACCCCGCAAGTCTTGTTGTATCACCCGCCGGCGCCCATAGTTCCATCCACCATGCGTCTCGATTCAAAATACTTCGACCGGATCAGGGTCAAACCCGACAAGGAACGCGGTGCGCGCGAGCGCCACCCGGCGTGCGAGCATCCCGGCTGCGGCAAGCCGGGTGGCTATCGCGCCCCCAAAGGCCGCAATCGCGAAGGCGAATATCACAATTTCTGCCTCGAGCACGTGCGCGACTACAACAAGGCCTACAACTACTTTTCCGGCATGGATAACGAGACATTCGGCGATTACCTGAAGGATCAGGCCACCGGCCACCGGCCCACCTGGCGGCTTGGGGACAACGCCGCGGCCACCCACAGTGGCGGCCGCAAGGGCAAGGCCGGTGGCTTCCGCCACGATGCGCGCTACGACGACCCGCTGGGCGTCCTGGGCGAAGATACCGCCGCCAGCGCGTCCGCCCTCCGCGGCCGGGCGCTGCGCGGCCCGGAAATCACCGCCCTGCACTGCCTGGGGCTTGAGGAATCGGCCACCCCTCACCAAATCAAGTCCCAGTACAAGAAACTGGTGAAGCGCCTCCATCCCGACGCCAACAATGGCAGCCGTGACAACGAGGACAAGCTGCGCGAGATCATCCAGGCCTATGATCGGCTGCGTAGCGCCAAACTGTGCTGATCTATCGGGTCCGACCCCGCTTGTGCTAGGCCGCGCCAACCATTAGAAACGCCGACGACCGGCCTACTTCCGGTCTGGCTCTGTCTCGATATTTACGGGAATGCGAAAAGCACTATGAACACCACCATCAATGGAAATGGAGCCGATACAGCGCTGCCGGACATCAAGGTGTCCATCCGCCAACTGTTTGGCTTTGACAGCAATCTCGAAGTGCCGGCCTATTCGCAATCCAACGAGCATGTGCCCGATCTCGACGAGGATTACATCTTCAACCGCGAGACCACGCTGGCCATCCTGGCGGGGTTTGCCTTCAATCGCCGGGTGATGATCACCGGCTACCACGGCACCGGCAAGTCGACCCACATCGAACAGGTCGCCGCCCGCCTCAACTGGCCGTGCGTGCGCATCAATCTCGACAGCCATATCTCGCGCATCGACCTGATCGGCAAGGACGCCATCGTTCTCCAGGACGGCCAGCAGGTCACCGAATTCCGCGAAGGCATCCTGCCGTGGGCCTACCAGCACAATGTGGCGCTGGTGTTCGACGAGTACGACGCCGGCCGCCCCGATGTGATGTTCGTCATCCAGCGCATTCTGGAATCCTCCGGCCGCCTGACCCTGCTGGACCAGTCGCGGGTGATCCGGCCGCATCCCGCCTTCCGGCTGTTCTCGACCGCCAATACCGTCGGCCTCGGCGACACCACCGGCCTTTATCACGGCACCCAGCAGATCAACCAGGCGCAGATGGACCGCTGGTCGATCATCGTGGCGCTCAACTACCTCTCGCACGCCCAGGAATCAGCCATCGTTCTGGCCAAGAACAAGTCCTATGACAACGAGGAAGGCCGCCGCAACATCTCCAACATGGTGCGCGTTGCCGATCTCACCCGCAACGCCTTCATGAACGGCGACCTGTCGACCGTCATGAGCCCGCGCACGGTGATCACCTGGGCCGAGAATGCCAAGATCTTCGAAGACATCGGCTTCGGCTTCCGTGTCACCTTCCTCAACAAGTGCGACGAGCTGGAACGCGGCCTGGTGGCCGAGTTCTACCAGCGCTGCTTCGATCAGGAGCTGCCGGAATCGACAGC
>CAZMSA010000125.1:0-10851 GCA_964568825.1 uncultured Rhizobiaceae bacterium | reverse complement strand
CGTTGAACGGCACCCAGCTTTCCTGCACCAGCCGGCACTTCATGCCGATCTTGGCAGCGACTGCGGCCACTTGCCGTGTATGGTTGGACTGCACCCCGCCGATAGTGACGAGGGTGTCGCAATTCTGGGCGATGGCATCAGGGACGAGGTATTCCAGCTTCCTGATCTTGTTGCCGCCGAAGGCCAGCCCCGAATTGCAATCGTCGCGCTTGGCATAAAGCTCCACCCCGCCACCCAGATGATCGGAAAGGCGCGAAAGTTTCTCGATCGGCGTCGGGCCGAACATCAGCGGATAGCGGGGGAATTTCTGGGCGACATGCAGCATGGTGAAACCTCGGTTGGGTGGACTGTCAGTCTAGCGTGCGATAACCCCGTTTCGGAAGAGCGCCAGCGCCGCATCGTCGGGACGGCATGGCAAAGATTGACATACCGCCAGGTCGATGCTGGCATGTCCACCAGATCGGTGATTGCGGGAGGGGAATGAATATTGGCTTTTGATGCTGGCGCTTACAAAGAGGCGGTGAAGCAGGAATGGGATCGTGCCGCCGCGGGCTGGCATCGCTGGATCCCGGAGATCAACGCCTGGCTTAACGGCGCCACCGAAGCGATGCTGGACGCGGCGGCGGTGAAGGCCGGCAGCAGCGTTATCGACATTGCCGCCGGCGATGGCGGTCAGTCGGTCTATGCGGCGGCGCGCGTCGGGGCGGAAGGCAAGGTGCTTGCCACCGACATCACGCCGGCCTTTGTCACCCTCGCCAATGCCGTCGCTGCCCGCATGCGGCTGACCCAGCTCTCAGCCGAAGTGATGGATGCGGAAAAGCTGACGCTGCTCGATGCTTCCTTTGATGCCGCCATATCGCGTCTCGGCCTCATGTACCTGCCCGATGTGCAAAAGGGGCTGGCGGAGATCAAGCGGGTGCTGAAGCCGGGCGGACGGCTGGCGGCGGTGGTGTTCACGACCCCGGAAAAGTCGCCGTTCTTTTCCATCCCCATCAAGCTGATCCGTGAGCGCCGCGGACTGCCGCCGCCAGAACCCGGCCAACCCGGCCCGTTCAGCCTTGGTGCCCCCGGTGTTTTTACCGGCCACCTGGCAAAGGCCGGCTTTCACGACATCAACGAGCAGGTGGTCGAGGCACCGGTGCGTTTTGCCTCCGTCGAGGAGTGCATGAAATGGCGGCGCGAGGCCTCCGGTACCATGCAGCAGATGCTGAGCGCTCTTGAGGAAAGCGAAAAGGAAGCCATCTGGGCGGAGATCGCCGATGCCTTGCGCGGCTTCGAAGGGCCGGAGGGCTTTTTATCGCCCTGCGAACTGATCGTCTGTTCGGCCGCCGCATGACATACTTGATCATGGTCATCGGCGCGACTTTCTGCAAGGATGTCCGGCATGGATGAAACAAAGATCGATCGCGCCGCCATGGGGCGCCTCGCCAAGGCACTGGCCTTCATCTGCGGGGCGGACAATCCCACCACAGTTGCCTTGAAGACGGCATCGGAGACCGGTTCGGCGATGGACATCAAGAAGGCCCGCGACCTGTTCCTGCGCCTCAAGGCCGGCGACCGCAAGGCCGCCATGGCGATGCTTGAGGACTGAACGGGGCCCTACGCGCCGCCCGCCGCCGCCTTTCTCACGAACACCACCTGCGTGTGGCCATAGACGCGGGTGTCGATGACTTCGAGCCCCTCCGGCACCGTGACCTCGGCCCGCCCGGCTTCTTCCAGCACCACCACGGCACCGTCGTTCAGCCATCCGCCGGCGATCAATGCAGCGAGTGCCTTTTCGCCAAAACCCTTGCCATAGGGCGGATCGGCGAAGGCGAGATCGAAGGGGGCTTGCGGGGCGGCCGGTCCCAGCTTCGTGGCATCGCGCCGCCAGATCTTGGCAAGGCCCGTCACCCCCAGCGCCTCGGCGTTGGTGCGCAGCGCTCCACGCGCCTCGGGGGCTTCTTCCACGAACAACACATGCCGGGCGCCGCGCGACAGGGCTTCGAGGCCCATTGCGCCCGATCCCGCGAACAGGTCAAGGACGCGGGCGCCGTCGATGGCAAATTCGTCGATGCCGTGTTCGAGGATGTTGAAGATCGCCTGGCGCACCCGTTCCGCCGTTGGCCGCGTCGAGGCCCCGAGCCGGGTGACGAGGGGGCGGCCGCTAAACTTTCCGCCGACGATTCGCATGTTTTTCCGAGGTGGACTTCTGCTTCGTCGCCCAGCCCTTGGTGTTGGCGGCACCGGGGCGTCCGGCGCCAAGTTGTTCGGCGATCACCTTGGGCGACACCTCCTCCACTTCGCCGCGTTTCAGTTCGCCGAGCTGGAACGGCCCGAAGGCGACGCGGATGAGGCGGTTGACGGTGAGCCCCAGGTGCTCGCACACCTTCTTCACCTCGCGGTTCTTGCCCTCGCGCAAGCCGAACGACAGCCATGCATTGGCCCCTTGCACCTTGTCGAGCCTGGCCTCGATGGGGCCGTAGTGGATGCCGTCGACGCTGACGCCGTCGGCCAGCTTCTTGAGCGCTGCCTCGTCCACCTTGCCATAGGCGCGGATCCGGTAGCGCCTCACCCAGCCGGTGGCCGGTAGTTCGAGCAGGCGCGCCAGCCCGCCGTCGTTGGTGAGCAGCAACAGGCCTTCGGTATTGAGGTCGAGGCGGCCAATGGACACCACCCGCGGCATTGTCGCCGGCAGGTGCTGGAAGACGGTATCGCGGCCCTTTTCGTCCTTGTGGCTGACCACCAGACCTTCCGGCTTGTGATAGCGCCACAGGCGGGCGGCCTCCTTCACCGGCAGCGGCTGGCCGTTGACCGTCACGACATCATCCGCCGTCACCGTGCGGGCCGGGGTCGCCAGGGTCTCGCCGTTGATGCTGACCCGGCCCTCGGCGATCCACTTTTCAGCATCGCGCCTGGAACACAGGCCGGCCCGCGCCATCACCTTGGCGATGCGGTCTCCGGCGGGCAGGGCATTCTCTTTGGGGTTTTTGGCCATGGGTTGTTTCTAGATGCTTTGCGCTTGCGGCGAAACGATGAATGTGCGCGGGGGCGTGACATGGCGCGGTGTGTGTGGTCAGATGGCCCGGTCCATCGCCCGCGAAATGCGAAGGCGGCAGACAGGGAGAGTAGAAAAATGGCAGAAAGCGTCTACAAGGTTGTCGAGTTGGTCGGAACCAGCACTGAATCCTGGGAAAAGGCAGCCACGGCCGCCATCAATCAGGCGGGAAAGACCCTGCGCGACTTGCGGGTCGCCGAGGTGGTCGAGCAGGACCTCGTCCTCAAGGACAACAAGGTCGCGGCCTTTCGTTCCAAGGTCAAGGTATCGTTCAAGTTTGAAGGCAAGGCCTGAGCAGACACGCCCGCGGCGGCTGCGCTGCGTGACGCCGTGACGGATCGTGACGATCCCATGCGGCGCGCGCTCGCCGAAGCCGAGGACGCCATGCGGCGCGGCGAGGTACCGGTGGGCGCGGTGCTGACGGCCCCCGACGGCAGCATCATCGCCGCCGACGGTAACCGCACCCGCCAGCTTGGCGATCCCACCGCCCATGCCGAGATGCTGGTCATCCGCGAGGCCTGCCGCCTGAGCGGTACCGAGCGGCTTGCCGGCCATGACCTCTATGTCAGTCTGGAGCCATGCACCATGTGCGCGGCGGCCATTTCCTTTGCCCGCATCCGGCGGCTGTATTTCGGGGCGGGCGATCCCAAGATGGGAGCGGTGGAACACGGCGCCCGCGTCTTCACGCTTGAAACCTGCCACCACGCGCCCGAGGTCTATGGGGGATTGAGCGAAAAGCCCGCCGCCGACTTGCTGCGACGGTTCTTCGAAGCCAAGCGCTAGGCCAGGCGCTGAAGCAATGCCTCTTGACGCCGGGCGCGCAAAGGGGCAAACGTGCCGCCCCATGACCAACCGCCAGCAACCCGTCCGCAACATTTGCGGCATTATTATCGCCTAGCACATAGCGCTGGCTGGCGGCCGCATTCCTCAACAGTGATGAAGCGATCCGCAGGGGCCGGCCCCCGAGGATGACGCATGAGCCTGACGCTTTTCAACTCGCTGACCCGCTCGAAGGAGGTCTTCAGCCCCATCGATGCGAGCAACGTGCGCATGTATGTGTGCGGGCCGACGGTCTACGACTATGCCCATATCGGCAACGCGCGTCCCGCCATCGTCTTCGACGTTCTGTTCCGCCTGCTGCGCCATCTCTACGGGGAAAAGCACGTCACCTATGTCCGCAACATCACCGACGTCGACGACAAGATCAACGCCAGGGCGCGCGAGGAATATCCCGACCTGCCGCTGAACGATGCCGTGGCCAAGGTCACCGAGCGCACCACCGAGCAGTATCACAAGGACATCGCCGCGCTCGGCTGCCTGCCCCCCACGGTTGAGCCCACCTGCGTCAGCCACATCCCCGACATGGTCAAGATGATCGAGACGTTGATCGCCAACGGCTGCGCCTATGAGGCCGAGGGCCATGTACTGTTCGAGGTAGCAAAGGCGAAGGATTACGGCACCCTGTCGCGGCGCTCGCTCGATGAGATGATGGCCGGCGCCCGCGTCGAGGTGGCGCCCTACAAGAAGAACCCCATGGACTTCGTCCTGTGGAAGCCCTCCGACGACGAAACGCCCGGCTGGCCCTCGCCGTGGGGCAGGGGCCGACCGGGGTGGCACATCGAATGCTCGGCCATGAGTGCAAAACACTTGGGAAAAGTCTTCGACATCCACGGCGGCGGCATCGATCTGCAATTCCCCCACCACGAGAACGAACTGGCCCAGACCCGCTGCGCCTTCGGCGGCGATGTGATGGCGAATGTGTGGATGCACAACGGCTTTCTGCAGGTAGAAGGCCAGAAGATGTCCAAGAGCCTGGGGAATTTCATCACCATCCATGAAGTTCTGAAAACGACATTGCCCCGACTCACTCCAGTGGAAATGTCTGCACAAGACGAAGATATAAAACAAAAATGGAACGGATTGACTTCCAGATATTCCATGCTTCAGACAAACTATAGAGAGCCGATAAATTGGACTTCGCACCGATTTTACGAATCCAGCGATGAATTATATAAATGGTATGACATGTTGAGAGGAATAAATTTCGATTATAGGATAAAATCGAACAATGTTAGCGACGCGGTGTCCCAGATTTTGTGCGACGATCTCAACACATCGAACCTAGTGACCTATCTTCGTGCTGCATACGCAAGTAGCGACTACCGGTCTCTCGGTGAGGGTATGGAGTTTGTCGGCCTCCTTGATCCGTATTTCATCGAGAATGTTGACATTCTGCTCTTTGATCGAACGGCGGGTGTTGAACTTTTGAACGTGGAACCCCGCATCGCCGCCCGTAACGCCGCCCGTGCCGCCAAGAACTGGGCCGAGGCCGACCGCATCCGCGACGAACTCACTGCCATGGGCATCCAGCTCATGGACGCCAAAAACCCCGAGACCGGCGAGATCGAGACCACCTGGGAGGTGAAACGATGACGACTCCTGACAACAACGACAAACAGAAATCCTGGCACGACAACCTGCCGTTTCCGCGCCAGTGGAGCGTCTATCTCGCCATCAAGATCGCCGTGCTGGCGTTGGCCGTTTATGCCTTCCTGCACTGGCAGCAGGTGGTGTGATGGGCGCGCTCGCAATGGCCCGGTCCGGGCGCACGGGGCAACGACCGGCGCCCACCCTGATGGAACCACAACGATGACCTGCGAACGCCTTTATCTCTACGACACCACCCTGCGCGACGGGGCGCAGACGCCGGGGATGGACTTTTCGCTGGAGGAAAAGTTGGCGATCATCGCCATGCTCGATGACCTCGGCATCGACTATATCGAGGGCGGCTATCCCGGCGCCAACCCCACCGACACCGCGCTGTTCGCCGAGCCCAGAAAGACCCGTGCCAAGCTTGCCGCCTTCGGCATGACCAAGCGGGCCGGGCGCTCCATCGCCAACGATCCCGGCATCAACGACCTCATCGCCGCTAGGGCCGATGCCATCTGTTACGTGGCGAAGTCGTGGGACTATCATGTGCGGGTGGCGCTGGGCACCACCAATGAGGAAAACCTCAAAGGCATCCGCCAGTCGGTGGAAGCCGCCATCGCCGCCGGCAAGGAGGCGCTGGTCGATTGCGAGCACTTCTTCGACGGCTGGAAGGCCAACCCCGACTACGCTCTCGCCTGTGCCCGCACGGCCCACGCGGCCGGCGCCCGCTGGGTGGTCTTGTGCGACACCAACGGCGGCACCCTGCCTGATGAGGTCGAGGCCATCGTCGCCGCGGTGGCGAAGGTCGTGCCGGGCGATCATCTGGCCATCCATGCCCATAACGACACCGAACAGGCGGTGGCCAATTCGTTGGCCGCCGTGAGGGCAGGCGCGCGCCAGATCCAGGGGACGCTGAACGGCCTCGGCGAGCGCTGCGGCAACGCCAATCTGGTCTCCCTCATCCCCACCTTGATGCTGAAGGACGGACTGGCCAAAAAGTTCGACATCGGCGTCAGCGAGGCGGGGCTCAAGTCGCTCACCCATGTCTCGCGGGTGTTCGATGAAATGCTCAACCGCGCCCCCGACCGCCAGGCGCCCTATGTGGGCGAGAGCGCCTTTTCCACCAAGGCCGGCATCCATGCCTCGGCCATCATGAAGGAGCCGGCGACCTACGAGCACGTCTCGCCCGACAAGGTCGGCAACCGCCGCCGGCTCTTGGTCTCCGACCAGGGCGGCAAGTCCAACCTCATGGCCGAACTGCAGCGCATCGGCATCGAGGTTGAGCGCGACGACCGCCGCCTCGACAAGCTGCTGGCCGAGGTGAAGCGCCGCGAGACCGAAGGCTATGCCTATGAGGCCGCCGGCGCCTCGTTCGAATTGCTGGCCCGCCGCACCCTTGGAACGGTGCCGCAGTTCTTCGAGGTGGAAAGCTTTCGCGTTATGACCGAGCAGCGCCACAACGCCGTGGGCAAGGTGGTGACGGTATCCGAAGCGGTGGTCAAGGTGGTGGTCGATGGCCAGCGGTTCTTGTCGGTGGGCGAGGGCAACGGCCCGGTCAATGCCCTCGACGTCGCGTTGCGCAAGGATCTGGGAAAATATCAGCGCTATATCGGCGACCTCGAACTGGTCGATTACAAGGTACGCATTCTCAACGGCGGCACCGGGGCGACCACCCGGGTGCTCATCGAGAGCCGCGATGGCGCTGGCGAGCGCTGGTTCACGGTGGGGGTATCGCCCAACATCGTCGATGCCTCGTTCCAGGCCCTGTCGGATTCCATCACCTACAAGCTCATGGCCGAAGGCCTTGCCGCGTGATGCCCAGCCATGCGCCGGGCGCAAGTCGCGCATGAGATGAGCGGGCGTTGCAAACCCTGAAGCTTGCCGCCAAGGTGCGCCGCCATGGCTGTCATCGAACCCTCCATCCCGAAATCCTCAGGCGTTGCCTCGGAAGCCGGCAAGGGCGTGGTGCTGGCCGTCATGGCCTACGGCCTGTGGGCCTTTTACGGCCTGTTCTTTAAACAGCTTGCCCACATCGACCCGCTCGAAGTGGTAGCCCAGCGCAGCTTCTGGGCGGTTCCCGTCGCCGGCAGCATCCTGTTTGCCATGGGCCGCACCCGCGACATCACCCGCGCCTTCAAGACGCCGCGCCTCATGGGGATGCTGTTCCTTTCATCCCTCATGGTGGCCATAAGCTGGGGGTTCTTCGTGTGGGCGGTGGGCGCCGGGCGCACGCTGGAGACCAGTCTGGGCTATTACATCAACCCGCTGCTCAGCGTCCTCATCGGCTATGTACTGCTGGGCGAGCGGCTGACGCTTTTGCAAAAGTGCGCGGTCGGCCTGGCGGCGGCGGCGGTGATCATCCAGACCCTGGTGGTGGGCGTCTTCCCATGGCTGGCGCTGACCCTGGCGGGAAGCTTTGCCATGTATGGCTACCTGCGCAAGACCATCGATGTCGGGCCGGTGCAGGGGTTTTTCGTGGAAGCGGTGCTTTTGTCGGTGGTCGGCATCGCCATCATGGCCTGGCTGATGGCCCACGGCCGGGCAAGCTTCGGCGGCACCTGGCACGATACCGGGCTTCTGATCGCCTGCGGGCCGATGACGGCGGCACCCTTGATGCTGTTTGCCGCCGCCGCCCGGCGGATGCGCCTCGCCACCATCGGTATGCTGCAATACATCGCCCCAACGGGCCTGTTCCTCACCGCCATCTTCGTCTTCGGCGAGCCTGTCGATGCCGCCCGCCTGACCGGCTTTGCCCTCATCTGGACGGCGCTTGGGCTTTATTCCTTCGAAGCCTGGCGGCTCGACAGGATGAGCAGGACCTAAAACTTGCGCGCGGCGTCCGCCTTGCGGGGGGCTTGGCGGGGATGGGCGAGGCGCTGCTTGAAAGCCGGCACGATTGCCTCGGCGCTGCCGACCACGTCGAAATGCACCTCCAGCCCGGCGCGGATGAACTGTTCCTTGCGCATGTGGGCGATGAGCTTGATCAGCAGGTCCCAGTAGTTGTCGACATTGGCCAGGATGATGGGCTTTGAGTGCTGTTCGAGCTGCGCCCATGTCGACACCTCGATCAGCTCCTCCAGGGTGCCCATGCCGCCGGGCAGGGCGATGAAGCCGTCCGACTTCTCGAACATGGTCATCTTGCGCTCGTGCATGTTGGTGGTGACGATGAGTTCGCTCACTTCCGCCAGCATGCGCTCGCGCTGCACTAGGAATTCCGGGATGACGCCGATAACCCGGCCGCCGCCGGCCAGCGTGGCGCGCGCCACTTCGCCCATCAGCCCGAGGCTGCCGCCACCATAGACCAGGCCGATGGCGTTGGCCGCCAGGGCCGTGCCGAGTGTGCGGGCGGCGTCGACATACACCGGCTTGAGGCCCGGGCCCGAGCCGCAGTAAACGCAAACAAATTGATTCGTTCTCATATCCGCCATGTCACCCGGAGCGCTGCCCGGCGTCAAGCACGCACGCCGGCGCCGCGTTTACATAGTTAAGTGGCGGAATTAACTTGCACCCGCGCCATTACCCGCCTTACGCCTTTGGGCGGATTTGCCTTGCGATAGCGCAGGGCTTAATTATAGGTGTGGGCCAGGGTAACAGGGGCTGCGCGGATGCATAGGTCGGTTTCGCGCAATGGGGCAATGTCTTTTCAGGTAGCAAACGCATGGCAATGAAACCTCTCGTGCTTTACGTCGGTGCGGCCGTCGCAACGGCAGCCGTGCTCGCCGGCGTGAACTACGCCCGCTGGTCCCAGTGGCAGGCCCCGGTCAGCTTTTCTGGACCGCGCGAGGTCAAGATCGAGCCGGCGCCCCAGTCACCTTCGGCCCAACAGCCGGCAAAGCAGGCCGAACAGCAGCCGCCCAAGCCGACCAGCGAGCAACCTGCCCAGCAACCCGCGAAGCAAGCCGAACAGAAGGCGGCCACCGAAACCGGGCAGCCGGCCACCCAGCAACCCGCGGTCCAGCAGCCGGTCCAGAAGGCAGAACAGCAACCGGGCACTGAGACCAAACAGCAGCAGGCGGCTGTGCAGCCGCCGGTAGTGGCACCGCCGATGCCCAAGCCGTCGGCCGAAGACGCCTTGTCGTTCGACATCGTGCGGGTGGAAGGCGACGGTGCTGCGGTAGTTGCCGGGCGCTCGGCTCCCGGCGCCGATGTCGTGCTCAAACTCGACGGCAAAGTCATTGGCCGTGCGCATGCAAGTGAACGCGGCGAATGGGTGATTGTTCCCGACCAGCCGTTCGCCAAGGGCGACCACCTGCTGGTGCTTGAATCGCATGGCGCCGACGGCAAGATCACCGTGGCCCGGCAGTCGGTTGCCATCAAGGTCCCCGACAACAGCACCGACAAGCCGCTCATCGTGCTCTCGGAGGCGCAAAAGCCCTCACAGGTTCTCCAGGCGCCGGAAAAGAACACCAACACGGTCGTCGCTGAAAAGACCCCGCAGCCATCAAGCCAGCAACCATCGACGCAACAGCCCGCCGCCCAGCAGCAGGCCAGCGAGCAACCGGCAAAGCAGCCGGCGACCGAACAGCCGGCAAAGCAACCCGCCCAGCAGCAGGCCGCGGAACAGCCGGCAAAACAACCCGCCCAGCAGCAGGCCGCCGAACAGCCGGCTACCGGGCAGGCGGAGCAGAAGCAGGCTACCGAGCAGCCGGCAAAGCAGCCCGCCACCGAGCAGCCGGCGCAGCCTACGGCTGAGCAGATGGCCAAGCAGCAAGCCGACAAGGCCGCCAAGGAGGCCGAAGCGCAGGCCGCCAAGCAGGCCGCCGATGCTGCCGCCAAGCAGGCAGCCAAACGGGCTGCCGAGCAGGCCGCTCAGCTGGCGCTCAAGCTCAACAGCGTCGACTACAACGATGCCGGCGACATGACGTTCGCCGGGCATGCCGTTCCCGGCAGCACCGTGCGCCTTTATGTCGACAACGGCTACGTCGCCGATACGACGGCTGATTCATCGGGCAACTGGACATTTGTCGGCCGCGAGAAGATCAAGGTCGGCGACCATCAGTTGCGCATCGATTCCATCGATGCCCAGGGCAAGGTGATGGCGCGCATCGAAGAGCCATTCGCCCGGGCCGGCCAGGAAGAGGTCGCCGCCTTGCAGAAGTCGCGCGAGATCGCCAAACAGGCCGGCAACGAAAACACCACCAAGATGACCGAGCAGCCCAAGGCCGAGGAACCGGCCAAGAGCCAGGAGGTCGCCAAGACCGAGCAGCCGGCCAAGAGCCAGGAAGTCACCAAGACCGAGCAACCCGTCAAGGTGCCGGCCATGCCCGAAGAACCGGCCAATCAGCAGGCCAACACATCGAGCCAGCAGGCATCGCAGCCGCCGGCGCCAAAGGTCGGCCGGGTGGTCATCCAGCCGGGCAACAACCTGTGGCGCATCTCGCGCA
>CAZMSA010000124.1:0-11008 GCA_964568825.1 uncultured Rhizobiaceae bacterium | reverse complement strand
CAAGGACATCATCCTCGCCATCATCGGCGAGATCGGCACCGCCGGCGGCACCGGCCACGTCATCGAATATTCCGGCGAGGTGTTCCGCGACCTCACCATGGAAGGCCGAATGACGGTGTGCAACATGTCCATCGAGGGCGGCGCCCGCGCCGGCATGATCGCCCCCGATGAAAAGACCTTCGCCTACCTGAAGGACCGCCCACGGGCTCCCAAGGGCGCACAATGGGACAAGGCCATGCGCTACTGGGAAAATCTGGTGAGCGATGCAGGCGCCCATTTCGACGCCGAGGTCCGCCTCGATGGATCGGCCCTGCCGCCGCTGGTCACCTGGGGCACCAGCCCCGAGGATGTGCTTTCGATCGCCGGCATCGTCCCCGACCCGGCCGACTTCGAAGACGAGATGCGCCGCGCCGCCATCGCCCACAAGCTCGATTACATGGGCTTGAAGGCCGGCACCAAAATCACCGATATCGCCGTCGACCGCATCTTCATCGGCTCGTGCACCAACGGCCGCATGGAGGACTTGCGCGCCGCCGCCCGGGTGATCGCCGGCAAGAAAGTACATGACGGCGTCAATGCCATGGTGGTGCCGGGCTCCGGGCTGGTGAAGGCCCAGGCCGAAGCCGAAGGCCTCGACAAGGTGTTCACCGCCGCCGGTTTCGAATGGCGCGAGCCGGGCTGCTCCATGTGTCTGGCCATGAACGCCGACAAGCTGTTGCCGGGCGAGCGCTGTGCCTCGACCTCGAACCGCAATTTCGAGGGCCGCCAGGGGTTCAGGGGCCGCACCCATCTGGTGTCGCCAGCCATGGCGGCGGCCGCCGCCGTCGCCGGGCATTTCGTCGATATCCGCTCCTGGAACTAGAATCCGGCCACATCGAGGCTTGCAATGGCTCCGAACATGTGGTGAATGCGCCGTTAACATTGGCGCAATATTCATTGTGCTAGCTTTTTGGGACGGTGAGTTGTGGGACTGCCGGTATCGGGGGACGAGTATTCATGATTGCAAAAGAAGCCGATGCGCGTTTTCTGCGCGCCATCCTCATCGGACTGGTGGGCGCCACGCTGATTACCGGCATGATGGCGGTATTGACCACGGTGCGGGCGTTGCCGACCCACACCGTCGACACCACGTCCGCCAGCCATTGAGGGCATTTTTGTTGCCACCGCCTGCTTCGGGCGTGGCAATATAGCGGCCATGGCCGCCAGAACCACGACCGACAGGATATCGCGTATCGTTGCGCCCTCGCTCGATGAGCTGGCGTTGCTTGCCGATGACGCGTTGCGTTCGCTGCCGGTCGAATTCCATGACCTGTGCGGGGAACTGGTCATCCGCATCGAGGACTTTCCCGACGAAGACGTGCTCGAGGAACTCGATTGCGAATCAGATTACGACCTGCTCGGCCTGTTCACCGGCACCGGTCTGGCCCACCAAAGCCCCTCCTCGCCGGCCCTCATGCCCAACATGGTGTTCCTCTACCGCCGGCCCATCCTCGACTACTGGGCCGAACACGAAGAAACCCTGGGCGCCGTGGTCACCCATGTGCTGGTGCACGAGATCGGCCATCACTTCGGCCTCAGCGACGATGACATGGCGCGCATCGAAATGGCCGCGGATGCCGAACGGCCGGGCACCATGCAGTGAAGCGCCATACCGCTGAGGATGCCGCTGAGGCGCAACGCCATCTCAAGCGCATGTCGGAGCAGTCGGAAAAACTGCTGACCGGCCCACGCCACGCCGATGACGATGACAACGATCCGACCGTCATTCTCGGCCGCCGCATCGGCCGCGCCCTCAGCCTCGTCATCTTCGTCGGACTGCTGGTCTATCTGATCGTCACCTACGTGCTGCGCTAAGGCCGCCGCCCGTCCACCACCCGTGTCATCGTCGGGCTTGACCCGACGACCCAGGCGCAACAGGCCGGAAGCCTCGAATCCCTTGCAGACGTCACCGCCGCCTGGCAGGCATCATCATGGCGCGACAATCGCCTTGCCCATGACTTCGCGCCGCGCGATGGCAGCGAGCGCCTGCGGCGTTTCGGCGAGGCTGTATATCTTGTGGACGTGCGGCGCGATGCGTCCGTCTGCGGCCCATTGCAGCAGCTGCACCATGTTGGCGCGATGCCGCTCCGGTTCGCGCGCGATATGCTCGCCCCAGAACACCCCGACGATCTCGCAGCCCTTGAGCAACACCAGGTTGAGGGGGATTTTCGGTATGCTGCCGGCCGCGAAGCCCACCACCAGGAAGCGCCCCTGCCAGGCGATGGCCCTGAGTGCCGGCTCCGACAGATCGCCGCCCACGGCATCGTAGATCACATCGACGCCCTTGCCGCCGGTGAGCCGCCTCAGGCCCTCCTTGAGGTCACCGCTGGCGTAATTGAAGCCTTCATCGGCACCCAGCCGCTTGCAGAATTCGAGCTTTTCATCGCTGGAGGCACAAGCGATCACCCGCGCGCCCATGATTTTGCCGATCTCGACGGCGGCCTGCCCCACCCCGCCGGCGGCCCCCAGCACTGCCAGGGTTTCACCCGGCTTGAGGCGGGCACGGTCCTTCAGCGCGTGCAAGGTGGTGCCATAAGTGACCGTGAGCCCGGCGGCCACCGCATCCTCGAGGCCATCGGGCATGACGACGAACTTGTCGGCGCCTGCGACCACTTCCTCGCGACAACCGCCCCAGCCGAGATAGCCGATCACCCGCTCGCCGGCCTTGAAGCCTTCCACGCCCTCGCCGATCGCCTCGACGATCCCCGCCACTTCGGCCCCCGGCGAGAACGGCGGATCCGGCCGATACTGGTATTTGCCCTCGATGATCAGTGTGTCGAAGAAATTGAGGGCACACGCCTTCACCTTCACCTTGATCTCGCCGGGTGCGGGAAGCGGGCTGGCGATGTCGGCAAGCTGAAGCCTCTCGGGCGGGCCGTAGGCAGTGCAGTGGATGGCTTTCATCGAAACTCCCTTCAGAGTCTGTTAACTATCGCGGCCGATGACAGGTGAGGCAAACTGTCCGTTTTGGCCGCCAATTGCAACGCTCGGGGCAGCCTGTGCCGGGGCCGCCATCTTGTGGTCAACTTCCCTCCTAGTGTGGGCGCGGCTACCGCGCCGATCGGGAAAAGGTGCAGTGGCGGGGCAAATTAACGGCAGTGGCTGGAATTGGGCAGGTTCAATGAGTACTCTTCGGTCCGTCATGATTCGATCATTCGGGGGTTTCACCCTTTTCCTTTGTCTGTTCGGCGCCCTGGCGGGTGCTGCCGCCGCGCAGCAGCCCACGCCGCTGGGCGAATTCAACGACTGGGCGGCCTATGCCTACAAGAACAACGGCGGCGATGTCTGTTACATCGTCTCGCAGCCCAAGAAATCCGAACCCCAGGGCGTCAAGCGCTCTCCGGTATTCTTTCTGGTGACCGACCGCACCGCCGACAAGGTGAAGAACGAGGTCAACACCATCATCGGCTACACCTTCAAGAAGGACTCATCGGCCAGCGTCGATATCGACGGCAACAAGTTCGTGCTTTTCACCCACGACGACGGCGCCTGGTCGGACTCCTCCGAACACGACAACCAGATTGTCGCCGCCATGAAGGCGGGCAACAAGATGGTCGTGACCGGCACGTCGTCGCGCGGTACCGAGACCGTCGACACCTATTCGCTCTCCGGCGTGACCGCCGCCATGGCGAAGATCAACAACGCCTGCAAGTAGGCCTTGTCGCCTGCGTCACAGACCTTATCTCCTTGGGAACCGTGCCCGCCCTGTGTTATGAGCGCCGGCCATGACCCTTGTACTTGATAGCATCGACGCCGAGGCGCCATCCGCGACGCCAGTGACAAGCCTCATCGGGCTGCCGCGGCAAGCGCTTGCCGAGGCTTTGGCGGCTATCGGCGTGCCCGAGCACCAGCGGCGCATGCGGGCCAGCCAACTATGGCGCTGGATCTACAATCGCGGCGCCACCTCGTTCGATGCCATGACCGATATCGGCCGCGAGCTGCGCCAAGACCTTTCAGCGGCCTTTAGCCTGGCGCGGCCGGAGATCGTGGCCGAGCAGATTTCCACCGACGGCACCCGCAAGTGGCTTTTGCGGCTGGCGCCCGACGCCGACGGCCGCCGCCATGAGGTCGAAACCGTCTATATCCCCGAGGAAGATCGCGGCACCTTGTGCATATCGAGCCAGGTCGGCTGCACCCTGTCGTGTACCTTCTGCCACACCGGCACACAGACGCTGGTGCGCAACCTGACGGCAGGCGAAATCGTCGCCCAGGTGCTCATCGCCCGCGACCGCTTGCACGAATGGCCCGACCTCATGGCCGCCAATCCCGCCCCACCGGCGAGTGGGCGCTACATCACCAACGTGGTGCTCATGGGCATGGGCGAGCCCCTTTATAACTTCGACAACGTGCGCGATGCCGTCACTATCATCGCCGACGGTGAGGGTCTTTCCCTGTCGAAGCGGCGCATTACGCTCTCGACCTCCGGCGTGGTGCCGGAGATCGTCCGCGCCGGCGCCGAGATCGGCACCATGCTGGCCATCTCGCTGCACGCCACAACCGATGAGGTGCGCGACAAGCTGGTGCCGCTCAACAGGAAATACCCCATCGCCGACCTCATGGCCGCCTGCCGGGCCTACCCCGGCCTCTCCAATGCCCGCCGCATCACCTTCGAATATGTGATGCTGAAGGGCATCAACGATGCGCCCGCCGATGCCCGGCGGCTGGTGTCGCTCTTGAAGGGCATTCCCGCCAAGATCAATCTCATTCCCTTCAACCCGTGGCCCGGCTCACCATTCGAATGCGCCGACTGGGACGCAATCGAGCGGTTCGCCGAAATCGTCAATCGGGCGGGCTATGCCAGCCCCGTCAGGACCCCGCGCGGACGTGACATCATGGCCGCCTGCGGGCAGCTCAAATCTGCCTCCGAGCGCCTGCGGGGACGCGAAAAGCGGCTCTTGCAAGCCGCCGCGAAGGCCTGAGTCGGGCGCTTAATTAGTTGAATTATATTAACTAAATTCGAGTGTGACCGTTTTGCCGCACTTGCCGGCATCCTTGCGGCTATCCATTTGGGGGGATGGAAGCCTCGTGGCCCATTGGCTAGACTTGCGCGACTCAATATCCGACGCGCCCCATCGTAAGGGCGCCAAGGTTAGGCCCCTGAAAGGACCAACATGACGCCCTTTGCTATTGCCGGCATCCAGATGCATCTGGCCAATGCCAACAATTTCGAGGCCATGAAGCATCGCATCGACCTCACCATGCACCTTTACCCGTGGGTGCAGATGATCATGTTTTCCGAGCTCGCCTGCTTCGGGCCGCTGTTGCACCATGCCCAGCCGCTGCCGGGCAAGGCCGAACAGGCGTTCCAGGACGTTGCCCGCCACCACAAGATATGGCTCGTCAACGGCTCCATGTACGAACGCCGCGACGGCGCCATCTACAACACCACCTCGGTCATCAACCCCGAGGGCAAGGTCATCGGCCGCTATTCCAAGATGTTCCCGTTTACGCCGCTCGAACAGGGTGTGGCGCCGGGCACCGAGTTCCTCACCTTCGACATCGACGAGGTGGGCAAGTTCGGGGTGCTCAACTGCTATGACATCTGGTTCCCCGAGACGGCGCGCCAGCTCACCTCCATGGGGGTCGAGGTGATCCTCCACCCGGTGATGACCCACACCATCGACCGTGACGTCGATCTCACCATCGCCAATGCCACGGCCGCCATGTTCCAGGCCTACGTCTTCGACATCAACGGCCTGGGGGCCGGCGGCAACGGCCGCTCGGCGGTCTACGACCCGTCGGGCCGCTGCCTTTATTCAGGCGATGCCACCGAGCAGATCATCCCCATCGAGATCGACATGGAACAGGTCGGACGTTCGCGCCACAACGGCATCCGCGGGCTCGGCCAGATGATGAAGAGCTTTCGTGACCGCCCGGCCGAGTTCCCGGTCTACGACAGGGGCTTCGATACCGGCTACCTGGATGGGCTCGGTCCCGTGGCGCAGCCACGCCGCGCCAAGCAGGCGACCCACAACGTCGCCCCCATGCCGCCGCGCCGCCGCAGTTTCGTGATGTAGGCCGAAACGCCTCTGCCCCCCTGTCATCGTCGGGCCTAACCCGACGATCCAGGGGCCACTCGCCCATACCCCACCATCGTCATGCCGGCACTTGATGCCGGCATCCATTCCGCCGACGCCAGAGGTCGCCCGAAGGCAGGCGGGATGGATCGCCGGCTCGAGCCCGGCGATGACGCGAGGGTGTTGCGCCGAGCCGTGCCGGGCGCCTTCAGAACATCTTGTTGATCGAATCCGCCTCCGGGATTTCCGGCACCGGGGCCGAGGCGGGCAGCGGCACGCACTGGAACTGGCCGTTGATCGCCTTGGCCCATTGCTTGGCGCGCGACTTCAGCTTGCGGGTGTCGGTCTGCATGCGTCCGCGCGATACCAGGATGCCCATGTCGGCGCCGTAATAGCGGTAATCCCCGGCGGTATAGACGCGCATGTAAAAGGCTTCGGACTCTCCCGACACCAGGAACCAGTCGATGGATTTCCTCACCAGCGTGATCTCGCCGTTCTTGTCCATGCGCCAGATGCCCGAGGCCGGCGCCTTGGTGATGATCTCCACCTCATCCACCGGATGCTTGAGGATAAGCTGGCTCCAGTTGTCGAACTCGGCCCAGCGCTTCTGCAACGGCGCGAGATTGATCTCCCAGTCCACATCCATGAATTCGAGCATGTGGAACAGGAAGATGGGACAGCCGCCATAGGTGGAGGTGATGAGGTTGGTGAGCGGGCTGGCCCCTGAGATACGCGGATTGATCTCGCCCAGATAGACGTTGCCGTCATCGGTATCGATGAGGAAGTCCATGCAGAAGGCGCCCTTATAGCCTTCCTTGTAGAGCCGGTCGCCGAGCTTGCGGGCCATCGTCTGGACGGCGCGACGCTCCTTTTCCATGCCGCCGACAAAGGCATCGTTGCCGCACCAGCCGCCCTTGTAGGGGGTGAGCTCGGCATAGCCGGTGATATCGGTCTGCATCGGCCCCACCAGCGTCCCGTGGCGGGTGGCGACCGCCTCAACGGTGCCGGGCAGATGACGGATCTTCTTCATCACCTTGAGCTCTTCGGCCTCGAGCTTGTCGGCATTCCTTGCCCAGTCGGCGGCCTTTGAGATGAAGAAGGTGGTACGGCCGGAATCGCCGTAAGGCAGCTGCACAACTAGATCCTTGCCGAGCTTGGCGCGAGCCGCCAGCTTCATCAGTTCGGCATATGATGAGGCGCGCCCCATGATATTGGGCGCCGACTTGATGCCCGCCTCGTTGCCGAGCCGCGTCGTGGTGATCTTGGAGTCGATTTCCTTCCTCAGCTTGGCCGGCGGCAGGGCGATCTCCACCTTCAACTCCTTGGCGAGCTTTTCGGTCTCCTCGTCGAACATGACAAGCAGCATCTTGCCGCCGCCGTTGGCCTTGATGTGGTCGCGCACCTGCTTGTGCTGCAAGAGGTAGTTGTTGACGTCCTCGATGGAGCGGAACTCGTGCGGCCCGTGCTCGGTGGGCACCAGCGCCTTGGGGTGGGTGCCGTCGAATGAATCGAAGAAGTTGATGTACTGGAAGCGGTTGATCCAGCGCCCCAGCCCGAGGATGTTGTAGGGCGTCGGCGACAGGAAATAGATCGGCGTCTGGTTCTTGCGGAAATACCGGTAGATGTCCGACAGGCTGGTCAGCTTTTCACGCTTTGGCATTGCTACTCCCCTTGTCCGCAGAACCGCTCTCAAACGGCGGCTATGACCGGCATCATGGAAGAATCAGCGCCGCGTGTGAAGGCCCAGCTGTGAAAACGGGCCTCATCGCTGCCCCCTCGTCCAGCCCAGTGCGGCCTCCAGCCGATCGTTGCCCCAGAACAGTTCGCCGTCTTCGGTGACGAAACTGGGCGCCCCGAAGATGCCAAGTCTTTGCGCCTCCTCGCCGCGTTCGCGAAGTGCCTGCTTGACGGCCTCATCGCGGGCGCGGGCAAGCCATGGCGCCGCCTCCACGCCGGCCGCTGCGAGCGCCGCGGCCACCGCATCATCGCCCGTAATGTCACCGCCCTCGCAGAATTCACGAAAGAAAAGGGCGCTGCAAAATTCCGGCAGCCATGGCTCGTTGCGCGCGGCAACGCCCACCCGGGTGGCGGTCAGGGCAAACTGCGGGAAGCTTGCCGGGCGCTTAAGCTCCAGCCCCTCGGCCCCGGCCAGCCGTTCGAGGTCGCGCCACATGTAGCGCCCCTTGGCTGGATAGAGGTTGAACGGCGAGGTCTCCCAGCCTTGCGCCTTGAAGATCGGTCCAAGCAGGAACGGCGTCCACTTTATGTCGACCTCGGCCGCTTCAGCCAGGTCTTCGATGCGCAAGGCGGCAAGCCACGAATAGGTGGACGCAAAGTCGAACCAGAATGCAAGGACCGGCATGGCGGCTCATCTCCCTCTTGCCCGCGTGACCTTCATGCCTATAGTGCCGGCAAAATCGCCGCCCGCAAAGGTCCCCCGCCCATGCCCCCTTCCGCTTCCGTCAAGAAAGTCGTGCTTGCCTATTCCGGCGGCCTCGATACCTCCATCATCCTCAAGTGGCTTCAGACCGAATACGGCGCCGAGGTGGTGACCTTCACCGCCGATCTCGGCCAGGGCGACGAACTCGCCCCGGCGCGCAAGAAAGCCGAGATGATGGGCATCAAGGAGATCCACGTCGAGGACCTGCGCGAGGAATTCATCGCCGACTTCGTCTTCCCGATGTTTCGCGCCAATGCGCTTTACGAGGGCGTCTACCTGCTCGGCACCTCGATCGCCCGTCCCCTCATCGCCAAGCGCCTTGTGGAAATCGCCGCCGAGACCGGCGCCGATGCCATCGCCCACGGTGCCACCGGCAAGGGTAACGATCAGGTGCGCTTCGAACTGGCCGCCTATGCTCTCAATCCCGACATCAAGGTGATCGCCCCGTGGCGCGAATGGGCCTTCAAGAGCCGCACCGATCTCATCGACTTCGCCGAGGCGCACCAGATCCCCGTCCCCAAGGACAAACGCGGCGAGGCGCCGTTTTCCGTCGATGCCAACATGCTGCACTCCTCATCGGAGGGCAAAGTGCTGGAGGACCCGTGGGAGGAGCCGCCGGCCTACGTCTTCCAGCGCACCCTGAGCCCTGAGGACGCGCCCGACAAGCCGACCGAGATCACCCTTACCTTCAAGAACGGCGATCCCGTCGCCCTCGACGGCAAGGCCCTGAGCCCGGCGACATTGTTTGCCGCCCTCAACGACCTCGGCCGCGACAACGGCATCGGCCGCATCGACCTGGTGGAAAACCGCTTCGTCGGCATGAAGTCGCGCGGCATCTACGAGACCCCCGGCGGCACCATCCTGCATGTCGCCCACCGCGCCATGGAGAGCCTGACACTCGACCGCGAGGCCATGCACCTGAAGGACCAGGTGATGCCGCGCTATGCCGAACTGGTCTATTACGGCTTCTGGTTCGCCCCTGAACGCGAGATGCTGCAGGCCCTCATCGACAAGAGCCAGGAAAACGTCGAGGGCGACGTACGGCTGAAACTCTATAAAGGAAATGTCATCGTGGTGGGCCGGCGCTCGCCGAAGTCGCTTTATTCCGATACCCTTGTCACCTTCGAGGACGACCGCGGCGCCTATGACCAGAAGGACGCCGCCGGCTTCATCCGGCTCAACGCCCTGCGCTTGCGGACGCTGGCCGCAAGAAAGCGGCAGGGCTAGGGCGTCCGCCCTCACCCCCTCCATCGTCATGCCGGCACTTGATGCCGGCATCCATTCCGCTGGCCTTGCGGCCTGGGGGTGAGGCCGGCGGTATCGATCGCCGGATCAGGTCCGGTGATGACAAGTTGCAGGTGCGCGCATCTTCCGCGACTCTGCGGTCGAGCGGATACTTTTTGAAAAGTTTCAGCCTAGGCCGCGGCCGCCTTGTCGCCGGCGAGGGCCTCATAGGCAAGATTGATGCGCTGCTGCATGGCCTTCAGGTAAGACGCCACCTCGCGCGGCAGGTCGGTGCCGGCGAAGCGGTCGGGATGATAAAGCCGCGCCTTCATCACATAGGCCTGGCGGATGGCATCGGGGCCGCTGCCGTGCTCGACTTCCAGGATATCATGCGGATCGAACGAAGCCCCCTCCGCCAGGCGGCGCGACAGCTGGGTGGCGCGCGGCACCGCGACCGGCTTGATGGCGGCAATGTGGGCCTTGGCGATGAACTGCATGCCGCCCTCGTGGTCGCTGAAGGCGAGAAACACATCGGCGTTGTTGATGAAGCGGTCGAGTTGGGTGGTGACCGGCATCGAGATGTGCCCGCTGATCTCGCTTCCGTCGGTCAGAACGAGACGCACGGCGGCGTCGGTCATTTCGGCACTGTTGGATGAGCGGTTGCGATCGAGCATGGGCCACCTCTTGTTCTGTTTTGCTACATAATTTGCTTCGCCAACCCCTGTCATGCAGGAATCGCGCCGCTCTGGCGCTCCCGTCCCCATTGTCATGGCCTGTTCCCAAACCCATATGCGCCTGCTAGAGCATAGTCCGACCAGATAGGATCATTTGATGGAGCCAAGTCAGCCCACTCGGCTAGGCGATGAGCGCAGCGCGATGTGGGACATCGGGCAAGCTCATCAACGACGCCGATCGGCTGACTTGGCCCACCGAAGGCCGCTTTTTCAGGCTCGCTGGACGTCGTTACGCCACACTTGTGGTCGGCAAGACCACGGCGTGCGGCTTGTCTAGCCAGCAAACCTGAAAAAGCGGTCAAATGGTTCTATCTGGTTGGATTATGCTCTAAAGCATCGCCCACGCGATCCCCGCACCAGAACTGTCTTTCGAAAGCCCGCGCCCATGACCATGCGCAATATCGCCATCATCGCCCACGTCGATCACGGCAAGACCACCCTGATCGACCGGCTGCTCGCCCAGACCGGCGCTTTCCGCGAGAACCAGCGGGTGATGGAACGCGCCATGGATTCCAACGACCTGGAGCGTGAGCGCGGCATCACCATCCTCGCCA